>JBILEY010000310.1:0-6503 GCA_044351865.1 Planctomycetota bacterium | reverse complement strand
CGCGCCTCCGGCCGCTGCTCCAGCCACGCCTCGAGCAGCCGCACGGCATAGCCGGCCAGCTGCAGCGAGGCGAAGCGGTCGACCTGCGCCTTGTGCTCGGTCAGCACCTGCAGCAGCAGCGTGCGGTCGTCCGCCGTGCCGTCGCCTTCGCCCTCAGGCTCGCGATCGAGCTCGCGGGCGAGAGCAACGTCGAGCTCCACGGCGAAGAACAGATCGCCGCGCCGGGCCTTCAGCACGCGGTCGACGAACGTGTCCGGCAGGCGGTGGAGCGTCGGCCAGCGGATCGCCGCCACCAGCGCTGGCGGCAGGCAACCACCGAGCAGCTCCGCCATCTGCTCCGGCTCGCCGAACACGAACCGGAACAGCGCATCGTGCGAACGGATGGGTTCCATGCCCCTTCTGGGTCGAGTCGCGGCGCCGCGGTCGCACTCCAGCCGGAAATCCTCTGCAGCCGGCGCGTCCGCTCTGCAGCGCGGCGAACTGGCCGGCAGCGCACGGCCGCAGGTTCGCCCCCCGGCCCACCGCGACGCGACGTCGCGCGCCTTCAGCCGCCGCGGCGCAGGTCGCGGTAGAAGACGACGGTGGCGTGCCGTGCCTGCCGATCGGCGTCGATCGCGTAGTCCGGGATGGCGCCGACGCGCACCCAGCCGAGCCGTTCGTAGAGTCGTTCTGCTGGGCCGCCCGCGCGGCAGTCGAGCACGAGCAACCAGCGACCCGCCGTTCGCGCCTCGTCCTCGATCGCGCGCATCAGCTGCGCGCCGAGACCAGCGCGTCGATGCTCGCGGTGGACGAGCAGCTTGGCGACGTCGCCGCGATGCGGCTGGTTCGGCGCCCACGCGGGGTGCAGCTGCACGGAACCGACGATGCGCCCGTTCGCGCGCGCGACCAGCACGACGTTGCCGCGATTCGTCAGCGTCTGCCGCCACCACGCGGCGGCTTCGTCGACGGCGAGCGGCTGCAGGAAACTGACGGCGGCGCCATCGGCGACGGCGTCCGCGAGCAGGGCGGCGAGGTCGGTGACGTCGCGTTCGGTCGGCGGATGTGGAAGGCGTTCGATCGTGGTCATCGGGAGCAGGTGGGGTGCAGCCAGCGATTCGAGCGCAGGTGGGATGCGGAATCGCGAGAGTGGGCGAGGTTCCCGATCCGCGCGGCCTCCGCGCGGTTCCGCAGGCCGCTCGCGCTCAGGCATACCGGAGGATCCAACGCCGATGCTGCCCGGCGAGACGTTCGTCTCGCCAGACCACGCAGCGGCGGGACGTGGCATCCTGGCCCGCCGTGATGCGCACGCTGCCACGCTCCAGTTCTTCGCCGACACCGAGCCAAAGTCCTTGCTCGCGAAGCGCGGCGAACAGGGCATCCGGTTCGTCGGCGAAGAACCTGACTTCCATCAGGCGGTCGTTGAAGAACGACCATCGCAGGACGCCACGCTGTCCGAAGCACGACATCGGCTGCGCTTCGACGGTGAAGATCGCGAACGGCGGCCGCCCATCCGCCATCTGCGGCGAGTCCTCGACGACGTGCAACGTCACGTCGCGACCGAGGCTCGCGAGAACTTCAGCGCGCGTGGCGTAGCTGACGAAGCCGGGCAGCATCACTTCGCCGGGCAGGCGTTCGGTGAACGACTCGCCGAGCAGGCGGGAGCCGACCATCACACCCACGACCAAGGCTGCGGCGGCGATCCTCCACCACGGCCGCGCCCGCTTCTTTGCTTTCGCTTGGGGGAGGTCGGAGCCTTGGGCCTGTTGCCTCGCGACGACGTCGATCCCTGCAGCGGCGCGGATCTTCGCCAGGTCGGCAGGGTTCTCGATCCACTCTTCAAGGAAGCCGCAATCCCCACAGAGGAACCGCGTGATCGGCGCGCTGCCGAAGTGGCCGAAACGAAGGAGATTGCCGCCCTTCGCGAAAACCGCCGCATCGGCGAAGACTGCGCCAGAGACGCGGATCACTCGCGAGGAACTGCACTTTGCGCAAGTTCGAAGGTGCGTCATCGCTGCGGCTCGCCCTCGCTTTGCGATGCGACCTCGTCCGCTGGCGATGCGGTCGCCGACGGGGCCGGAAAGCGCCGACCGACGATCAGCAGCCGCACGCCGACGATGGCGAGCAGGCACGACACCGTCCACCACTGCCAGCGCGCCGCGGCCATGCGTTTCCACGGCAGGTAGGGGCGCGCGTCCCAAAGCATCGGCAAGGCCCCCAGCAACGCCACCGCGAGGAAGAACACGCCCCACCAGGTGGACGAGTTCCATGGGCGACCGCGACGCGTCTTGGGCTCCAGATCGCGGGTGCGATCCATGGCGACGGCCATGCCGACGAACAGCAGGACCAGGACGAGCAGTCCCGCTGCGACCCAGACGGCGATCTCGACGACGTTCTCCATGCCGATTCCGTGGTGCGTGCGGCGCCCCGCGGGAAGCAGAACGCTACCCGCGGTTGCCCGCGTCGTCGCCTTCTCCGATCTCGGCCAGCACACGGGCTGCAGCCTGCACCACCACCGGCCACTCACGCTGGGCATGCAGCTCGGCAACGCGTCCAATTCGATCCGGCATTCGATCGGCAACCTCGCTGAACACCGCGTGGAACCGTGCCAACGCGGCGCGCTCGACTGGGTCGAACGCCTCCTGGAACGTCACCGAGTCTGGGTGGTACTGGTCGTCGAACCACATGCAGAACAGCTCGGCTGGCACCTGCGCGATCGGCACGTTCCGCTCGTAGGCTCGCTGGGCCTCCGGATCGGCGAGCAGGCGCAGCAGGTCGAGCATGGTGTGGCGCGTCGCGTTCCTCTCCTCTCTGGCGAAGACCGGAAGATTGGCCTCCAGCTCGAGTCGATCGCAAAACTCATCGAAGCTGTCGGCGATCGGATCCCAGCTGTTCGCAGTTCCGCGCTCTCGCCAAAGCAGTCCGAGCACTCGCGGCCGCGCGCGATCCGCTCGATAGTCGAGAACGATCGGGGCGTCGGAGCCGAGCCCGAAGTCCCCGATGGGCACCGCGAGACGAAGGTCGATGTCCCAGGGAGCAGCGCAAGGGTCGAGCCACCATCGATCGCCCATGTCCACGCGCCGGTGCACGGTCCTGAACGGCGTTGGGTAGAGAACCAGGGACGTCTCCGTCGAACGAATGCGCCGCACGAGGTCGGGCGCGAGTCGCGCATCCCCCTGCATCCTGTTCATCTCCTGTTCCGTGCGGGGCCATTGTCCGGTCGCGATCAACCGCACGAGACGCGCCGGCAGTGCCAGGCCATCCACGTTCCCCGCCGCCTGTCGCCCGCTGGGGGTCATGGGATCTCCTACCGCCCACCCGATCGTTCGCGGCGAGCGAGCGCGTCGACGTGCCCCTGCACCGTTGCACTCGCCAGCCCCGCCGGCACCGCGACGATGCAGTTCGGCCACTCGCTCGGCGGCTGGTCGTCGACCAGCACGTGCGGCTTCGGCAGGAAGCCGGCGAACAGCGCTTCGATGCCGAGTTCGTTCGCCGTGCGCCGCGCGTAGTCGGCGCCGCCGGCACTCCAGCAGAACAGCGTCGCGCCGGCTCGGTGAAGTTCGCGAACGTGTGCGACGACGGCGACCATCGGGATGCGCTTGGTGCCGGTCTGCCGGACGAGCGTGTCGTCGACGTCGACGTAGACGACGAGTTCGGAAGGCTGCATGAGAGGCGGCGGGGGCAAGGGATACAGAGGCTCGTCAGCGGACGCTACGGGTCGCCCTCAGCCATCCGACGTGATGCGACACTCGCAAACCGGGCCGCTTCGAATGCTCCTGCCCTCGCGGGCTTGGCCACGCGCGCTCGTCGCGTTGCACTCCAGGTCCGGCCCCTCCTTTCAAGCCTCATTCTCCAGCAGCGCCACCAAGTCTTCCTCTCGTTCGCAGAGCACCGTCCCTGGGAACTTGGGATTCGACCCCCGGCGCCACTTCTGCCATGTGAGATGGACGAGGGCGTAAGCGCATCGATGTCCATCGAGTCGGAACAGGACGTCGTCACAGTCCTGCCGACGGGCGACGCCGATCGCCGTGACGCCAGCGAGAACGTGCTGCGGCCCCAACTCGCTGGCAAGGTTCTGAGCCAACCTCATTCCCGCGTCACAACTCACGGGCGTCCAGCCGTCGGGGAGGTTCAGTTGCGTCATGGTCAGTCGTGCGATGCGGCGGTCCGCTGCGAATGCTCTGCGGTACGGCAACCGGCCGCGACGCGGCAGGACTCCTCTATGCTGTGTCGCACATGGAAGCTCCGCCATCGACGCAGCGGAAGAGGGGCCTCGTGGTGATCTGCCTCGCGACGATCCCGCTGTCGCTCTGGTGCTTCCATCTCGCCAACCGCGCGATCTTCCCTTCGCGCTGGATCCGGAAGACGTGGGGCCCGCAACTTCGAACCGAGCAAGGGCACACGTCGGCCCCCGACTACATGGAGTGGGACCTGGTCACCATGGCGCTGATGCTCTTCGTCTGCGCGCTCGCGACGACCGGCCTCGTGGTTGCGTTCGCACGACGCCGGCGAAGCCCCGACCGCGGATAGCCCTCCACCGAGCTTCGCCAAACACGAGTGGCGGCGTCGAGTCCCGGCCGAGCGGTCACCGGCGCCCCTTCGACCTCTCGAGCATCTTGCCTTCGAGCTCCTCGAACACCTCGCCGGCGGCGAGTTGCACGGCGACCACCTTGCCGGCCACGATCGCCTTCGGCACGACCAGGTTCGCACGCCGCGCCTCGTCGTAGGCGAGAACGAGGCTGCCCCCTTCCGCCCAGCGACACTCGATCCCCCACGCCCGACTGTTGACGTGTGCGCCGTAGAACCTGGCGACCAGGGCGCGGGCTTCGAGCGGCCGGCCTCGCTCGACCACGAACACATCGTGACCGACATCCGTGGTCGCGCCACCGTCCCACTCGACCACGACCACTTCGAGGTCGCCGGCGCGGTTCGCGATGCGGGCAACCTCGTCGACCTGCGGACCGCCGAAGCGGCCGGTGAACGGCCCCATGGCCCAGCAGACCGCGAAGAGCACTGCGAACAGGCCGGTCAGCATCACCAGGACCAGCACAGCATTGCTCCGGAGCAGCGTCTTCATGGCGCCCTAATCGCACCAACAGTAGAGGTCCAACTGCCGGGCCAACCCGTCCAAGCAAACCCGGAGCAGCATCGCGAGGGCAGGAGCAACCTCCGCGCGAACCGAGGGTTCCTCGAGCAGCGTCCGAACTTCCGCCGCCAGCGACTGGAGCTCGCTCCCTGCGAACCTGGCGTCCTTGTAGGGATCCCCGATCCGCTCGAGCAGCGGGTAGCCGGCGCTGACGCCGCCAGCAACCGAACGGCCGCCCGCTCCACGGACTTGCTCGGAGATGCGAGCGATGGCTGCGTCGTCGAGAAAGCCGAGAGCCGGCGAGCTCTGCGACGCTCGCAGCGACGAGGCAAGGTGGAGGTGCGTTCCCATGCGATCGCTCCAGTCGAAGTCCTTGGGGTCAGCTTCGATCGCCCTCAGGAGGGCGATCCTTTGCGACCTCTCCACTGCCGGCGCCCTTGGGTCCTCGGGTGTCCACCCGCACGGTTGCTCATTCGCGTGGCTCCCCGCCGGCATGGACTTCCCTGCTAGGCTTGCGGCTTGAGCGCCAACCCAACCAACTCGCCGCTGCTGGCACCGGGGCACCGGCGAGAACAAGAAGAGGAAGGCCGTCACAAGCCACACTCGACTCCGCCGCCGGTGGAACGGCTCGGTTGCTCGACAGAGGTAGTGAACGACTCCAGGCTTTCCGCCCAAATCGGTGTAGAGCGAAAAGCCGGAGGCCGGCTCGCCGCGTCACGGCGCAGCCTACCGCCCCTCACTGACGCCGCAACCCGGCCACGCGCAGCATCACCGACCACCCTTGCCGCCCTTCATCGGAACCACCTCACTCCGGCGGCGCTCAGCCGGCGTCCAGCCACACATCGAACGCATTCCTCCTGAGTCCGCGTTCCGCAGCAGGAGCGCCAACCAGCCCGCAACCACACCCAAGCCCTCACCGCCAACGCTCCCAACTCACCCCGACACACCATCCAACTCCTTGGCGAACCGCAAGCTCGTCCGCACATACCCAAGGTGCTCGTAGAACGCGTGCGCATCCTCGAGGCGCAGGTTCGACGTCACCTCCACCAGCCCACACCCCGCATCGCGCAGTTCGTTCTCGCTGACGACCACGAGCGCCTTGCCGATCCCGCGACCACGCCACGCCGGATCGACGACGAGCGCCGTGATGCGGCCGACAGGCCGCGGCCGGTGCAGCACCTCGGTGCGGTGCAGCGTCGCCACGCCGAGCAGTTCCTGGCCCGAGCCCACCGCGACGAAGGCATGGTTGCCCGCGTCGGACCAGGCCGGCCAGCGTCGGTCGACCAGTTCGGCCGAGGTCGTGTGCCCCAGCAGGGTGAAGAGGCGGGCGAGTTCCACGGCGTCCTCACGACGCGCGCGGCGGAGGCGGTAGGGCAGCGTGGATGGCGGCATGGAGAGAGCGCCACGCGGAGGGAGCGAGGCGGCCGACGATGGTAGCCCG
>JBILEY010000044.1:0-20048 GCA_044351865.1 Planctomycetota bacterium | reverse complement strand
GTCGACTGCTGGCGCATCTATCCCACCGGCCTGCGCGCGCTGTGCGACGAAGCCGGCCTCGAGGTCCGCGACTGCCGCTGGGAATCGCTCGAACCGCGCAGCCTGCTGCCGCGCTGCCCGCGCCCGCTCAGCGACCACGCGCCGGGCACGCTCTACAAGCTGGCGCGCCTCGTCGGTTGGCCGTTGGCGCGCAGCTACGACGCGATCACCATCGCGCGGAAGCGCGAGCCGTCAGCGGCGTTGGTCTGAGCCCGCCGCAAGTGCGAGTGCTGGCTCCGCCGTGGAACGCGCAGCCAAAGCACCTACCATCCGCGGGGTGAGCCCGCACCTGCTGTTGCCCGAACGCCCGTCCCCTGGCCCCGAGCCCCTCGCCACCTACCGTGCGCGCGGTGGCTACACCGGGTTGCTGCAGGCGCAGCAGAAGGGCGCCGCCTGGCTGCGCAGCGAAGTGGCGACGTCGCTGCTGCGCGGCCGCGGTGGGGCCGCGTTCCCGACCGCGCGCAAGTGGGAGCTGGCGGCGAACGCGACCGCCGACCAGAAGTTCGTCGTCGGCAACGGCGGCGAGCACGAGCCCGGCAGCCACAAGGATCGCTATCTCGTCGAGCACCACGCGCACGCCGTGCTCGAAGGCCTGGCCCTCGCCGGCGTCGCCACCGGCGCCACGCAGGGCTACCTCTACCTGATCGAGGACATGCACGGTCCGCGCGCCGCCGCCGAACAGGCGCTGCGCGAAGCGACCGCTGCGGGCCTGCTGCCGTTCCCGATCACCATCCATCTGGGCCCGACGACGTACGTGGCGGGCGAAGAGACCGCGGCGCTGAACGCGATCGAAGGCAAGCCGGCGAAGCCGCGCAAGAAGCCGCCGTTCCCGGGCGAAGCGGGACTGTTCGGCAAGCCGACGACGATCAACAACACCGAGACGCTGGCGCACGTCGCGTGGATCGCGCGGCACGGCGGGGCGGCGTTCGCCGCGATCGGCACCGCGGATAGCAAGGGCACGCTGCTGTTCACGCTGCCCGGCGGCGAACACGGCGTGCAGCGCCCCGGCGTCTACGAACGGCCGTTCGGCACCACGTGGCGGCAACTGCTCGATGGGGCCGGCGGCGGTCTCGTGCCGGGCCGCACGCTGCGCGCGCTGCTGCCGGCGATGTCGAGTGCCTTCTTGTCGGCGCAGCACCTCGACGTGCCGATCGCCTACGAGACGCTGCGCCCGCTCGGCACCTCGCCGGGCTGCGGCGGCATCCGGCTCGTCACCGACGCCACCGACACGGTGGCGATGGCGGTCGAGATCGCCGAGTTCTTCATGAAGGAACAGTGCGGCCAGTGCCCACCGTGCCGCATGGAGACGAACCAGTTCGTGCACATCCTGAAGGCCGTGCAGCAGAAGAAGGGCCCCGGCTACGACGACAAGATCACCAAGCTCGCCGAGTTCTCGCGCAAGAAGGGCTTCTGCTCGCTGATCGAGATGGCGGCGGCACCCGTGGTCAGCGCGGTGAAGTTGTTCGCCGACGATTTCGCCAAGGCGGCGGGCCCGGCCCAGCCGACGGACGCCTGACGTGACGCATTTCTACTACGCCGCCTGCACGCTCGGCCTCGAGGACGTGCTCGCCGACGAGATCCACGCGCTCGGTGGTCGTCGCATCGAGAACCGCCGCGGCGCCGTCGCCTTCACCGGCGATCGCTGGCTTGGCTACATGGCCTGCTTGTGGCTTCGCTCGGCGGTGCGCGTGCAGGAGGAACTCGCGCGCGGCCAGGTGGCCGACCGCGAAGCCCTCTACGAACTGACGCGCACGGTCGACTGGTCGCAGAGCATCACCCATCTGCAGACGCTCGCCGTCGACGGCTCGATCAAGGACAGCTTCGCCAACGACACGCGCTTCCCGGTGCTGGTGGTCAAGGACGCCGTCTGCGACCAGTTCCGCGAACGCGTCAACAAGCGGCCCGACGTCGACAAGGAACGGCCCGACCTGCGCATCAAGCTGGTGCTGCAGGGCGACGAGGCGATCCTCTACCGCGAGCTCGGCGGCGAACCGCTGCACAAGCGCGGCTACCGCGAGATCCAGCACAAGAGCCCGCTGAACGAAGCGACCGCCGCCGGCCTGTTGCTGCGGAGCGGCTGGGACAAGCGCACGCCCCTGTGCGATCCGATGTGCGGCTCGGCGACGTTCCTGATCGAAGCGGCGTGGATGGCGATGGACCGCGCCCCCGGCCTCGGCCGCGCGTTCGCGTTCGAACGCTGGCGCGACACCGACGTCGCCGCGTGGCGCCGGCTCTACGACGACGCAGAAGCGCGCGCTGAAGCCGGCAAGGCGAACCTGCCGCCGCTGTGCGGCAACGACCGCCATCCGGGTGCTCTGTCGATCGCCGAGCAGGCGGTCGCCGCCGCTGGCCTGACCGGCCGCATCACGCTGCACCACGGCGACGCCGCCGACTACGTGCCGCCGGTAGCACCGGGCTTCGTGGTGACGAACCCGCCGTACGGCGATCGCCTGTCGCCCGACGAGGACGCGCTGGTCGGCAGCTGGCAGTCGCTCGGTCGCTTCCTGCACACGCAGTGCAAGGGTGCGGTCGCGTGGGTGCTGTGCGGCAATCCCGAGCTGACGCGGCATCTGGGCCTGCGCACGAACCAGAAGCACCCGGTGCACAACGGCCCGATCGAGTGCCGCTGGCTGCGCTACGAGATCGACGGCGCGCGCTGACGCGCGCTCACTCGCCGCCGCGCCGCGCGCACTGGCGGCCGAGCCAGCGGCCGAGCAGCAGCCAGCCGGTGAGCACAGGCAGTGCCGTGGCCAGCAGCGCCAAGGGCCCGAGCCGCGCCCACACCAGCACGTTGTTGAGGAACGCGCCGAGCAGGTCGCCCGTGCGCAGCACTGCGGTGTCGACCACCGCCTTCGACACGTACTTCGCTTCGGCGTCGAGCGGCGTGTAGAGCAGTTCGCGCGCTGGCTTGTCGAACGCGAACTGCAGCATGCGGCGCAGGATCTCGACGACCTGCACGACCGCCACCAGCGGCCAGATGCCGAGGGCGACGAAGCCGAACAGGCTGGCGAGCGGCATCACGCACAGCACGGTGGCGACGCCGAGCGCCAGCATCGCGCGGCTGGTCGCGAACAGCTGCAGCACGACGCACAGCAGGTTCTGCCAGAAGTTGATGTCGGCCTCCACCTGGCGCCGCACCGTCTCGTCGAGCCCGGCCAGCACCCCCATGCGCTGGTAGTAGAAGCTGGTGGCGACGACCGCCGCGATCAGCACGAACAGGCCGATGCCGCGCAGGTAGGGCTCGCGAACGACACGGGCGAGGCCCTCGACGAAGCTCGGCCCGTTGGCCTTCGACGGCGCGACCGTTCGCCCCATTCGTCGGCACGCGCGCAGCGACCGCCACCACGCCAGCACCCCGCACTCGATGGCCACCGCGGCGAGCAGGCACAGCGTGGCGTAGCCGAAGGTCGCGAGCTGCTTCGACAGGCTCGAGCCCAGCACGGCGCCGAGCGTGCCGCCGACCGACACCAGCGCGAACAGGCGCTTGCCTTGCGCCAGCGAGAACCACTCGACCGCGTGCACCCAGACGAGCGTGACGCCGCAGACCGAGAACGCCGTCACCCACGAATAGAACAGCGCGTAGCTGCAACCGCGCAGGTCGCCGAAGTCGAGCGCACCGAGCTGTGGCGCGCCGGTCGTGAACCACGCCGCCAACGCCAGGAAGCTGCCGGCGAACGCGTGCAGCGCGTACGGCAGGAACCGATGCGACGGGAAGCGCCGCACGAGCGCCATGTACGGCTGGTTCAGCAGCGTCGTCAGCACGAACGTCAGCGCGAACAGGCCGAGCAGCCGCTCGGTGCCGAACGCAGAGCCGACGTTCTCGCGCAGCGGCCGCAGCAGGTAGTACGCGAACAGCACGAAGAAGAACGCCACGGCGGTCCACGCCGCCGCCCGTCGTTCGTGGACGGTGGCGTCGGAGAGGCGCAGCAGTCGCAGCAGCAGTTCGCGCACGCGGGAGATACGGAGGAGACGGCGCCGCGGCGAGTGGCGGCCGCGTGCTCGGGCGTTCGTAGTCGGCGGCGGCAGCGCTGGCCAGCGCAGCGTGCGCGTTCGTGCTGGCGCACCCAGGGTCCGCCCCTATCGTGCCCGCCCTCGATGACCGGCACCGCCCGCTACACGCCCCACCTGCTGCTGGTGGTGCTGATCATGATCTGGAGCGGCAGCTTCGTCGTCTCGAAGGTCGGCCTGGCGACGCTGACGCCGTTCGGCCTCGTCACCGTGCGCTTCTGGCTCGCCGCGCTGTGCGTGGCCCCGTTCGCGCTGCGCGCCGGCGCCGGCGAGCACCTGCGCGCCGCCTTGCGGCCGGGCCTGATCGCCGGTGCCGCACTCGCCAGCGGCTACCTGCTGCAGATGGTCGGCATGACCGAGACGTCGGCAGCGATGGGCGGCCTGCTCGCCGGCCTGATGGTGCCGATCGTCGCCGTCGGCGGCTTCCTGTTCCTCGGCGCGCGCGTCGGCGGTGCTGGCATCGCCGGTCTCGTGCTGGCGATCGCCGGCATGGTCGCGATCTGCTGGCCCAGCGAAGGTCCCGCCGACGGGCCGAAGGACACGCTGTTCGGCATCCTGCTGCAGGTCGGCTCGTCGGCGAGCTACGCCACTCACGTGCTGCTGCTGTCGCGCTTCGGGCATCGCATGCCGGTCGCGGCGTTCACGCTGGTGCAGATGGTGGTCGTCGCCAGCGCGGCGACGATCGCGATGCTGGTCAGTGGCCGTTTCGCTGCGACAGCAGACGGCATCGTCACGTGGAACGGTTCGCTGCTGGCGACGCTCGCCTACCTCGGCATCCTGTCGACCGCGGTCGCGATCGGCATCCAGGCGAAGGTGCAGCACCGCATCCCCCCGGCGCACGTGGCGCTGCTGTTCACGCTGCAGCCGCTGTTCGCGGCGTTGTGCGGTTGGCTCGCCCTTGGCGACCATCTCGGCTCGATGCAGCTGCTCGGCGGCGGGTTGATCGTGCTCGGCGTCGTGGTGACGAGCCTCGATCGCGCGGCGGGTCAGCGCGGTCCCTAGCCGCTCTGCGAGGCCTGGACCAACTCGTAGACGAACCAGGCGTTCGCCCCGACCACGAGCAGCAGCGCGCCGATCCCGTAGCCAACCGGGCTCTTCGCCAGCCCACCGCGCAGCAGCAGCAGCGCGCACGGCGACAGCATCGCGACCACGGCGGCGGGCCAAACGAGGTCGGCGAGGTGCTTGCCAGCCAGCACGAAGCCGCCGTGGGCGACACCGATCCAGGTGCCGTCGGCGGCGGTCAAGGCGAACGGCTTTCGCCACAGCACAGTGCCGGCGGCCGCGCCCACGGCCGCGGCGACGGCACCGCACAGCTGGCCGAGGAACGCCGACGACGCCAATGTCAGCAGCAGCGAGTCGAGCGACAGGATGGTCGACCAGACGACCGCACTGGAGATGCCGGCGGGAGCCCGTGCGATGCTGGCGCGCGCCACCAGCGCCATCAGCGCGACGGCGACGCCACCACCGCCGACCTGCAGCAGGACCTCGGTCGAGGTCCAGCGAGTGGCGAGCTTGCCGAGCTCGAGCCACACGGTTGCCGCCGCAACCAGCACCGCCGCCACTGGTGCGACCTTCTGCGGCAGCAGGCGCGTGTGCTCCAGCAGAGACACCAGGCCCGCGGCGATCACACCCCACAACAGCCATTCGCGGCCGTTCGGATTGCCCCACAGTTCGTGTGGCAGCGCCGGCCAGGCCTGCAGCAGGCCGTGCGCGACGAACAGTCCGAGCGCCATCGCCAGCGGCAGCAGACGCACGCCGGCGAGGCTGACCAACAGCAGCGCCGCCACGATCGGTGGCAGGGCGCCCTTCAGAACGACGATGGGATCCATGGCTTCCTTCGGGCGCTGGTCGCAGAGATCAAGCGGCGGTCAAGCGACGATCACTTCGCCTGGATGGTCTCGAGCGCGATCTGCAGCGTGACCTCGTCGCCGAGCGCGTTCTTGTCGAGGCCGTAGGTCATGCCGAAGTCCGAGCGCTTGATCGTGAACGTCGTCATGAAGCCGGCGCGCTTGCCGTAGAACTCGCCGGTGCCGGTGAACTCGACCGGGATCGTCACCGTCTTGCTCTTGCCGGCCATCGCCAGCTCGCCGGTGACCTCGAGCATCTCGCCCTTCTTGGCGACCTTGGTGCTCTTGAAGGTGATCTCGGGGTTCTCCTTGCTCTTGAAGAAGTCCTCGTTCTTCAGGTGCGCGTCGCGCTTCGCATCGTTGGAGTCGACGCTGTCGACCGGGATCGTCAGCTGCACCGACGTCGCTTCGGGCTTCGCCGGGTCGAACGTGACCTTGCCGTCGACCTTGTCGAACATGCCCTGGAACCACGAGGCGTTGGCGTGCTTGACGCGGAACACCACCGAGCTGTGGCCGCCGTCGACCGTCCAGTCGTGGTCACCGCGCGGGGCGCTCGGCGCCGAGGGTGCGGTGGGAAGGGCGAAGAGGGCGAACGAGAGGGGAAGGAGGAGGAGCGTCTTCATGGGTTCGGTTGGTAGCAGGTCAGGAATGCTTGACTGGTCAAGGATATGTCCGGAGAACGAGACCCGACAAGGTCTGCTCCCAGAATTTCTTCGGGCGCCACTTCGCCGTCACGGCAAGTGCGTGTCGGCAGCCAGCGTCTCGCCGTCGGCAGCGTAGTCGCCCAGCTGGAACACCAGGTCGCGATAGTTGCGGATGTCGAGCACGGCCAGCGACTGCACCGCGCGCAGCACCTGCAGGTCGCGGCGCACCGCGGCGCCGCGCGCGAACGTGGCCCGCAAAGCGGCCACCGCGGCGTCGGCGGGCGAAGACCCGGCCGGCAACGACGCCCAAGCGGCCAGCACCTCGCGCGCCGAGCGTTCGTCGCGCTGCCACGCCGCGTAGAGCGCCTCGACCGCCGCGGCCGGCAGACCAGCCCCGTGCCGCTGCCGCCACCGTTCGACCGGATGCACGACGAACTGCCCGCAGAGCCAGCGCCACGCGCGCGCGGCCGGAC
This sequence comes from Planctomycetota bacterium, assembly GCA_044351865.1. GTDB lineage: Bacteria > Planctomycetota > UBA1135 > UBA1135 > UBA2386 > UBA2386. Next base: position 13,037 of record JBILEY010000044.1, on the reverse strand, counting down.
CGAGCCGTTCGCCGCGCTGCTCCAGCGCCGGCAGGACCTCGGCGCGCCAGCGCTCGGCGAACAGCAGCGTGCGCACGTGCCGGTGGTCGGCGATCCACGCACAGCCGACGGCGAGCTCCCCCGCCGCGACCGCATCGGCATCGCCCGCGAACTCCGGCGGAGCGAGCGGCGGCAACCACGACACCGCCGCATGCAGCGCCGCGATCTGCTGCCGCACCTCTGCCGCCTGGTCGCGCAGTGCCACGGCCTCGCGTTCGCGCAGATGCAGGAAGCGCACGTCGCGTTCGAACTCGGGCTCGTCGGCGAACGGCGCCGCCGCCGACCAACCCGATGGCGCGCCGGCGTAGATCGGATCGAGCTCGAGCCGCAGCCGGATCGCCTCTAACAGGCCCGGCGCCTTCATGCGGTGGATCTTGCGCTGCGCCACCGCGAACGGCGCCTGCCCGATCTCGCGGCGCAGCATCGCCAGCTCCGGGTCGAGCACTTCGCGCACGATGCGTTGCACGCGGCCGATCAACCAACCGACGCTGCGCACGAAACGCCAGCCGAGCAGCAGCGGCGCCAGCAGCACGCGGCCGTGCGACAGCCGCCGCTGGTAGAAGCGCAGTGGATTGAAGCTGCGGTCCGCGCGCGGCAGCTGGTGCACCGGACGCGTGCCGAAGATCTCGCGCACCATCGTGCGGCGATCGATGCGCACCACCTCGAGCACGTCGTCGCCGAACAGCGCCGCCAGGTGACGGTCGCGTTCGGGATCGCCACCGAGGAAGTCGAGCGCGGTGAACTCGGTCGCCGGATAGTCGACCAGCGCCCCGCGGCGCGCCCCTTCCTTCGGCGTGCGGCCGCCGCGTGGATCGCGCCGCCGCTCCAGCCAACCGTGCATCGCCGCCATCGCCGCCGGCGACGCCAGCGCGCGCTCGGCCAGCGGGATGCAGTAGCGGTTGTAGCCGTCGATTCGCTTCGCGGCCTCGACGGCGATGCTCTCGGTGATGAAGCGGAACCACAGATACGGGCCGCTGAACAACGAGCCGTCGTCGAGCTTCAGCTTGCGCAGCCGCTTCTTCTCCTTCGCGTCGAAGCCGAGGAAGTGCTGGCGCAGGTTCGCCAGCGACGTGTTCGCCAGCAGCTGCTCGGTGGTCTGCACGTCGCTGCCGTGCAACGGCGCACCGTCGAGGTAGTGCAGGTAGAGCAGCGCCGTGCGATTGGCCGCGAGCCGCACTGCTTCCGGCGCTCGATCGTCGGCGACCGGCACGCCGGTGCGCACGCTCTGCAGGTGGGCCCGCAACAGGCGCGCGCAGTGGTTCGCGTGCTCGTCGCCTTCGAACACGCGCCCGGCGAGGAACGCCAGGTCCTCGGCCTCGTAGCGGCGCTTCACCCGATCGAGCGTCGAAAGGAAGTGCGCTTCGCTGGTCAGCCGATACGTCTCGGCAGCCTGACCCGCGAGGCGCTTCAGCCAGTGGCCGAGCAGCAACAGGCCGAAGCAGATGCCGCCGAGCACCAGCAGCGAGTTGGAGACGGTGGCGCCCATCTGCACGCCGACGAGCCGCGGCAGCGAGAACAGGCCGCCGAACAGCACGAGACGCACCGCCGGCCGCTGCGTCGCCTTGACCAGCGCCGTCGCCACGCGATCGAGGATCTGCGGGCCGGTGACGATGCCGTGCAGGTCGGCGAAGAACAGCATGCGGCCGTGCCACGACTCGAGCCAGTCAGCGACGCGGCGGCCGAGCTGCACGATGCGCTCTTCCGGCGTGCCCGGCAGCGGACAGACGGCGACGCGCCGGATCAGCGGCAGCCAGCGCACCGGCACCGCCGACAGCACACGCACGACGCGATCGAGCGAAGCGATGTCCGCCGGCCGCAGCCAGCGCCCGAGGTCCTGCGGCCGCAGCGCCCACAAGAACTCGATCGCCTCGTCGATCGGCACGTCGCGCGAAGGCGCGCTGGCCAGCGTGCGCACCGCCCCCGCCGCCGGCAACGCCTCGGCGCGCGCGCGTGCATCGGCGAGCCGTTCGCGCATCGCCACGAGCCGCACGTCGGCCGACACCAGCCCGAGCAGTTCGTGTTCGCGGCGCAACGACGAGAACAGCGCGTCGCGCAGGTCGTGCTCCTGCATCGTGCGGCGGACCTCGGCCGCCCCCGGCACGAACACGAACTCGCGGTTCAGCAGCTGCGCGAAGCGCGCGGTCAGGCCGTCGAGGCCGCGCACCAGGAACAGCAGCAGGCGCGCCGACCGCAGCAGCGGTCGCAGCGCCTGCACGTAGCGCGCCGCCCAGGTGACGCGCAAAAGGCGCAGTGTGCGCAGCGCCAGCGCTCCGTCGACAACGCTCGGTTCATCGTGTCCGGGCAGCAGGAACAGCACCGACGGGATCGCCGGCAGCAGGTCGGTGACCGCGTTGCGCAGCAGCCAGGACACGCGGTTCGGATGCAGCAGCAGCTCGAACAGGAAGTCGGCGACGAAGAACGAGCAGGCGATCGCGTCGATCCAGTGCAGCAGGTCTTCCTGGAGCGGCGTGAGGTGCATCAGCCCCTTCCAAGCGAGCAACTCCAGCACCAGCGTGGCCAGCACGACCAGCAGCAGCACGAAGTTGGTCGTCTCGACGAAGCCGACGCCGCGCGCACCGATGCGCGCCTCGAGCCGCCGCGCCAGTTCGCGGTCGTCGGCGGCGCGCAGCAGCCGGCGCCCGAGCCGGCGGCTCGGCCGCGAGCCGGTCGCCGCCGCCATCGCCACGACGATCTCTCCGGTGCAGCGCAGCAGCAGCACCTGCTGCGGGATCGACACGTCGTCGATCGCCGTCGACAGCAGGGCGAAGCGCTCGGCGACCTCGCCGTCGATCGGCGCCTGCCGCGGCAGCGCCGCCAGCTGGGTGGAGATCGCCCGTTCGGCCGCGCCGGCGATCGCCGTCTCGCCTGCGTGGAGCGCGTTCGCGCGCAGGTCGGCGAGGTCGAGCAGCACCGCGGCGTCGGCAGCCGCGACCGCCAGCGCGCGCAGGCGAGCCGCCAGCCAGGCGCTGCGCGTCGCCGCGACGTCCGCGCGCAACTCCGGCACGTCGCCGGCCGTGCGCCGCAGCCAGCGCACTTCCTCGGACAGCAGTTCGTGCGCCAGCGCGCCGTCGTGCACGACGGCGGCCCGCGCGTCCGCCAGCTGCCGCGCCGTTGCCGCCGGGTCGGCGGCCGCCTCGTGCAGCAGGGCGCGCAGGCGCTGGAGGGACGGCGAGGAATCGGACTTCATGCGGCCCGCGGGCGACGGCGCGCGATCATAGGAACGACCGCGACGTCGTCACGGACGTTCTTCGCCGCTCACGCTTCGCCGCTCACGGGAATCGCGTCACCACGGCCGGCGGAAGTCGACTTCGTCGTTCGGCACTTCGCCGCGGTACTCGAGCGTCATGCGGCCCTGGCCCATGCCTCTCGGTCCCTGCAACCGGCGATCCCCTTCGATCTCGAGCCGTTTCACCATGCCGGTCTCTTCGTCGCACAGCAGCCAAGCCTGCTGCACACGCGCGCGGCCGGACCGCCGCCCCCGCGCCTCGATGCGCAACACCGCCCGCCCGTCGGCGTCGGTCTCACGGCCGACGACCTGCAGTTCGCAGTCGCCCGGCAGGCGCTTCACCATGTCGTGCACGTCGAGGTAGCCGACGTCGAGCGCCTGGCCGAACTGCTGCAGCAGCCGCTCGCGCTCGGCCATCGGCACCGCGTTGCGGATCATGCCGTTGCCGGCAGTGAACCACGTCTCCTTGCCGTCACCACCGAGCCGCACCTCGCCGAACTGCATCGCACCGAAGCCGAACTTGCCGCGCAGCAGGAACCGGCTGCCGGGCCGGGTGAACAGCTCGAACTCGTGGAGCGCCGCCGGGCGCCCGTTGTCGCCGTCGCCGCGGATCTCGAGCGAGTAGCGCCGCACCACGTCGCGCGCGAGCTCGGCCGCGGCGCGTTCGACCGCAGCGACCGCGGTCGGCGTCGCCGCCGGCAGAGCCATCCACACGCCGAGGCACGCCAGCAGCAGCGCCGACGCCGCCACCGCGAGCCAGTGCCGACGCGGGCCGACCAGCACACGCTCGCGGTCGATCGCCGCCAGGATCGCCGCGACGCGCCCTTCGCGCGCGGCGACGTCGGGCGAGTGCATGGCGCGCAACAGGCCGTGCACGAAGCGCTGGTCGGCGAGCCAGGGCTTGGCCTCGGCCGGAACCTCGACCGGTGCTGGGCCATCGGCCAGCGTGTCGTCGAGTTCGCGCCACGCGTCGGGCACCAGTTCGCGGCCGCGGCCGTCCTGACCGTCCCGATCGTTCGTTCCGTCGGTGTTCATGCGACCTCCCCTTCCGGCAGTTTGCTCTGCAGGCAGCGATGCAGCTGCGCACGCCCGCGCTGCAGGTGCTTCTTCACCGCTTCGAAGCCGATGCCGAGCTTGTCGGCGATCTCCTTGCAGTGCATGCCCAGTTCGTAGTGCATCTTGATCGACTCGCGCTGCGGCCCGCTGAGCACCGAGAGGCAGTCGCGCAGGGCGTCGAGCTTCTCGCCGAAGGTGTCGCCCTGCAGGCGGGCGAAGTCGCGGAAGCTGTCGTCGATGCGGCTGAGCACCTCCTCGTCGCAGTAGTGCACGCGGCTGCGGCCGAGCTTGCGGCGGTGGTTCAGCACCAGCTTGGCGGCGATGCCGCGCACCCACGGGCCGAACGGCAGCTTGCGGTCGTAGCGATCGAGGATCCGCCAGGCGACCAGGAACGTCTCCTGCAGCACGTCCTCGGCGGCGACGTTGTCGCGCAACGTCGACAGCAGGAACGCCCGCACCGAGTCGATGTGCTCGCGAGTCAGGATCTCGAACAAGTCGCGGGAGTCCACAGGCGGCGGATTGTCCGCAGACGCGGCAGCAGGGACAGCGCGCACTCCGGGAACGCCGGGGCCGATGCCATGGCCGCCGCCGCCACCCTGCGGAACCCGCCGTCGCCTTTCGCTACAACCGCGACCCGATGCGCACCGCGGCCTACGTCTACACGGGCTGGCACCCGATCGCCGAGCGCTCTGCGTCGTTCCATCCGGGCTTCACCGAGTGGGAGCTGGTGCGCGCCTGCCGCCCGCGCTTCCCGGGCCACGCGCAGCCGAAGGTGCCGCAGCTCGGCGAATACGACGACACCGACCCGATCGCGTTCGGCCAGCGGCTCGCGCTGGCACAAGCGCACGGCGTCGACGCGTTCGTGTTCGGCGTGTTCTGGTGCCGCGGCAAGCGCGTGTTCGAACAGGGCCTCGACCGCGGCTTCCTGCAGGGCCCCCTTGCCACCACCGCCCCGTTCGCCTGCATGTGGGCCAACCGCATGCCGCGCCGCGTGCTGCCGGTGCTGCGCGCCGACGCCCCGGTGCTCGACCCCGAACGCTTCGTGCCGAGCGACGTCGACGACTTCGTGCAGTTCGTGGCGATGCTGGCGACGAACTACTTCCACCGCGCCAACTACGTCACCGTCGGCGGCCGCAGCTACCTGTCGATCTTCGACAGCACGTTCTTCGTCAAGGAACTCGGCGACGCCGGCGCCCGGCAGGCGATCGCTGCGGCGCGCACCTGGCTGCGCGAACACGGCCACCGCGACCTGCACCTCGCCGCCATCGAACCGAACGCCGAGGCGCTCCCGCGCGTGCAGACACTCGGCTTCGACAGCGTCACGCACTACGTGTTCCTGCCGGACTGGAAGGGGCCATTCGCGCAGGACTACCGCGAGTACGCAGCGCTGCGCGCGGCGCAGTGGGCGTCGTTCGCCGAGCGCTCGGGCCTGCCCTACATGCCGTCGGTGGCGCCGGGCTGGGACGCCAGCGCGCGCGGCGCCGACTTCGGCGACAAGCGGCCCGACAAGTACCCGTGGTGGCCGGTCGTCACCGGCGAGCACCCCGAGCACTTCCACGCGGCGCTGCAGCGCGCGCGCGCATTCCGTTCGCCGATCGGCGGCGTCGACGATCCGCTGCTGCTGGTCGCGTCGCTGAACGAGTGGAGCGAAGGCCACTACCTCGAACCCGACGAACGCTTCGGCCGCGGCTGGCTCGAAGCCGTGCGCGCCAGCCGCTGATTCCGTTCCCCACGATGAACGTCGCCGCCCTCGAACTGCTCGTGCCCGGCACCCTCGGCCTGCTGCTCTGCGGCTTCGGCGCCTGGCGCTGCGCCACCACACTGCGCCTCGCCCGCGCGAGCCGCGATTGGCCGACGGCGAAGGGACGCATCGTCGCCTGCAGCACCCGCGTCGTGCGCAAGAGCCACAGCAACCCCGGCGTGCGCGTCGACGTCGAGTACGAGTTCGAGGTCGGCGGCGCGCGCCACCGCGGCAAGCGCGTGCGATTCGGCGGCACCGCCAACCTGCCGAAGGACCAGGCGGAGACCCTGGCGCGCCGGCATCCGGTCGGCAGCGCGGTCACGGTGCACCATGCGCCCGATCGCCCCGAGCTGGCGACGCTCGAGACGACGACCCCGAAGGGCCTCGTCGCGATGCTGTTCGTCTGCCTTTTCGTCGCGATCGCGATCGTCGCCGGCGTGGTCGCGGCCCTCGCCGGCTGACGCTACTTCGCCTTCGTCTGCACGCGCGGCGCCGGCGGCGGATCCGGATCGCACGCCACGGCCGTCGCCCCCAGCGCCCCACAGCGCTTCGCCAGATCCAGAAGGAAGGCGTCCATCGTCGCCGTGTGGCCGAAGACGAAGCGCGCGAGGCAGCGGAACACGACGTTGTAGACCTCGCCGTGCTCGGTCAGCGTCAGCGTCGTGCGGCCGTCCCGCTCGTCGAGCCGCAGCGTCCACGTGCCGCCGAACGGCGAGCCCTCGGTGACGATGCGCGTGACGAACAGGCGGTCCTCGGCGCGCTGCTCGATCGCGAGGTCCATTGGCCCATGCGGCCCCTCTTCGCGGAACACCCGGCAGCCGTCGCGTTCGGGCAGCCACTGCACCGACTTCACGCCGGTCACCCATTGCGGGTAGGCCTCGATGTCGGCGATCGCCGCGAACACGAGCTTCGCTGGCACCGGCAGCATCAAGCGCTTCGCCGCGGCGTGCGCCTGCGGCTGGCACGCGCCGACGATCGCGACCAGCGCCACCAGACCGACCAGCACACACAGGGTGATCCATACGACCTTCATGGCTTCGCCTCCTCGGCGCCCGATCCGCTCCAGTCAGCTGACACCCGCGGCCCCGTTCCAGCCGCGCGCGCCGACGTATGCGACCGCGTCGACCTCGATCTGGAAGCCGTAGTGCAGCGGCCCGACCGGCACTGCCGCGCGCGCCGGCCGATGCTCGCCGAACACTTCGGCGTAGACCGCGTTGAACTCGGCCCAGTGCTCTTCGCTGGTCAGGTAGGCGGTGACCTTGACGACGTCGCGCAGCGACGCGTGCGCTGCCGCCAGCGCCGACTCGACGTTCTGCAGCACGACGCGCACCTGCTGCGCGAACGGCATCGCCGGGTCCTTCACGCCGCTCGGCGGGATCGGCAGCTGGCCGCTTACGAAGACGAAGCCGCCGGCGGCGACGGCGTGGGAGTAGTGCCCACCCGGCGTGACGCCGGCCTGGTTCTGGCGGAACGTGCGTAGGTCGTCGGACATGGCGCGATCCTACGGGGCGGAACGCGAGCTACCGCCGGTCCGTCGGCGTCCGGCGATAGCCCCGCGCGAGAAACCGCGAGAGCCACCGCCGCCCGCGCCCTAGGCTTGCCCGCGTGCCGAAGCGCCGCCGCACGCCCCGTCGCCGCAAACCCTGGTGGGCCACGCTGCCCACCGAGGAGCTGCTCGACGTGCGCCTGTGCGACCTCGACCTGCAGCTCGAAGGCTCGGCGATGGCGGCGCGCATCGACAAGCTGCACGACGAACTGCACCGCGCCGGCCTCGTGTTCCGGCCGTACGTCTACCTGTCGGTCGATTGGTTCACGCCCGAGGAATCGACCGGCTTCGCGGTGCCGTTCTATCTCGCCCACCGGCGCCTGGCGCAGCTCGAGCACCACCAGATGTTCGAGGCCGAGGGCACCGCGCACGATCTGTGCATGAAGCTGCTGCGGCACGAGGCCGCGCACGCGTTCGACAACGCCTACCGTCTGCACCGCCGCGCCGACTGGCGCGAGACGTTCGGCCGCTACAGCGCGCCGTACCGCAGCGCCTACCGCGTGCGGCCGACGAGCAAGCACTTCGTGCAGCACCTCGACCACTGGTACGCGCAGAGCCATCCCGCCGAGGACTGGGCCGAGAGCTTCGCGGTGTGGATGACGCCGCAGAGCCGCTGGCGGCAGACCTACGCCGACTGGCCGGCGCTGCAGAAGCTCGAGGCGCTCGACACCATGGTGCGCGACGTCGGCGACCTGCCGCCGTTCGTGCGCAGCAGCGACCGGCCGGACTCGCTGCCGAAGCAGCGCATCACGCTGCGCGAGTTCTACCGCCGCAAGAAGGCGACCTATGCCAAGCAGCCGTGGCGCTTCGACCGCGAGCTCAAGCTGGTGTTCGCGCCGGCCGCGGCGACGGCGCGGCGCGAGCACGCGGCGACGTTCCTGCTGCGCGAACGCGTGGCCCTGCGCGCGCGCGTGTCGTCGCTGACCGGGCAATACCGCTACGTCGTCGATCAGGTGCTGGAGACGATGGTGCAGCGCTGCCGCGAACTCGACCTGCGCATCGCGCGCCCGGGCCCGGAGACGCGTCTCGGTGCGGCGGTGCTGACGACGATGGCGACCCAACAACTGGCGCGGGGACACCGACCGAGGTTCCGCCGATGAGGACGAGGGAGCGATGAGGAAGCTGCGCGTGCTGGTGGCGATGCACGAAGAACTGGTGCCGCCGCCCGATGCCGACAAGCTGCCGGCGAGTGCGACGTGGGACTACCAGATGGAGCTCGACGTCGTGCGCACGCTGCGCGGACTCGGCCACGAGGTGACGACGCTCGGCGTCGGCGAGGAACTGCGGCCGGTGCGCGACGCGATCGCCGAACAGAAGCCGCACGTCGTGTTCAACATCCTCGCCTACTTCCACGGCGTCGTCGCCTACGAGGCGCACTTCGTCAGCTTCCTGGAACTGTGCAAGCAGCCCTACACCGGCTGCAATCCGCGCGGCATGACGCTGGCAGGCGACAAGGCCCTCAGCAAGCAGATCCTGACCTGGCACCGCATCCCGGTGCCGGCGTTCGCCGTGTTCCCGCTGCGCACGCGCACGGCGAAGCTGCCGCGCCGCATGGCGTTCCCGGTGATCGTCAAGTCGGCGATCGAGCACGGCAGCGCCGGCATCGCGCAGGCGTCGGTCGTGCGGAACGACGAGGAGCTGGCCGAACGCGTGGCGTTCCTGCACCGCACGCTGCAGACCGACGTCGTCGTCGAGCAGTTCCTCGCCGGCCGCGAGTTCACGGTCAGCGTGCTCGGCAACGAACGGCTGGAGACGTTCCCGATCTGGGAGCTGTGGTTCGACAAGCTGCCGGAGGGCAACGAGCCGATCGCGACGGCGCGCGTGAAGTGGGACGTCGACTACCAGAAGCGCGTCGGGCTGCAGACCGGCCGCGCCCGCGACCTGCCGGCCGACGTCGAGGAGCGCATCCACGCGATCGCGCGCCGCACCTACCGTGCGCTGCACCTGTCGGGCTATGCGCGCATCGACCTGCGCATGGACGCCGAGGGCCGCGTCTACGTGATCGAGGCGAACGTCAACAACGATCTGACCCCGGGCGAGGACTTTCCCGAATCGGCCGCCAGCGTCGGCGTCGACTACCCACAGCTGCTGCAGCGCATCGTGTCCACCGGACTTGCCTACAAGCCGGCGTGGAAGGTCGAGTAAGGTGTTGCCGCCCTCTCGCATGAACACCCTGCCCGAAGTCACCGCCTACATCGCCCGCTCGCCGGAGGACCAGCAGGAGCTGCTGCAGCGCCTGCGCGCGATGATCCGCGAACGCCTGCCCCAGCTGACCGAAGCCTTCGCCAGCGGCATGCCCGTCTACACCGCCGGCGCGCAGCCAGGTGCGACCTGGCGCTGCGGCTTCGCCAGCCGCAAGAAGGGCGTCATGTTCTACGCGATGGACGAAGCGCTGCTCGACGGCTTCGCCGAGGAGCTCGGCACGCTGCGCAGCGGCAAGAGCTGCGTCGAGATGAAGGTGACGAAGAAGCGCACGCTGGTCGACGTGCTCGGCCTCGTCGACCGCATCCTCGGCGCGATCGCGGCCAAGGGCGCCGCCGGTCCCGCGGCGAAATCCTGACGGCCGCCGCCGCTGGACGACGTTTCGACGACGGAAGCGCTCGAGGCCGCCAACTCCGGCGGCCAGCCCCTCCTCCCGATCGCCATGAAATCCGTCGCCGTCCCGTTCTTGTTCCTGATCTCGCTCGCTACCGCCCCGCTCGCCGCCCAGCAGGCGGTGATCAAGGACAACCACCTGAAGTTCAACGGCAAGTCGTACTTCAAGGCCGGCGCCGAATCGGTCGAGCTCGGCTCCTACGGCGAGAAGAAGTCGCCCCTGACGAAGGCCAACTACCTCGAGGTGCAGGGGCACATCCCGCACGACAAGCTGAAGGTGCGCACTGCGACGGTCGTCGACATCGACTACAAGAACTCGAGCGAGAAGGACTTCAAGGCAGGCGTCGTCGCCGGCGCCGTAGGTGGCAGCCTCGACACCGCGTGGAAGCGCCTCGACAAGGGAGAACTGAAGCTGGTGAAGTTCGAGGTCGAACCGGTCGACATGAAGAACGCGATCAACGACAGCCCGGCGGCGCGCGACAACCTCGACAAATACGGCAACGACGCGCGCGTCTGTCACCAGATCTTCGTCGTGCTCGAGGCGACGGTCGCCACCAGGGTCACCAACAGCACGTCGCTGACGGCCGCCGGCACGAACGGCGCCTTGACCGTCACCGCCAAGGCGACCGCGAAGAACGAGAAGGACACGGTCGTCACGCTGTCGAAGGGCACGACCTACGCCTACCTGCTGGTCAAGATCGACTGGGACAAGAAGGACGGCAAGAAGGTCGTCGAGAAGCTGACCGACGACCAGTTCAGCCTGAACTGAGCGGCCGCGACACCGGCGCGATCACTGCGCGTCCGGCCCCCACGGCGTCGTGCGGCGCCGTTCGCCGCCGCCGTGGCGCAGCTTGTCGTCACCGTGGCGATCGCGGATCGCGTCCATCGCCTTCAGCAGCTGGTCGCGCTTCTTCGGCGCCGGCGCGAACAGCGAGCCTTGCGCCGGTGCGTCGCCGGCCACCAGCTGCGCCGCGGTCAAGCCGAGCAGGCGAACGCCGCGCGCGCGTTCCCACGCCGCCGTCAACAGGCCGCGCGCGGTCTGGTAGAGCACCTGGTCGTCGTTGGTCGCTTGCACCTTCTGCTGCCGCACCAACGTCGTGAAGTCGCCGTAGCGCAGCTTCAGCCGCACGACGCCGCCGCGCACGCCGGCCTTGCGCAGCCGGCGCCCGACCATCTCGGCGAGCTGCAGCAGGATGCCGTGCACCTCGTCCGGGTCGTGCAGGTCGTCGACGAACGTCAGCTCGTGGCCGATCGACTTCGCCTGCCGCTCGGCTTCGACCTCGCGCGGATCGAGGCCGTTCGCCAGCACGTGGAGGTGCGGCCCGAGGCTGTCGCCGAACGCCGTGCGCAACTGCGCTTCGTCGTGCCGCTGCACGTCGCCGATCGTGCGCAAGCCGGCGCGCTCGAGCTGCTGCTGCGTCACCGGGCCCACGCCCCACAGCTTCGCCACCGGCAGCGGCGCCAGGAACGCCATCTCCGTGCCCGGCGGCACGACGACGAGGCCATCGGGTTTGCGCAGGTCGCTGGCGACCTTGGCGACGTACTTCGACGTCGCCACGCCGACCGACACGGTGAGCTGCGTCAGGGCCTTCACCTCGGCCTTGATGCGCGCCGCGATCGCCGGCCCGTCGCCGAACAAGGCACGGCTGCCGGTGACGTCGAGGAACGCTTCGTCGAGCGACAGCGGCTCGACGGCGTCGGTGAAGCGTTCGAACACCGCCTGCACCTGGTCGGAAACCGCGGCATAGACGTCCATGCGCGGCGTCACGAAGATGCCCTGCGGACACAGCTGCTGCGCGCGCACACCGGGCATCGCCGAGCGCACGCCGAAGCGCCGCGCCTCGTAGCTGGCGGTGCTGACCACCTGCCGCGGTCCGCTGCCGCCGACGATCACCGGCTTGTCGCGCCACTCCGGGTGGTCGCGCTGCTCGATGGCCGCGTAGAACGCGTCCATGTCGGCGTGCAGGATCGTCCGGGGCTCGCTCACCGGAGCGATGCTAGCGGAAGCCGGGACGAGTCGCCGTCGTGCGGCGTGGTCGTCGCGCGAGCGGGTCGGCCTCTCAGACGAGCCGACTCAGAACCACTCCGGCACCATCTCCGGATCGAGCCCCATCGCCTGCAGGATCAGCGACTGCACGTAGTCAGGATCGATCGAGAACTCCTTCAGCGTCTCGTAGCACGAGCCGGCCTTGACCGACATCAGCGCGAGCGCCAGGTGCTCCGGCTCGACCTTCTTGCTGCCGAGCTGTTGCGCCGCGTCCTTGGCGCGCTCGAACACGGTGCGCACGTGGCGATTGAACGGGCCGTTCGGCACGCCGGGTTCGCGCGGCAGGCTCTGCACGTAGCCCGAGAACATGTCCGGGTCGACGTTCAGGTCCTGGAAGATGTGGTGCAGGCACACGCTCTTGTCGGCGCACAGGCCGTAGATCACGTGGCCGGTCGCGACCGACTCGTCGCCGAGCTGCGTCGCCAGCTCTTCGGCCTTCTTGATGGCCAACACGGTCTTCTCGGCGAAGTCCTCGAACATAGGGGCGAAGAATCTAGCGAGCTGCCGCGGAGAGCGCCACCCGCGGGACCGGGCTCCGGCCGGTATCTGCGGCCTGCCGCGGCGGGCGGGCCGGGCGGCAGACGCCTTGCCGCACGCCCGCGGCCCCGCCAGCATCGGGCCATGGCCCGCCCCAACCGCAGCGACGAACGGCGCCGCGAGCTGATCCGCCCCGTCGCCGAGACCTTCGCCGAGCTGGGCTACCGCCGCACCACCACCGCCGTGCTGGCCGAACGCTGCGGCCTGCAGGAGGTCGCGCTCTACCGCCTGTGGCCGGACAAGAAGGCCA
>JBILEY010000309.1:0-6552 GCA_044351865.1 Planctomycetota bacterium | reverse complement strand
GCGCCGCGAAGGCGTCGGCGAGCAGCTCTTCGAGCGGGTCGGGCGGGGTTGCGGACGAGGGTGCTGACAACGGGGTCGGTTCCTGGGCGATACTGTGGCAGCCTTCATGAGCGAGTCCAGCCTCCCCCTCGTCACACAAGCGCGCGCCCAGGATCGGGCCGCCGTCGAGCAGTTGCTGGTCCGCCACCTGCCCGGACTGCAAGCGTGGCTGCAGTTGCGCATGGGGGCCATGCTGCGGGCCCGCGAGACGCCGGAGGACCTGGTGCAGTCGGTCGCACGCGAAGTGCTCGGCGGGCTCGGCGACTTCCAGTGGCGCGGCGAGGCGGCGTTCCGCCACTGGCTCTACACGCGGGCCCAGCACAAGCTGGTCGACAAGGCGCGCTTCATCGGCGCCGAGCGCCGTTCGCCGGCGCGCGAGCGGGAACTGCCGGAAGAGAACAGCGCCGCGGTGCTGCAGCCGTGGGGCGACCTGCTGACGCCGAGCCGCGACGCGGTCGCCAAGGAAGAGATCGCGCACATCGAGGCCGCGTTCGCCGAGCTGCCCGAGGACTACCAGGAAGCGATCGGCATGAAGCGGCTGTGCGGCATGGACTACCCGGAGATCGCCGAACGCATGGGCCGCAGCGAAGGGGCGGTGCGCAACCTCGTCTACCGCGGGTTGTCGCGGCTGGCGCTGCGGCTGCAGGCGCTGAAGAAGGAACGCTCCGGTGAGTGAGCGGCTGCTGCGGCTGCGGCGCAGCGTGGTGGTGCTCGCGTTCGCGCTGCTGCTGCTCGGCACCATCGGCGCCGCCTGCTACCTGGCGATCGAGGTCTGGCAGCTCGAAGGCGCGCTGCAGCACGTCGTCATCGCCGCGTTCGTGCTGCCGGTGACGGCGCTGGTGCTCTGGCGGCTGGCGAAGTGGCCCGCACTCGACGGCCTCGGCGGTTCGCCCGACGACATGAAGGAACGCGTGGCCGCGGCCGCGAAGATGGCCGAACGGCGCCGTGTCGAGATCGCGCAGCGTGTCGCCGAGCTGCGCGCCGATCCGCGCCGCGCGGCCTTCGCTGCGCTGGCCGAGCGTGGTCTCGTGCTCGACGACGCCGAGATCGATCGCCGCCTCGCGCGCAAGGCGGCGATCGAAGCGGTGCCGCATCGGCGGCCGTTCGCGGCGATGGTGTTCGAGGGGGCGGTGCCGAGCGACGAGCAGATCGACTACCTTGCCGACGCGTCGGCGCTGGCGACTTGCGGGCACCTTCAACCGGTCGAGCGCGCCCTGCGCGCCGACGGTGTGCCGCTGCGGCTCGTGCGGGAGGGCGTGGTCGCCGGCGACCGACGGCTGCGGGACGACGTGGTCGCGCGCTTCGCGCTGCCGGCCGGTGTCGTGCTGCAGGACGAACTGGTCGACCATCGCGACGACCTGTGCGAGCAGTGCCTCGTCTGCGCCGGCTGCCGCAGCGAGCTGCAGAGCAGTCCCTACGGCGCCGTCTGGCCGGCCTGAAGCCACCGCGGCAACGGCGGTTGGGTTCGCCGCCGGAGTTTTTTGCGCCAGCGCTGTCACCAGCTGCGGGCTCGTTCGTGAAGCCGGGTGAGCACTCGCCACGGACCCGGTTCGGGGCCAGCACCGGACTCGCGCGCGTGCGCGGGCCGGGGCCGGGCCGCCGCGAGCGCACCCTTCCTTCGAGCCCGAACATGCCGACACTCTCGCCCGCCTTGCCGACCTCCGCTCCGACCTGTGGCCAGCTCGTCACCGCCGACGGGCGCACGCTGCCGCTGCAGCAGACGCGCCTCGTGGTGCGCGCTGCCGGTGGCTTCGCCACGGTCCGCCTGGTGCAGACCTTCGCCAATCCGCACCAGGAGCCGCTGCACGTGCGCTACCAGCTGCCGATGCCGGCCGATGCCGCGGTCGGTGGCTTCACCTTCAGCCTCGGCGATCAGGTCGTGCGCGGCGAGATCGACGCCCGCCGGCGCGCGCGCGAACGCTTCGAGCAGGCGATCGCCAGCGGCCGCACCGCGGCCCTGCTCGAACAGGACCGCAGCAGCCTGTTCACGCAGGAACTCGGCAACCTGCCGCCGGGTGCCGAAGTCGAAGCGACGATCGAGATCGACCAGCCGCTGCAGTGGGTCGACGACGGTTGGCAGTGGCGCTTCCCGACGACGGTGGCGCCGCGGTACCTCGGCGCCGACGGCCGTGTCGCCGACGCGGGCCAGCTCGCGGTCGACGTCGTCGCGCCGTCGGTCGCCTTGCCGGCGCGCCTCGAACTGGAGCTGCTGGTCGCCGATGCGCTCGTCGCCGCGAACGGGCCCGCGTCGCCGTCGCACGCGCTGCTGCCGACCGCCGCGGCCGGTGGCACCCGCGTCGTGTTCGCCGCCGCCGGTGGGCGCGTGGCGATGGACCGCGACGTCGTCGTGCAGTGGCGCACCGCCGCCCCGCAGGTCGGCGTGTCGCTGCAGACGGTGCACCTGGGCGAAGGCGTGCTGGCCGGCCAGGCGTTCGGTCTGCTGACGATCGTGCCGCCGACGAACGCGTTCGGCGCGCCGCGTCTCGCCCGCGACCTGATCGTGCTGCTCGACATCAGCGGCTCGATGCAAGGCGCACCGTTGGCCCAGGCGCAGGCGGTGAGCGAAGCGCTGGTGCAGTCGCTCGGCGACGAGGACCGGCTCGAGCTGATCGCGTTCGCCTCGCAGCCGGAGGCGTGGCGCAAGGGGCCGCAGCGCGCGAGCGCGGCGAACAAGGCGGCGGCGGTGCAGTGGCTGCGCGGCCTGCGCGCCGGCGGTGGCACCGAGATGCACGAAGCGATCCTCGCCGCCCTGGCGGCGACGCGCGCTGGTGTGCAGCGCCAGGTCGTCGTCGTCACCGACGGCCTGATCGGCTTCGAGCAGGAGATCGTCGCCGCGATCCACACCGGCCTGCCGGCGCACAGCCGCGTGCACGTCGTCGGCGTCGGTTCGGCGACCAACCGCACGCTGACGCGCGGTGCGTCGCGCGCCGGGCGCGGGCTCGAACTGCTGGTCGGCGTCGACGAGACGCCGGACGAAGCGGTGCGTCGCCTGCTGGCGCGCACGAGTGCACCGCTGCTCGACGAACTGGTCGTCGACGGCGCCGCCGTGCTGCATCGGGCACCGCACGCGCTGCCGGACCTGTTCGCTGGCGCGCCGGTGCGCGTGCTGCTGCAGCTGAACCCGGCCGGTGGTGCGCTGCGGGTGCGGGCGCACGGCCCCGGTGGCGAGTTCGTGCAGGGCCTGCAGGTGCCGGCACTCGTGGCCGGCGGCGACGCGACGATCGTGCGCGCGTTCGCCCGCGAAGCGGTCGAGGACCTCGAGGTCGAACTCGCGGCCGGCGCCGATCCGCGCCAGATCGACGCGCGCATCGAGGCGCTCGGGCTCGCGCACAGCATCAGCACGCGCCTGACGTCGTGGGTGGCGATCAGCGCCGCGGTCACCGTCGATCCTCGAGCGCCACAGCGCCGCGAACTGGTGCCGCAGCAGCTGCCGCACGGCATGTCCGTCGACCAGCTCGGGCTGCGGGCCACGGCGACTGCCATGCCGCGGCCGCGCATGGCGCCGGCGGGAGTCGAAGGCATCTTCGCGCCCCCGGCGAAGGCGATGCCGGCGCGCGCCGAAGCCGAGGAGTCGCTGCGGGAGTCGTTCGACGTCGACAAGGGGAGTCTGGCGCTGCCGCCGTCGCCACCGGCGGGGGCTGCGAAGCAGAAGAAGTCGCTGCTCGGGCGCCTGTTCGGCTTGGGCGGCGGTGGCGCCAAGGACGACGGCGATCGCAAGGGTGCGGGCGGCCCGCCGCCGCGGGTGCGGGCTGTGCTGCGGTTGCGCGGCGAGCGCGAGTGGGTGCTCGAGTTGTCGGGCCTCACCGCGTGGCAGCTGCCGATCCGCGTCGTGCTGGTCGATGCCGACGGACGCGAACAGGACGTGCTCGTCGACGTCGCGCGCACGACGGCCGCTGGCGCCATCGCTGCGGGGGCGTTGGTGCGGCTGCTGGTGACGCTGCCGGGCGGTGGCGCCTGGCCGACGCAGCCGGTGCGCGTGCGACTGACGATCGGGGCCGACGTGCTCGAGGTGCCGTTCGCATGAGCGAGCCGCGCGACAGCGACCTCGAGCTGCCGGCGATCCAGCGTGGCGACGCGGAAGCGTTCGCGCGCTGGCTCGTCGTCGCCGAGCCGCCGCTGCGCGCGAGCCTGCGCAAGTTCGCGACGGTGGTCGACAGCGAAGCGGTGCTGCAGGAAGCGCTGCTGCGCGTGTGGCAGGTGGCGCCGCATTGTGCTGGCGACGGCCGCCCGCACGCGCTGCTGCGGCTGGCGATGCGCATCGCGCAGAACCTCGCGATCGACGAAGCCCGCCGGCACCGGCTGCTGCCGGCCGCCGCGGGCGACGAGCTGCCCGAGCCCGCGATCGAACCGGCGAACGCGCCGGACGACGCCGTGCGCGCGGCGGTCGCCAACTGCCTCGCCAAGCTGCCGCCGCAACCGGCGACGGCGATCACGCTGCGGCTCGCCGACGAAGGGCGCCGCAGCGACCGCGAGCTGGCAGCCGGCGCCAACATGACGACGAACACGTTCCTGCAGAACATCACGCGCGCGCGCAAACTGCTGGCGGAGTGCCTGCAGCGCGCCGGCATCGACCTGAGCCTGGAGATGGCATGAACGCCGATCGCGAACGTCTCGTCGAACAGGCCGTGTCCGCGCATCGCCCGCGCGATCCGGCGGGGGCGCTGCGCTTCCACCCGGCGTTCCACGACCTCGACGCCGCCGGCCGCGAGGCACTGTTCGCGGCGACGTGGCAGCAGCGCGCCCTCGAACGAGCGCTGGACCCCGCCGGACTGTCGTCGACGGCGCACGCGGTCCTGGCGCGCATCCGCGGCCGCTGACGCTTTTCTCGGGGCGCACCGCGACAGCGCCGCGCGCGTGCTGCATCCTGAGCACGTGCTCCATCGCTTCGAGATCCGCCTCGCCGACGTCGACCGCGGCGTCTACACCGACCTCGACCTGCGCGTCGCGCGGCATCCGTCCGAGGACAATCCGTACCTGCTGACGCGCGTGCTGGCGTTCGCGCTCGAGCACAAGGACGGGCTCGCGTTCAGCAAGGGCCTCAGCGAAGCCGACGAGCCGGCCCTGTGGGTGAAGAGCGGCGACGGGCGCATCCTCGACTGGATCGAGGTCGGTTCGCCCGCGCCCGATCGCCTGCACCGCGCGTCGAAGGCGTGCGGACGCGTCGTCGTCTGGTGTCACCGCCGGCCCGACCTGCTGCAGCAGCGCTGCGCCAAGGAGAAGGTGCACAAGGCCGAGCAGATCACGCTGGTCAAGATGCCGGGCGAACTGCTGGCCGCGCTCGAGCCGAAGCTCGACCGCAACAACCGCTGGGACCTGTCGCGGCTCGAGGGCCGTGTCACCGTCGTCGTCGACGGCGAAGCGATCGAAGCCGCGATCGACAGCGTGCCGCTGCTGCCGGCACCGGAGGGACCATGACGAAGAACCCAGAACGGGATGCCATGCGGGCCCTGGTCGAGCAGCAGCAGCACGCCGTGCTGTGCACCGCGCACACCGGGCTCGGCGGTTGGCCGTTCGGCTCGATCGTGCCGTACGCGCTGCAGCCGAACGGCGACGCGCTGGTGTTCGTCTCCGACATCGCCGAGCACACGCGCAACCTGCGCCGCGACGGGCGCGCGAGCCTGTTCGTCGCCGACCCGTCAGCGGCGGCCAGGCCACAGGCCGGCGCGCGGGTGACGTTGCTGGTGCGCGCGGTGCGGCCGCACGACGACGAGGTCGCCGCCGCCGAGGCCTGCTACTTCGCACGCTTCCCGGGAGCGGCGAGCATGCGCGAGGCGCACGGCTTCCACGTGCAGCGGCTCGAGGTCGACCAGGTGCGCTGGATCGGCGGCTACGGCGCGATGGGTTGGTTCGATCGCGCGACGTGGAGCGGTGAAGCCGATCCGCTGGCCGCGCATGCCGACGACATCGTCGCGCACATGAACGAAGACCACGCCGACGCCATCGTCGAGCTCGTCGCTTGGTGCGGCGGCGTCGCCGCGGGGCGGGCGCGCGTCACCGGCGTCGATCGCGGCGGCTTCTTCGCCACCGCCGACGGCCGCGACGGCGAAGAGCACGAAGTGCGCCTGCCGTTCCCGGTGGCGTGCACGTCGCCCGACGCAGTGCGGCACGCGACGATCGCGCTGCTGCACGCGGCGCGGCGCGCGGGCGGCGGCTGAACGAGCGGCGAGGGCCGCCGATCAGCGCGCCAGCACCTGCTGCACCGTCGTCAGCAGTTCGTTGGCGGTGAACGGCTTCTGCAGTAGCTCGGCGCGCGCGAGACCGACGTCGCTGCGCAGCTCGTCGTCGGCGAGGTAGCCGCTGACGAACAGCACCTTCAGCTGCGGGCGCTGCGCGCACAGGCGTTCGGCGACGGCGCGGCCACTGAGGCCCGGCATCATCACGTCGGTGACCAGCATCTCGAAGTCGCCCGCGGTGGCGGCGAGTTCGAGCGCGCGTTCGCCCGACTCGGCGACCAGCAGCTCGTGGCCGTGCAGCCGCAGGATGCGGGCGGCGAGCTCGCGGTTGGCGTCGTCG
>JBILEY010000308.1:0-6556 GCA_044351865.1 Planctomycetota bacterium | reverse complement strand
CGCGGAAGCGCTCGACGAACTGGCGCCACGCGGCGTCGTCGCCGTCGACCATCTGGTCGAGGATCCACGAGGTCGTGCGCCAATCGTCCTGCACCGGCGCATTATGGCGCGCCCCGGTGTTCGCCGCGCGCACGGTGCTGGGGATAGGAAGAACAAGCAGCGGTCCCGGACCAGGGGATAGGAAGAACAAGCAGCGGTCCCGGACCACCCGGAACCCATCCACGCCATCCAGCCGCCCCCGCGCGCCCTCGTACAGCCGGTCACTCCCGCTCGTCTGCGCCCGTTCGCAGCCCACTTCCCGCCCACCGGGCACACCGCTCCCCCGCCGCGACCTCCGCGAGGCCACCGCACTGCCCTCCCGTCACTCCGCGACACCGTCGTCGGCGCCCTCACCAGCCCTACCGCCCGGCGGCGCGCGGCACGCCGCCAGCTCCGGCACTTCCGCGGACAGCCCCAGCGACCCGAGCACCTTGCGAACCGAGTCCGGGTCATGGATCGCTGCCAGCACCCGACGCGTTCCCGCGCAGTGCGGGCACAGCAGCACGTCGATCCCGAACACCCGCATCCGCGCCCCCATTCGCTAACCTCCCGCGCCGCGCGTGCCCACCCCAACCAACCAGCCGAAGAGCCCCGCCATCCAACTCGTCGACGAGTTCGCGCGGCTGCCCGTCACCAAGACCGTGCTCGAGCAGGTCGAGCTCGGCGCCCGCCGCAAGGTCGGCGGCCTGTGGGGCGCGTCCGTCGGCCTGCTGCTCGCCGCCGTCGTGCGCAAACACAAGGGTCCGCTGCTGGTGCTGACCGCCGACGACGTCGACAGCCTGCAGATGCAGACCGACCTCGCTGCGTTCGGCGTCGCCTCGCACGTGCTGCCGCGCGAGGAACAGGACGACACCGGCGAACCCGATGCCGCGACGCGCAGCGCCCGCCAGCGCGCGCTGCAGCTGCACGCCAGCGACAAGGCGCCGCTGCTCGCCGGCATCGAAGCGCTGCTGCAGAAGGTCGCCACGCCGAAGAGCCTCAGCAAGGCGCAGCTCGAACTGCACCAGGGCCAGACCATCGACCGCACCCAGGTGCTGCAGAAGGCGCAGGCCGCCGGCCTGCGCTCGGTGCCGCTGGTGCTCGCACCCGGCGAATGCAGCGTGCGCGGCGACGTCGTCGACCTGTTCCCGATGGGCGCCGACAGCGCCGTGCGCCTCGAGTTCTTCGACCGCACGCTCGAGTCGATCCGCACCTTCGATGCCGGCAGCCAGCGCACCACCGCCGTGCACGAGCGCTTCGTGCTGGCGCTCGGCAAGCAGGACACCACCGACGAGGGCTCGGTGCTGAAACACCTGACGCCGTCGCAGACGCTGGTCGTCGCGTTCGAGCCGCTGCGCATCGACGAACGGCAGGCGCGGCTGGTCGCGTTCACCAGCGACCTGCGGCATGCGATCTCGGAACTGCAGGACACGCTGCAGCCGTGCGCGCGGTTGGAGCTGTCGTCGCTGCCGAGCCACGACCTCGACTACAAGATCCTGTCGGCGGGCAGCGCCGTCGGTTCGGGCGAAGCCGATCCCGCGGGCCGCCTGCGCAGCATCCGCGGCGTGCACGGCCGCGTGCTGCTGTTCTGCCGCAGCGACGACGAACGCGCGCGCCTCGCCGAGATCTTCCAGCACAAGAACGTCGACCTCGCCGCGGAGAAGGTCGACCTGCTGCCGGCGGCGATCAGCCGGGGCTTCCGCCTACCCGACCTCGCCACCACCGCACTGAGCCTGATCGAGTTCGCCGGCGTGCCGCAGGCGGCGCGCGTGCGTGAACGCGTCGTCGTGCCGAGCCGCGCCATCCAGAGCTTCTTCGAACTCGGGCCCAACGACCTCGTCGTGCACGCCGTGCACGGCATCGCCCGCTTCGAAGGCACCGAGCTGGTGCACCGCGGCCAGGGCACCGAGGAGCACCTGCGGCTGTGCTTCCAGGACGAAGTGAAGCTGCTGGTGCCGGCCAGCAAGATCCACCTCGTCCAGAAGTACGTCGGCAGCGGCGGCAAGGCGGCCGCGCACGGGCTCGTCGTCGACGGCCCGGTGCCGTTCTACCGCCACGTGTTCCCGGGACTGTCGGCGGCGCAACGGAACGATCTCGCCTACTTCTTCGAATCGCACCACGCGAGCGGGGCCGACTACCGCTCCTACACGCAGGTGTTGTCGCGCGCACTGGCGCAGTGGCGACGCGCCAGCGCCGAGAGCTTCGGTCGCCTGACCTACGTGCGAGGACCGGGTTTCGTGCGCATCCGGGACGATCGCCCCGGCAGCACCAACGACGGCGAGTACACGCTCACCGACGACGGCGCCCGGATCTTCGAGCTGTGCGACGAGGGCCGCACCAGTGCCACCGTGTGCGAACGCCTGCGCGCCGAAGGACGCGAACCGAGCGTGGACGACGTCGAGGAATTCCTCGAGCACCTGGTGGCCGCGCGGCTGGTCCTCCGCGTCGACGGCCGCTACCTCAGCCTGCCGTTGTGCGCCGCCCGTACCAACCCGCGATCGCCGGCACCCGACACCACTCCCGCGCTGCAGAACGTCTGAGGCCGGTCCATCCAGGCAGCGTCACGCCCCACCGTCCCCGTCGAGGATGCGGTCGATGTGGGCACCGGCTCGGTCGCGCACCACGACCCCGCGTACGGCCGCTGCGACGCCCGCGCCGACGACCGCGCCCAGGATGCCACCGAGCGGGATGCCACCGGGGCTCCATCCGACCCGCGAGCCAGCCATGCCCCCGAGGACCGCGGCCACCAGGACGGCAAGGTTCACGGCGCGAATGACGGGCTCGGCCCGAATCGCCTCGTAGCAAGCACCCCAGGTCCGCCATCGCTGCTCGCGAGACAACGCCGCGAGCCGCGGGAACCGTCGCAGCCACTTGTCGCCCCACCAGAGTTGCCAGCGCCGCATCATTCGGGTTGCATCGTGGCAAAGCGGCACCGAACCTCAAGAGCCGGGACCCGCCATCGCGTGCCGGACTCGCACCGAAAACCATGCCCACCGAACCGTCTCGCCAGAAGCCCCGTCAAGACCTGCCGATGCTGACCGATCGCCACGTGCTCGGCACTCGCGGCCTCGAGGTCAGCCCGTTCTGCCTCGGCATCGTCGGTGCCCCGGAGGTCGTCTGTGCCGCCTTCGATGCCGGCATCAACTTCTTCTTCGTCACCGCCGACATGCACTGGCCGCTCTACGAGAACACCCGCCGAGGTCTCGAGATGCTGCTGGACCGCGGCGGCAGCATCCGCGACGAGATCGTCGTCGGCGTCGTCTCCTACAGCACCCAGCCCGAGTTCAACCATGCACCCTTCGAGGAGCTGCTCGGCTCGGTGCGGGGCCTGCAGCGCATCGACGTCGCGATCGCGGGTGGCGCCTACGCCAACGACATCCTGGGCCGCCTGCCCATCTACCAGTTCCGCCACCGGCGCCAGGCGTTCCTCGGCACCAGGGCGATCGGCTGCAGCTTCCATGACCGGGTCACCGGCCTGCTGCTGACCAATCATGGCATGGTCGACATCAGCTTCATCCGCTACAACGCCGGCCATCCGGGTGCTCGCAACGACTTCTTCCCGCTGCTGGCAGAGGCCCCGACGCCGTTGCTCTACAACTTCAAGAGCACCATGGGTTACGTACCGCCCGCGCTGCTCGCCAAGCTCGAGATCGCATCGAACCAGTGGATCCCGCGGCCGACCGACCACTACCGGTTCGTGCTGACGCGCCCGGAATTCGACGGCATCCTCTGTTCCCTGGGCCGCGAGTCCATGGTCACCGAGCTCGTCGATGCGCTGGCCGAGGGGCCGCTCAGCGAGGATGAGGAGCAATACCTCCTGCAACTGGCGGCCGGCGCCAGGCGGCTGACCGGCCAGACCTACGACGTGCGCTGAGAACACGGTGGCCCGTTGCCGGGGCCGCGGCGGCACTGCCGGCTACCGGGGGGCGGCGCGGTCGCGGGAACGCTGGCGGGCGAGCCGCGATTCGTAGAGCCGGTGCAGGAAGTCGTAGATCAGCAGTTCCTGAGCGCGAGCGGCCGCTCGCAGCACCCGGTTCGTGTGCATGTGGATCAGGCTGCCGGCGAAACTCTGCAGCGTGCCCCCCATCCGGCCGGCCGCCCTGACCGCGTGCAGCTGCTGCACCGCGGCGGCCATTCGCTCGCTGCGTCGCGCCAGCGCCGGTAGGCCTTGGGCCAACGGGTGGGCGTCGCACCGCGCCGGATCCAGGAGTTGTTCGAGGTCCTTGCGCTCGGTACGGAACTTCTTGCCGGTCTGGTGTTGCAGCGCGGTGTCCTTGAAGTGGAACTCGGCGGCGAAGCCGTCGCTGAGCCGCGCCATCAAGGCGTGACGATCGCGCAGATCGAAGCCGAGGTCACTGCACAGCCGATCGGCGCCGACCAGGGCGAGCCGCCAGCGTGCGTCCGCGAGCGCGTCGCCATGGAACGGCGCCAGCATCTCGAGCACCGCCATGCTGTCGGCGCAGAACATCCGTTCCGCGATCGGCATGACCTCGTCGCCGCCGTACCGCTCCACCTCACGCTCGTAGGTGTCGAGCTGGAAGCGCCAGACCCGGCCGTCGTCGCGCATGCGAGCGGCGGCGGCACCCAGCTGCGGCAGCACGTGCTGGACGAGCCGGGTCGGATCCCCATGGAACCGCACGCGCACGTGCCAGTCCGGATCGCCATAGCGCAGGAAGAACCACGAGTCGGCATGGCCACGCTCCATCGCCTCCTTGGCGATCGGTTCGACGACCTCACGCAGCACCTCGTCGCACGTCGCCGTGCCGGCGTAGAACTTCGCGTACAACCACTCACTGCCGGGCAGGAACGAACGCTGGATGGCGATCGCGGGCACCCCGGCCGGCAGTGCCGTTGCGGGCGCTGCCGCGCCGGCCGGCGCCGTCGAACGGTCCACGGCGTCGCCGCCGGCGACGGCATCCCCCACCACGGCCTGCGGCAGCTTCTGCACGAACGGAATCAACAGCTCGTGCGTGAATGCACCCTCGGGTCCGGTCGCGACCAGCCCCTCCGCCTCCGCGAACACTTCCTTGAGCAACACGGCGCCGCGCGCCTTGATGACCTTGCAGAACGAGTCGACGCTCAGCGGGTTCTCGAGGTCGACCAACAGTTCGTTGTCCGAGTCCGCGAGCACGAGCGAGCGGGGCAGTTTGCGCTGTTCGCGCAACTTGTGGAACTTCCACATCCGGTCGGCACCCTCGGCCTCGACCGCGACGCGCAGTTCGCCCGCGGTCAGGATCCAGCGCGCGCGGGACAACACCAGGTGGCCACAGGTGACGCGGGGCAGGAACGACGCACCCTCGAACGGCCCCCAGTTCCAACCCATGCCGCTCGCCACCCCCTGGCCCTGCAGCATGCAGAGGAACCGGTAGATGCCGAGATTGCGATCGGTGAAGTACCCGTGCGCGGTGCTGAGCCGCGGCAACACCCGCTTGTTCAGCGTACGCGAACGCAACACCACGCGTCGGTCGACGACCGCGACGGTCAGATCCGTGATCGGAATCAGGTGTTCGGCGTCGACGCCGGACTGACCGCAGAACGGGATCTCGTAGCGGCGCAGGTGCGGCCGCAGCAGCACATTGCCGATGCGCCCCTCGGGCAGGTGCACCACCTCCGCGAACACGCAATCGGGATCGAGCGCCTCTTCGACGGCGAGGTGCTGCCGCACCTTCTCGGTGAGCTGCGGGTCGCCGTGGCAGAAGCGGCCGAGCAGATTGGCACCGCTGGGCCCCGAACAACCCGAGACGTGCAATCGGTACTTGCCTTGCTCGAAGTCCTGCACGCTGTCGGCGACGACCGCCGCCATGACGGCGAACGAACGTGGCATCGGCCGCCCCGGCTGCTGGGCCAGTGCCCCCAACACCGGTCCGGCGATGTCGATCGACTGCGCCCCCTTCTCGCGCGCGTCGAGCAGCAGGTGCAGGAGCACGCGCTCCTTCGACCCCCACGGGAAGGCAGACTCCTGGACGGTGGCGAACTGGATGTCGTCGAGCAACGGGGACGGTTCGGAGCCCGGCGCACTGGACTTGAAGAAGCCGATGCCCGACTCCTCGTCCAACACCTCGACGAGCGGGACCTCGCGGGTCTCGTAGCGCCCGACGAACGCGTTCACGAAGCCCTGGAACGCATCGTTCCGCGCCGACGCCGAGGTCATGTGCAGGATGGCCACCGACTGGAGCACGTCGTCGATCACGCTCTGGCGGAGCGTCGCCTGGGCCGGCTTGAACATGTCGACCTGGAACAAGCGACCGATCTCGACCTTGGCCGGGAGCCGCCGCAACTCGTTCGCGGTGGCCGGGAATCCCTCGATCTTGCCGGTCAGGCCGCCTGCATCCAGGGCGGCGAGGCGGTCGCGCACCCCGGCCATCGTGTCGGCCACGGCCTTGGTCGCCGGGTTGCGATCACACGCGGCGAGCATGCCGTGGATGGGCTCGGCACCCGTGATCGACGGGGCCAGGGTCGTCTGCAGGATCTGGCTGTCGATGAGCTCGAACACGAACGCGCGCGCCTCGTCGAACTCGACGTCCATCTCGACCAGCGC
>JBILEY010000306.1:0-6564 GCA_044351865.1 Planctomycetota bacterium | reverse complement strand
CACCCGGTTGTCGGTGCCCGCACCGACCGACGACCACGCCACTCCGTTCCAGCTGGCGACATGGTTGGCGACGGCACCGCCGGCGCTGGTGAAGTTGCCGCCCGCGACGAGGTCGCCGCTCGGCAACACCGTCAGTGCGCGGACGAAGGCGCTGGCGAGGCCGCCGACGCCGGCTCCGAGTGGCGACCAGACCGCCCCGTTCCAGCGTGCGATGCGGCTCGCGGCGACACCGCCGGCCGTCGTGAAGTTGCCGCCCGCGACGAGGTCGCCGTTCGACAGCTTCGTCAAGGCGGCCACGGTGAGGTTCATGCCGGAGCCCAACGGCGACCACGCCGCCCCGTTCCAACGCGCGATGCGGTTGGCGGCGACACCACCGATGACGGTGAAGTCGCCGCCGGCGACGACGTCGCCGTTCGACAGCGTCGTCAGGGCCTGGACGTAGCCGTTGAGGTTCGTGGTGAGCTGCGTCCACACCGCTCCGTTCCAGCGCGCGACGGCGGGCAAGAGGGTACTACCGACCTGGGTGAAGTGGCCGGCGACGACGTCGCCGTTCGGCAGCGCCGTCAGGGCGGTGATGGACGTACACGCGATGCCCTGGCCGAGCGCAGCCCAGGACGAACCATTCCATCGGGCGATGCGAAACGCGGCAACGCCACCCGCCGTCGCGAACGCGCCGCCGGCGATGAGGTCGCCGTTCGGCAGCGCGAGCAGTTCGTCGACCGGACCGTCGAGCCCGGTGCCGAGCGACACCCACGCTCCGCTCGCCGAATCGAGCATCGCGATGTGCCGGACCGCGGTCGAACCTGCCACCAGGAAGTCGCCGCCGCAGACGAACGTGCTCGGTGCCGGCCCAGCACCGTCCGGGTCCCACGCCGTGCACGCGGCCACGGAGCCGTTCGCGAAGCCCGGGGCACCGAGGCCCGGCAGCCACGGCGTGCTGCACTGCGCAGCCAGATCCGACGCGGGCAGCCAGGCGATCGCCAGCGAGAGAGCCGCGAACATCGGATGCCACGCACGGATCGAGCCGAGCAACGGGGCGCAGGCAACGGCAACGGGAGCAGGCGGCTTCATGCTGGCACCGGCGACACGTGCCAGCCGCAGTATAGCGAACGGTGACGCGCTGGTTCGGCAGCGGGGCACTCCCCACCGGTCGTCACTTGCCGCCCTCGCGAATCGCCGGCATCCCGGTCGCCGGCGACGTCGCCGCCGCGAGCGGCCCGGCCGGCACCCGCCGCTGCAGGAAGTCGGCGAGCGCGGCATACAGATGCGCGCGCGTGCCCTCGCGTTCGCGGAGCGCGTGCGAGCGATTCGGATATGCCAGGTACTCGAACAGCTTGCCGTGCTTCACCAGTTCGTCGAACAACCGCTCGCTGTGCTGGAAATGCACGTTGTCGTCGCCGGTGCCGTGCACCAGCAGCAGCCTGGCGCGCAGGTGCTGCGCGAACGTGATCGGCGAACACTGCCGGTAGACCTCCGGGACCTGGCGCGGATCGCCGCAGTAGCGCTCCTGGTAGATCGTGTCGTAGAGCGCGACGTCGGTGACCGGCGCCACCGCCATGCCGGCCGTGAACAGGTCCGGATAGCGGAACAGCATGTTCAGCGTCATGGCGCCGCCGCCCGACCAACCCCAGATCGCCTGCCGCTGCGGATCCATCCACGCGTGCTGCGCCCGCAGTGCCAGCACTGCGGCGTTCCAATCGGCGGAGCTGGTGATGCCGATCTTCTGGAACAGCGCCTTGCGCCAGTCGCGACCCTTCGGTGCCGGCGTGCCGCGCGCGTCGATCGACATCACCACGTAGCCGAGTTGCGTCAGCCAGCGGTGGAACAGGTGGTGATTGAGGAACCACGTGTCCTTGACCGTCTGCGACCACGGCTCGCCATAGACGTGGAACAGCACTGGCCAAGACTTCGCGGGGTCGAAGTCGGCGGGATACATGGTCCAACCGTCGAGTGTCACGTCGTCGCCGATCGCGACCTGGAAGAACTCGTTCTTGCCCTTGCCGACCTTGCCGTAGCGCTCGTGCAGCTGCCGATTGTCGGCGAGCACGCGCACACGCTCGTGCGTGGGCAGGCGCACGAGGTCGACGACCGGCGGCACGTCGAAGCGCGAGAACGTGTGGATCGCGAGCG
The DNA here is from genome assembly GCA_044351865.1 of Planctomycetota bacterium. Classification (GTDB taxonomy): domain Bacteria; phylum Planctomycetota; class UBA1135; order UBA1135; family UBA2386; genus UBA2386. Next base: position 4,434 of record JBILEY010000306.1, on the reverse strand, counting down.
AACCGTCGGGACCGATGTCGTAGTCGTGCCAGCCCGGCTGCTCGCCGGTGATCACGCGCCGCGAGCCGCCGAAGCCGGTGTGCATGAGGTGCCTCTGCGTCGCGTTGCCGTTCGGCAACGAGACGTAGATCAGGTCGCCGTTCGCGTCGTGGAAGTCGATGCCGATCAGATCGTCGGCCCCGACCGCGAGGCGCAGCCCTTGCAACGTCGCCACCCAGTGCCGGAGGTAGGCAGGGGCCGCGGTCGGCTGCCATGGCATCACGGCGAGCACGCGGCGCCCCGGGTAGCGCAACCGGCGGCCGTCGGTGATGTCCGACGAGTCCGACATCCACAGGAACTGGTCGCGGCCGAGCCACGCGAAGTCGTCGCGAACGTCGACGTAGGCGGCGTCCCGTTCTTCGTGCACGACCCGCGAGGCACCGCTGCGGACGTCACAGCCGTAGACGACCAGGTGGTTCTGCGCGCGCGGCAGCCACTGCACCATCAGCTCCTTCCCGTCCGGATGCCACTCCATGCGCGGCAGGTAGGTTTCGCTGGGATCGCCCGGCGTCTGCATCCACACCGGTGCGCCCTTGCCGTCGGCGGCGACCACGCCGATCCGGCACGCCGAGTTGGTCGTGCCGGCCTTCGGGTACTGCACCGGCACCACCTGCGCGTAGCGATCGCTCAGGTTGTCGACCATCAGGAACTCGCCGACGCCGCTGCAGTCGAGCTGCCAGAAGGCGATCGAGGCGCCGTCGGGACTCCAACGGAAGCCGTCGCGGCAGTCGAACTCCTCTTCGTAGACCCAATCGAACGTGCCGTTGATCACGGTGCGCGAGCCGTCCTTCGTCAACCGCGTCTGCCGCTGCGTAGCCAGATCCTCGACGTAGAGATCGTTCTGCGCGACGTAGGCGACGCGGCGGCCGTCCGGCGACCACTTCGCGAACATCAGGCTCGAGGTTGGCAGTGCGTTCCCGAGACGCCGCGGCTCGCTGCTGCCGTCGAGCGGGAGCACGTGGTACTCGCCGCGTGTGCTCTGCCGCCAGACGCGTTCGCTCTGCGAGAACACGAGCAGCGCCGATCGATCCGGCGAGAACGTGTAGTCCTCGATGGCCAGCGCCTTGCCGCTGGCCGCGATCCACAGCATCGCCGCGCTGACCAGCACGGCCCGCGCGCCAGTCACCGCTTCGTAGCGGACCAGCTCGAGCACGTCGGTGCCCGGCTTCGCTTCGAGCGTCGTGTAGTGCGCGCCGTCGAGCCAGCGGACGGGGCCGAAGCGTTCGGTCGCGAACTCCCCCGAGGTGATGCGCTGCGCATCGAGCCGCGCCGGGTCCTGCGCATTCGCGGCCGCGGCGACCAGCAGCGGCAGCAGCAGGGCGAACGAGAACGACCGCATGGCATCGTGACGCACGCGGCGATGGTATCGCCCAGCCGACTGCCGTAGACGATCCCCATGGCACCTCCAGGCCTCTACCCTGCGATCGAGCCGTTCCACCAGGAGCGACTCGCCGTGTCGTCGATCCACACGCTCCACGTCGAGCAATGCGGCAACCCGGACGGCGCCCCGGTGCTGTTCGTGCACGGCGGCCCGGGCGCTGGCTGCTCCACCACCGACCGCCGCTTCTTCGACCCGCGCGCGTTCCGGGTCGTGCTCGTCGACCAGCGCGGTGCCGGGCGCAGCACGCCGCTCGGCGAACTGCGCGAGAACACCATCGACGACCTGGTCGCCGACTTCGAACGCATCCGCGAGCGGCTCGGCATCGCCCGCTGGCACGTGTTCGGCGGCTCGTGGGGCAGCACGCTCGGTCTCTACTACGCGCAACGCCACCCCGAGCGCGTGCTGTCGCTGTGCCTGCGCGGCATCTGGCTGCTGCGCCAGCTCGAGGTCGACTGGTGGCTCTACGGGCTGCGCGCCCTCGCCCCGAGCTTGTGGCGGGAGTTCGCCGAGCACCTGCCGGAAGCGCAGCGCGGCGACCTGCTCGAGGGCTACTGGCAGCGCTTCCACGACCCGGATCCCGCGGTGGCGCGTGCGGCGGCGAAGGCGTGGGCCACGTACGAAGGGGCCGCCTGCACGCTGTTGCCCAACCCGGACTTCGTCGCCTCGCTGAACAACGACCACACCAGCTGGGCCCTGGCACGCCTCGAAGCGCACTACCTGCGGAACCAGCGCTTCACCCCCGACGACCGGTTGCTGCGCGACGTGGATCGCGTTCGGCATCTGCCGGCCTTCCTGGTCCACGGTCGCTACGACCTGGTGTGCCCGTTGGTCGGCGCCGACGACCTGCATCGCGCCTGGCCCGAGGCGAGTCATGCCATCGTCGACGATGCCGGTCACAGCTCGCACGAGCCGGGCATCGCGAGGCAGCTGGTGGCGGCGATGGATCGGGTGGCGCGCACCGGCTCGCCTCGCTTCGCGCCGTGACGTGCACCCCGGCGGCCGGCCGCGCAGCCGCGCGCGGACGCGAGCTGCTGGGGTCTTCCGCGCTGGCGCGGTCCGCCGACGCCTCCCGCCGCTGGCATGGCGGTGCCGGGAGCGGGGCTGGCGACTTCTTGAACGCGTTCAAGATTTCTGCATCCAGACGAAATCCGCGGTCGGGGCCGGGCTTCTTGAACACGTTCAACTTCAGCCACGAAGGAGGCTCCCGTGACCGTGTCGCTCTACTCCTACCTCGCCTACGTCGTCCTCAGCATCGGCCTCTGCATCTGGGTCGGCCGGACCTTGCACAAGAACGGCCGCGCCTTCCTGGTCGACGTGTTCGCGGCGCGCGAAGACCTCGCCGACTCCGTCAACCACCTGCTGGTCGTCGGCTTCTACCTGGTCAACTTCGGCTACATGTCGCTGGCCCTGAAGGTGGCGACCGCGCCGACCACGGCGACCGAGGCCGTCGAGACGCTGAGCTGGAAGGTCGGGCTCGTGCTGGTCGTGCTCGGCGGCATGCACTTCTTCAACCTCTACGTGTTCAGTCGGATCCGCCGTCACAAGCACCTGACCGAAGCACCGGTGCCGGTGGCGCCCGACCTGCGCCTGCCGCCGCTGCCGGCCCAGGGCCCGAACGGGTGATGCCATGCATGCACAGCCGCGCGCCTTGACCGTCTGGTTCGACGCCGACTGCTCCTTCTGCACGCGCGCCGCCGCCTGGCTGCGCGCGCAGCCGAAGTTCGTGCCGCTGCGCTGCGTCGCCGCGCAGACGGCGAGCAGCTCCGGCTGCCCGCTCGGCACCAAGGCACTGCTCGAGAAGATCACCGTCACCGCCGACGACGGCGCCGTGTGGCGCGGCAGCAACGCCTGGATCGTGGTGCTGTGGGCGCTGCGCGACTGGCGGGCGATGTCGCTGCGGTTCGCGCGGCCAGCCTGGCGACCGTTGGCCGACAAGCTGTTCGCCACCGTCACCGGCCTCGCGGCATGGACGAAGCAGCGGCGGCGCCGCTAGCGTGCGTGCATGGCCAAGGCCGATCCGACCGCTGACGCCCCAGTGCCCGAGCCGCCCGGCGGCAAAGGCGAACGCACCAAGCAGCGCATCGTCGCCCAGGCGCTCGAGCTGTTCCGCGAACAGGGCTACGAGGCGACCACGATGCGCATGGTCGCCGAAGCCGCCGGCGTCTCGCTCGGCAACGCCTACTACTACTTCGCCAGCAAGGACCAGCTGCTGCAGGCCTTCTACCGCGAAGTGCACGAAGCCCACGTCGCCGCCGCCAAGGCGCCGCTGGCCAGAGCCAAGACGCTGCACGATCGCCTGCTGGCGGTGATGCAGGCCAAGCTCGCGGTCATCGAGCCGTACCATCGCTTCAGCGCGCTGATGTTCCGCAGCGCCGCCGACCCGCAGAGCCCGCTGAATCCGTTCCACCCGGCCGGCGCCGACGTCGCCGCCGAGGGCGAGGCCCTGTTCGCCGAGGCCATCGCGGGCAGCAACACCAAGGTGCCGAAGGACCTCGCCGCCGAGCTGCCGAGGCTGTTGTGGACCTATGGCATGGGCATCGTGCTCTACTGGATCCACGACCGCTCGCCGCAGCGACAAGGCACGGCGAAGCTCGTCGAACGCACCGTCGCGATGGTGACGATGGCGGTGAAGATCGCGTCCAATCCGCTGCTGCGCCCGTTCCGCAAGCAGATCGTGGCGCTGATGCACGAGCTGCGGCCGGTCGCGCCGTCCGCGAGCTGACGCGATCGGCGGCAACGGTTCGCGCCAGCGGTGCCAGCGACGTGCGCCGCGAACGGCCAAGCCGTCCCGTTCGACGACCAGGGCCGTTCAGCGGCGGTCGTAGGTGTCGAACACACGAACCTGCGCCCACGTCTCCTTGTGCTCGGCGACGAAGCGCTGGTGGCGCGGGGAGATCTGGTAGTCGTCGTGCGCCTGCTTCGACGCGAAGGCGACGTGCAGGCCGACGTGGAAGTCGCGCACGTTCACCGGGCGATCGAACTCGGCGGCCAGCGGGCCGGCGGCGAAGAACAGT
>JBILEY010000043.1:0-20192 GCA_044351865.1 Planctomycetota bacterium | reverse complement strand
TTCCGGGGTTTTCGGGCCGTCGCGTGCGAGGATCGCGCTCGGCATCCGCGCGCTGTTGCTGTTCGCCGAGCTGCGGATCGAGCCCGTGCAGGGCTACGGCAGCAGCACGCGCGCGTCGGCCAGGATCCACAGCCCGAGGGCGACGAGCACGAACGGCAGGGCCACGTGGCCGAAGCGGCGCACCTGCGGCCCGATCAGGCGGTTCTGCACCAGCAGGTAGCCGGCGAGGCACCACACCGCTGTCAGTACGGCGAACACGCCGGCGTAGAACGGCACCATGCCGACGTCGCTGGCGAACAGCGGGATGTAGACGCCGAGGTTGTCGCCGCCGTTCGCGATCGTCACGGCGGCGACGGTGAGTGCCTGGCGGCGGTGGCGCGGCGATGCGGGTGCGTTCTCGTTGTTGTTCTCGTTCTCGTCGGCTTCGTCGTCGTCGGCGGCGTTGCCGGATGCGCGCAGTCCCCAGAGCTTGTGCAGACCGAGCGCGAGCGGCACGACACCGAGCAAGGCTGGGTAGCCATCGGGCACCGCGAGCGAAGCACACGCCAAAGCAGCGCTCGCCGCGACCAGCGCGCCGATGCCCAGGAACTGGCCGAGCACGATCGAGCCGGGGCGCAGCTGCGGGTTGGCGAAGAACGCCGCGAGCAGGAAGACGTCGTCGAGGTTCGTCGACGCGAAGACCACGGCGGCGACGCCGAGCGCGGCGGGGAGGTCGAGCAAGCGCGCGGAGGGTAGGCGTGGGCGGTGCGAGCGTCCACGGCGGCGGGGATCCGACGGTGGGGCCGGGCGGGCTCCTGTGCGAGGTTCGCCCTCGAGCAGTGGCTTCGCGAGCCTGGCGCGTTCTACTGGGAGCGGAGGGCGACTTTCGCTGCGCGACCATGACCATTCCCAGGCACGACGAACTGTTCCGCCCGCTGCTGGAGCTCGCGACGAAGCAGGACCTGACGCGACGCACGGCGACCGAGGCGATGTGCGACCTGTTTCAGCTGACGATGGAGGAGCGGTCGCGACGTTTGCCGAGCGGCTCGGCGACTTACACTGGCAATCGCACCGGCTGGGCGATGACGTTCCTGACGAAGGGGCGCCTGATCGAGAAGGTCGCCAGGAGCACCTATCGGGCGACGGCGTCTGGGCGCGCCTTCTTGGCGGCGCATCCCACGCCGAGGGGTAGAGGGCTGGACGACCAGGAGCGCAAGGCGATCGAAGAGGCGAATGCAGCTGAGGCGAAGCGGGCGGCAGATGACAAGGCTGCTGCCCTCGCGTGGTGCAAGGCCAACGCCGGCGTCTACTTCTTCGATCTCGATCACCTGCACGTCGGCTTCCTCGTCGTGCGCGACGACGGCACGAGTCGGCAGGTGCAGTTCTCGATGGACCACGCGAAGGGGCCGATGGACGACGGAAAGTTCGCCGCCTACCTGGCCAAACACCCGAAGTTCAAGTCTGTCGATCTCTACCGGCTCGTGCGCACACCGAGTTGAGTCGGCCTGCGATCGCGCTCAGGTGCAGGCCCGGCACGGAGGTTCGGCTTCATGAGGATCATCGGGATCGACGCGGCTGTCTCGGCCCGCCATGTCGGTGTCGCGGTGGCGACTTGGGACGGGACGAGGTGCCTGCTGGAGTCCGCGTTCCGCGTTGCGGCGCGAGGCACGATGAGCCAGGAGCTCCCGCAGCGCCTGGAACCTTGGCTGCGTCCTGGATCGCAGGGGCTGATGGCCATCGATGCTCCGCTCGGTTGGCCCAGGTCCATGCGGCCCCTGTTGGAGTCAGTCGCTGGCCAGAGTCTGGAACCGCTGGCCCGCGGCGAGGACCGCTTCCTGCGCTTCACCGATCAGATGGTTCGTTACTCGACGGGCAAGGTGCCGCTCTCGGTCGGTGCCGACCGGATTGCCAGGACGGCGCAGGAGAGCCTCATCACCCTGGGGCTGCTTCGGACCCAGACAGGTTTGCCGTTGCCGCTCGCTTGGCCCGGGGAGCCGCGCGCGGACTGGAGCGTGATCGAGGTCTACCCTGGCGCAACTCTGGCCGCGCACACGGGGCTGGCTCGGCGCCCGAGAATCGACGTCCGTCGCGGCGAGGCCGACGCCGAGGGGATTCGGGCGAATCTCGAGTTCCTCGACGCCCACTTGGACGGCACCGAGGTCGCGCGGCAAGCGATCGCCGCGAGTGATCACGTGCTCGATGCCTGCCTGACCGTCGTAGCCGCGCAGGACTTCCTGCGCGGAGAGGTCTTGCCGCCGCGGGGCAACGAGATGGACATCGCCAGAGAGGAGGGATGGATCTGGTTCCACGCGCCATTCTTCTGCCGATCCTGCAGCCTGCCTCTCCTCGAGGGCTGGCGCGGCGATCCCATCGGCTTCGGTCGTGGTGAGACGACCAACAGGCCGGAACTGCCAGAGCTACCCAGGATCGAGCGAGAGACCTGTGCCGTGTGCGGCGGTCGAGATCGGCTGCCCATGGACCACGTGGTGTTCCGGAACGTGCACACGGGACTGCAGACCGGTCTGCCGAGCCACTGGGTGATGTACGAGTGCGCGCCGCCCAGCGAACGCCACGTGTGGCTGCGCAGCAAAGGGATTCCTTTGCCCTACTCCAGCGCGTCCCGGTTCTCCGTTCCTGCTCCTGCCCCGGATCCACCGCGGAGACGCGATCTGTTCAGTGACTAGAGCCTCCGAATCAGCGAAAGTCAGCCGGGCTACTGTCGAGGCCCTCCGCACTCGATCGCGAGTCGCCGAGCACGGCAAGTTGTGTTGGCGGAGAAGTGACCACCAGATGCTGCCCATGCTTCCAACCCGAATTCGGAATGCCGCCCTCGGTTGTCTCATCAGCGCCGTGCTGCCTGCGCAGATCCAAGACTCGGAACGCCTCGCGCTGCGACGTGCCGAGTATGCGAAGGTCGCGAAGAATGTGGTGCCCACCCTGGTCTCGGCGAACCCGGCCAGCCAACCAGCCTTCGAGCCCGCTGTCCTGGAAGCTCGTGAGCGCTGGCGTGTGATCAGCCTCGATGGGGCTGAATCAGTGGACCGTCGACTGAAGGCGGTCGCCAAGGAGGCCGGCGAAGCGCACTCGCGCTTGCTCGATGAGTTGAGCCAATCGGATGGTTCAGGCGGAATGCTGGTAGGTGCTCTGTTGAGCGGCGAGCCCTTTGCGATGCTGGCGGGCGCTTTGAGGCAGCTGGTCAAGGGGGCGGAGCGGGAGGCGCGAGTTCAGGTCCAGGTCCAGCGCCGTCGCGCCTGCATGTTCCTGCTGCCCGAGCTTGCCAAGGAGCTGGCAGGGCCCGTAGCGAAGGCCGGTACGATCGAACTGAACTTCGACGAAGAATGGCTCGTGCCGGGTAAGCCGGATCGGCTGAACTTGAAGAACTGCACGGGCCAGCAGCTGACCAACGCCACGGTGCAGGTGGACCTGCGGGGACGAGACGGTCGGTGGGTTCGCAATGTGCACTTCATCGAAGCGTGGGCCGGGGGGCAGCTTGTCTGGGCTGACTACCTCGGCCACGACCCTGCCAGCATCGAGTCCCTCGCGGGTGTGACGAGTGTCGAGGTGCAGGATATCCGTGTCTCGGTGTGGGCTTCCGAAGCACGCATCGAGAACGTCGATCTGCACTATCCCAAGGCTGACCGTGATGAGGATCGGTGGCGCATGCTCGACGAGAGACTGGCAGTCGAGTTCGACTACGTCGCCAAACCGCTGATCGAGAAGGGGCCCTGCATCGGCGTGCGACTTCGCGGTGTAGGTGATTTGCCTAGCTGCAAGATCCGGCTGACCTGCAACTTGGAGGACGATGATCCGGTCGTCCTCTACTGGAACGTTGCTTCCTGGTCGGATGGAGGGCGCGTCAGCGTTCAGTCTGAGGGGGCGCTGCAGCGGCCTCCAGTGTCGGTGGAGATCCGTCTCGAGGTTGCGGGTGTCACTAGGCCGGTTTTCCGAACGGCCGGCTTCAAGTCGACTCGGTAGTCGTCTGCGATTGTTGACGACGACCTTCCATGGGTTGCGCGCGACGACGGCGACCTTGCTGGCGAACGCCGGCGTCTCGCCGGCGGTGGCGATGCGGATCCTGCGGCATTCGGATCCGCGCCTGACCCTGAAGGTCTACGCGAAGATCGATCCGCTCAAGGACGGACACCGCGAGCTCGCGAAGCTGGACCCGATGGTCCCACCGGCGGACACATGCAGCGCGCAGCTGGTCGCTGCTCCGCGCCGTTCCGTGCCACCAGGCAGAGCGAGCGTGGTCGCGTCAGAGCGCTCGTTACCCTCGACTTCCGAACCTCTTGCGCCGCTCGGCGCCGTTGCGCGCAACTTGGCGCAACTCGTTGAGGCAGAAGGAGAAATGGTGGGCCGTGCAGGACTCGAACCTGCGACTTCGACTCTGTGAAAATCGCACTCTACCAACTGAGTTAACGGCCCAACTCGCGCTCCCGGCAGAGCCGGAAACCCGCGTGGCGCAGCGCTCCGTAGCGATGCAGGGCGGGGGACGCTAGCGACCTCCGCGGCGTCTTGCAAGCCCACTTTTCCCCGCCTTCCGCGCGCTCTCCCAGGTCCAGCAGAGGTCCAGCAGGCCGCAGCATCGACCCGCCCGCACGGGTCCAACCGCACACCACCGCCGCAGCAACCCCCACTCACGCCGGAGCAGTCGGCAGCGCCCCGTAGAACGCCGTCTGCAGCGTCAGCGTCGTCGCCACCCTCCCCGCCTTCGCGAACGCGCCGACCATCGCCCGCGCGATCTCCGCCGTCCTCCCGGCCGTCAGCGTGAACGCGATCAACCCGGGCCCGTGCCCGCAGATCGTCGCCCCGGCCGCCCCGGCCGCGACCGCCGCATCCAGCGCTTCGCTCAATCCTGGCAGCAGTCTTCGCCGGTAGGGCAGGTGCACTTCGTCGACCAGGCAGTGCCGCAGCAACTCCTCGTCGCCGTGCTGCAGGGCATGCAGCACGCCGAGCGTCCTCCCGGTCGTGCGCGCCGCCGCCGCATGCGGCAGCGTCGGCGGCAGCACGCGCTTGGTCTCGGCGGTGCCCATCTGCGCATCGGGCAGGGCGATGACGAAGTGCCACTCGTCGTGCACGAGGAACGGCAGGATGCGCTGGTGCAGTTCGACCTCCTGCGGCAGCGACGTCGGCACGGTCGCGCACAGGCCGCCGAGCAGCGCCGCCGCACCGTGCGCGGGATCGCCGCCGAGCGGCACCAGCGCGTCGAGCAGTTGGGCTGGCGTCCACTTCTTGCGCGACAGGCGCGCGGCGATGGCGAGGCCGGCGGCGTAGCCAGCACTGATGGTGCCCATGCCGGTGCCGCGCGGGATGGTGCCTTCGACCAGCACGGACAGGCCCTTCTGCAGCGACACCTCGAGCAGTTCGGCGCCGCGGCGCAGGCCGCGCAGGACCGGATCGTGGCGCGGGTCTTCGAGGTGCGCGCTCGGGTCGTCGCGCCGTTCGACCAGCAGCTGCCCGTCGGTGCGGTGCTCGACGGTGATGCCGAGTGGCAGGTCGAGCGCCAGCGACAGCACGCCGTAGCCCGGGCCGAGATTGGCCGCGGTCGCGGGCACGTGGAAGGTGATCGGCTGGGGCTTGGCCACGCTGCGCTATCGGCCGAACGGCCGCTCCTCGATGACTCGGGAAGGAGGCGACTCGGGAAGGCGACGACCCTCGAACCTGGGCCAGCGCCGCGTCGCCGGCGGGGTTCGCCGGCGACGAGCGATCGCTCAATCGCCGAACGTGATGCCCTGCGCCAGCGGCAGGCTCGTGCCCCAGTTCACCGTCGACGTCTGGCGGCGCATGTAGATCTTCCAGCTGTCCGAACCGCTCTCGCGGCCGCCGCCGGTCTCCTTCTCGCCGCCGAACGCACCGCCGATCTCGGCCCCGCTGGTGCCGATGTTGACGTTGGCGATGCCGCAGTCGCTGCCGATCGCCGAGACGAAGCGCTCCGCCGAGCGCGCGTTCAGCGTGAAGATCGAGCTGCTGAGGCCCTGCGGCACGTCGTTGTTGAGGGCGATCGCTTCTTCCACCGACTTGATCGGGACGATGTAGAGGATCGGCGCGAACGTCTCCTCCTTGACGATCGGCAGCGTGCTCGGGCAGCGCACGATCGTCGGCTCGACGTAGGCACCGCCCTTCAGCCCGCCGGGCACCTTGGCGCGCTTGCCGCCGACGACGACCTTGCCGCCCTGCTCGACCGCCGACGCGACGGCGTGGTCGAACGCCTTCGCACTGGCTTCGTCGATCAGCGGGCCGACCAGCGTCTTCTTGTCGAACGGGTTGCCGATCTTGCACTGCCCGTAGGCCTTGACCAGGCGCGCTTGCAGCTCGTCGACGACCTTCTCGTGCACCAAGAGGCGCCGCGTGGTCGTGCAGCGCTGGCCGGCGGTGCCGACCGCACCGAACACGATGCCGCGCACGGCGAGGCCGAGGTCGGCGTCGTCCATGACGGCGATGGCGTTGTTGCCACCGAGCTCGAGCAGCGAACGGCCGAAACGCTGCGCCACGCGCGGGCCGACGATGCGGCCCATGCGCGTGCTGCCGGTCGCCGACACCAGCGGGATCGTCGGGTCGTCGAGCAGCGCACTGCCGACGGTGAGATCCGGGCCGACGACGAGGCCGACCAGCGCACTCCATTCCTTGCCGAGCACGTCGGCGGCGATCTTCGTCATCGCGATCGCCGTCAGCGGCGTCTTCAGCGACGGCTTCCACAGGCAGCTGTCGCCGCAGACCAGCGCCAGCATCGCGTTCCACGCCCAGACGGCGATCGGGAAGTTGAACGCGGTGATGATCCCGACGGTGCCGAGCGGGTGCCACGTCTCGCGCATGTGGTGCTGCGGGCGCTCGCTGGCGATCGTCAAGCCGTAGAGCTGGCGCGACAGGCCGACGGCGAAGTCGGCGATGTCGACGCACTCCTGCGCCTCGCCGAGGCCTTCCTGCACGATCTTGCCGGCTTCGAGCGTGACCAGCTTGCCGAGCAGTTCCTTCTTCTCGCGGAACGCGTTGCCGATCAGGCGCACGAACTCGCCGCGCTTGGGCGCCGGCAGCTCGCGCCAGCGCAGGAACGCCGCGTGCGCCGCCTTGCTGACCGCCGCGTAGTCGGCCGGCGTCGCCATCGCGATGCGGCCGATCTCGCTGCCGTCGATCGGCGACTTGACGACGAGCTCGTCGCCCTTCGTCTTGCGCCAGGTGCCGTCGAAGGCGCCGCTGTTGGTCTTGCCGATGCCGAGTTCCGCGAGGAAGGAGGTGTCCATGTGGGGCGAGCATGGTCCACGGGCGCGGTCCTCGCGCAAGTCGACGAACGGCGCCGAGGCCCGGAAACGGCGCCGGCCCGGCGCGCCGAGGGGCGGGCCGGGCCGGTCGCAGGGCGCGCGCGGGGCGCGTCCGTTCAGCGCCAGATGCGGTTGTTGTTGGCGCGGTCGAGCGCGTTCTTCAGGCGCTCCTGGTGGCGGCGCGCCAGCGTGCACGGCGGCGTGTAGGGGTTCGCGACCAGGCTGACGACCGACTGCTGCAGCAGCTGGGCGATCGTCATCGTGCCGAGCACCGGGTCCTGGATGACGCAGTCCGGGTGCACGAAGCCGACCGCGACGTTGCAGTGCATCGCGACGAGCTGGGCCGACAGCTGGTAGGCCATGTTCCAGGCGTTCGCGTTCTGCAGGTAGCTGCGGAACTGCCACAGCGAGCCCGGCGCGACGCGGCAGCCGAAGGTGTTGACGATCTGCAGCATCGGCAGCGTCGGCAGCAGGTTGAACTGCTGGACCTTGCACAGGCCGTGCTGGTTGCGCCAGTAGCCGACGGTGCGGGCGTTGCACGGCAGCGCCATCGCGGCGGCGCTGAAGTCGGCGACGTCGACGTCGGCGCAGGCGCAGACCTCGACGGTGCGCGACGCGGCGGTGGTCGCGACGTGCGTGCCCGGCACGCTGAACTCGACCGTGTAGCTGCCGGCGGCGACGTTCGTGAAGCGGAACTCACCCGCGGCGTCGGTGGTGGTGGCGACCGAGGTGGTGCCGGTCACGAGGCGCACTTCCTGGTTGGCGAAGCCACCTTCGCCGGCGTCGCGCACACCGTCGCGGTCGGCGTCGACGAACACCGAGCCGGTGACGTCACTGCCGTTGCCGTCGCCGATCCAGAAGCCGTCGTACGAGCGAACCGCGCAGTTGCCGTTCGGCTGCACGCCGCCGTTCAGCAGGAACGGGTAGTCGTAGCCGTAGGTCAGATCCCAGGTGTCGCCGAACAGCACCTTGAAGCGGCACTGCGAGGTCGGCGAGGCCGAGAACGGCGACAGGCGCAGGCTCATGCCCTGGCCACCGGCGCCGACGCCGAACTGGTCCGGCGACTCGCTGGCCGCGAACGGCAGCGACAGCGAGATGACGCCGGCGTTGTTCTGCACGGAGACGAAGCGCGCGAGCGGGTCGTTCGTCGACAGCACTTCGTTGACCGCCGCGTTGGCGACGAACACGTAGTAGGTGCCCGACGGGATGGTCGACGGGAAGGCGAGGTAGACGTTCTCGTTGGTCGCAGCGAAGTGGCCGCCGTCGGCGTCGGCGACGCGGGCGAGCGCGGCGCCCTGGGCGGTCACCAGTTGCACCGGGAACAGGTTGTCCGAGCAGTTCTGGGCGGCGGCCGTGGCGAGGAAGAGGGACGCAGTGGCGAGGGAGAGGAGCGAGGTGCGGAGCATGCGTTCGTTCGGTGTTGGGTAGGTCGGACGCGGCGGAGCGCGTTTCGGTGAACGAGGGTAGCCCAGGGTTCGCGGCCGAGCGGAAGCTGCGAACGGGCTGCCGAACGTCTTGGGGATCGAGGCGGCCAACGGCCCATGCGACCGGCGGCTGGCGCCGTCCCGATCCGCGACGCCAGGGAACTGATCCCTTGGTTGTTGGTGCGGTGGGAACTCACGACGGAACGCTGCCTGCAAGCGGCCGACCGCCATGGGATGGGGGCCTCCGCGGCGGCTCCGGGGCACCAACAACCAAGGGATCAGCTCCGGCTCGCTCTTTCCGGCGCGCCGGCATGCGGGTACGCAGTCGCCGTGCTCGTCTTCTTCCAATCGCCGGAGTCCCCGTCGACCACGTCCGCCGCGGCCGACACCGCCGCGGCCGGCCACGGTTCGCTCGACGGGGTGCTCGGCGAACTGGCGCTGCTGTTCGCCCTGTGCGTCGGCGTCTCGGTGCTGTTCCACCGCTTGCGGCTGCCGACCATCATCGGCTTCCTGTTCGCGGGCGTGCTGGTCGGCCCTTACACGATCGGCATCGTGCAGCGCGCGGCGATGGTCCGCGAACTGGCCGAGGTCGGCATCGTCGTGTTGCTGTTCGCGGTCGGCCTCGAAGTGCCGCTCGGCCAGATCGCGCGCTTGAAGCGCACCATCGCGCTCGGCGGCGGCGTGCAGGTGGTCGGCACCGTGCTCGCGGCGGCCGGCGTCTGCTGGGCGATCGGGCTGCCGTGGAACACGGCGGTGTTCCTCGGCTTCCTGCTGAGCCTGTCGAGCACCGCGGCGACGACGAAGATCCTCGTCGACCACGGCGAACTGAGCGCGCCGCACGGCCGCATCGTGCTGGGCATCAACATCGCGCAGGACCTCGCGGTGGTGCCGATGATCCTGCTGCTGCCGATGCTCGGCACGCAGGGCGGCGACAGCGGCTCGGTGCTGGCGTCGCTGCGCAACCTCGGCCTGCTGGCGGTGGTCGTCGTCGCCGCGCGCCTGCTGGTTCGGCCGCTGCTGCGCCTCGTCGCGCGCACGCGCAACCGCGAACTGTTCGTGCTGTTCCTGGCGATGTGGTGCCTGTCGCTGGCGGTGGTGACCAGCAAGCTCGGCCTGTCGCTGGCGCTCGGTGCGTTCCTGGCCGGCATCCTGCTCGCGGACTCCGACTACCACAGCCAGGCTGCGGCCGAGGCCGAACCGTTCCGCGACGCGTTCGCCAGCCTGTTCTTCGTGTCGATCGGCATGCTGTTCGACTGGCGCACGATCGTGCAGTCGCCGGGCACGGTGGCGCTGGCGCTGGCGGCGGTCGTCGTCGGCAAGACGCTGGTCGTCATGCTGGCGGCGCGGCAGCTCGGCCAGCCCGGCTGGGTGCGGCTGCGCGCGGCGCTGACGATGGCGCAGGTCGGCGAGTTCTCGTTCGTGCTGGTGCAGCTCGGCAAGAAGTCGGAACTGCTCGGCGATCAGCACGAACGCGTGTTCCTGGTCGTCGCGGTGCTGTCGATCTCGAGCACGCCGGCGCTCTACGCGATCGGCCGCAAGCTGGCGGCGCGCACGCGCGAGGCCGGTGCTGCTGCTGGTGCCGTGGCTGCGCACGGGGACGGCGGCGGGCATGGCCACCACGGGCCGGCGCTGCAGGACCATGCGATCGTCGTCGGCTACGGGCCGACCGGCCGCACCGTCGCCGCCGGCATGCAGGCGCTCGGCATCCCGTACGTCGTGTCGGAGATGAACGCCAACACCGTGCAGGCCGAGAAGCAGAAGGGCGTGCCGATCGTGCTCAGCGACTGCACGCGCATGAGTGCGCTGCAAGCACTCGGCGTCGAACGCGCGCGCATCGTCGTGCTGGCGGTCAACGACAGCGCGGCGACGTCGCGCATCGCGCAGCTGTGCCGGCAGCTGGCGCCCGAGGCGCACGTGCTGGCGCGCGCCGTCTACACCGCCGAGGCCGATGGCCTGCGCCGCGCTGGCGCGCACGACGTGGTGCCGCAGGAACTGGAGGCGTCGGTCGAGATGCTGGTGCGCGTGCTGCGGCGCTTCCTCGTCGCCGACGACCAGATCGGCCGCCTCGTGCAGGACGTGCGCCGCCGCGGTGGCAGCGGCCGGGTCGCGCCGCACGCCGCCGGTTCGGCTGCCGACGTCATCGACTTCGTGCCCGGCATCGGCTTCGCCGTGATGCGCGTGCAACCTGGATCGGTGTGTTGCACACGCACGCTCGCCGACGCCGGCGTGCGCCGCCACACCGGTTGCAGCGTCGTCGCCGTGCGCCGTGGCGAGAAGAACCTCGCGGCGATCACGCCGGACACGACGCTCGCCGCCGGCGACACCGTCGTCGTGCTCGGCCCGCGCGAACGGCTCGTCGACGCCGCCGCGATGTTCGCGCAGCCTACCGCGGCGCCGTCCTCGGGCATGGTCGCCGGGCCCGGTGCAACGCCGCCGCCGTCGGCGACGAAGGAGCAGGCGTGAATCGCTACACGCTCGGCGCCATCGCCTGCCTGCTGCTCAGTGTGCCGTTGGCCTGGCACCTCTACGAACGTCGCAGCCAGCGGCCGATCGTGCGCTTCGCCACGTTCAACGTCGCGCTGAACCGCAGCGAACCCGGCGCCCTGCTGCGCGAGCTGCGCGGCGGTGGTTCGGCCGCCGGCAAGCAGCTGGCGGCGATCGTGCAGCGCGTGGCACCCGACGTGCTGCTGCTGAACGAAGTCGACCACGATGCCGCCGGCGAAGCCGTCGCCGTGCTCGTGCGCGAGTACCTGGCGGTCGGTCAGGACGGGCAGCAGGGCATCGACTACCCGTTCGTGTTCCATGCCCCGGTCAACACCGGCGAGCCGAGCGGGCACGACCTCGACGGCGACGGCCGCAGCGACGGTCCGGCCGACGCGCACGGTTACGGCGCGTTCCCGGGCCAGTACGGCATGGCGGTGCTGTCGCGGCATCCGATCCTGCAGGACGAAGTGCGCACGTTCCGGCAGCTGCGCTGGTCGGCGATGCCGGGCGCGCTGCGGCCCGATGGCCTCGCCGACGCGGTCTGGCAGCAGCTGCGATTGTCGTCGAAGAGCCACTGGGACGTGCCGATCGGCATCGGCGGCCGCAAGGTGCATGCACTGTGTTCGCATCCGACCCCGCCGGTGTTCGACGGGCCCGAGGATCGCAACGGCCGCCGCAACCACGACGAGATCCGCTTCTGGGTCGACTACCTGACGCCGGAGCGTGCGGCGTGGATCGTCGACGACCGCGGCACGAACGGCGGGCTCGGCGACGCCGACTTCGTCGTGCTCGGCGACCTCAACTGCGACCCGGTCGACGGCGACGCGCGGCGCGAGGCGCTGCAGCAACTGCTGGCGCATCCGCGGCTCGTCGACTCGCTGCCGGAGAGCGGCGGTGCGGTCGACGCGGCGCTGCAGCAGTTCCGCGCCAACGCCAAGCAGCGCGGCGAAGCGCGGCTCGACACCGGCGACTTCCCGGACGGCGTCGACGGGGCGGCCCCAGATCGTGGGCCAGGCAACCTGCGCGTCGACTACGCGCTGCCGTCGCGAACGTTCGCGGTCGTGCGCAGCGGCGTGTTCTGGCCGCGTTCGTTCGAGATGCTGGCCGCGCGCGTCGGAGTGTCCGACCATCGGCTCGTCTACGTCGACGTCGACATCGAAGCTGCGGCGAAGCACTGACGGCGAACGGGCGGCGCCCACGATCGTCGTCGCCGCCATGGCGGCGATCCCGCGCAACGGCCAAGATCCCTGCCCGTGAACTTCGCCGCCATCGCGCGCGTGCTCGCCGGATTCGTCGCGTTCTTCACCGTGGCGCAGCTCTTCCCGCTGGTGCTGTCGTTGACCGAAGAACCCGGCCAACGCGGCAGTGCGCCAGCCGGGTTCGCCGGCAGCATCACCTTCGGCGCACTCGCGTCCGTGCTGTTGTGGCTCGGTGGCCGCCGCGCGCCGAACGGCTTCTACCGCCGCGAGACGCTGTGCGTCGCCGGCATCGCGTGGGTGCTGGCCAGTGCGCTCGGCGCGGTGCCGTTCCAGTGGTCGGGGCTGTTGCCCGATGCCAGCGACGCGCTGTTCGAGAGCGTCAGCGGGCTCACCACCTGCGGCGGTACGGTGCTCGGCACCGGTGGCAACCCGACGCCCGAGCAGACGCCCGGCAGCCTGCTGCTGTGGCGCGCGCTGCTGCAGTGGCTCGGCGGCATCGGCATCGTGCTGATCTTCGTGGCCCTGTTGCCGGCGGGGGCGGCGAACAAGCACCTGATGACCGCCGAGGCCGTCGGTGTCGCCAACGAAGGCTTCCAGCCGCGCGTGCTGCAGCAGTCGCGCTGGGTGGTCGGCGTCTACGTGCTGCTGACCGTGCTGTGCATCGCCGCCCTGATGACGATCGGCAGCATGGGCTGGCTCGACGCGACCTGCCACGCGTTCTCGGCCCTGGCCACCGGCGGCTACAGCACGCGCACGTCGGTCGCCGAGTTCAAGGACCTCGGCGCCGAGGTCGTGCTGACGCTGTTCATGTACCTCGGCGGCTGCAGCTTCACCGTGCTGGCCGGCGTCTTGCGCGACGGCTTCGCGGGCTGGCGCGCGATGCTGCGCGGCGGCGAGTTCCGCCTCTACACGACGGTCACGGTGCTGGCGGTGCTGCTGACGACGCTGGACCTCGTGCGCGGCGGCAAGGGGCCCGGCGAAGCGCTGCGCGAGGCGTCGTTCAACGTCGTCAGCATGCTGAGCTGCTGCGGCTTCGCCACCGCCGACTTCCAGGCCTGGCCGCCGCTGTCGCTGCTGGTGATCTTCACCTGCACGATGGTAGGTGGTTGTTCGGGTTCGGCTGCCGGCGGCATGAAGATGGTGCGCGTGCTGGTCTGCTTGCGGCTGTTCGCGTTCTCGCTGCGCACCTACGTGCAACCCAAGCGCGTCGACCGCCTGCGCCTGGACGACGAAGTGCTGCCGGCGGCGGTGGTGTCGTCGATCGTCGCCATGGTGCTGATGTGGCTGGCGACCATCCTGATCGGTGCCATCGTCATCGCCTGGGACCAGCGGCTGTCGTTCGTTGGCGCATTGACCGCCAGCGCCAGCATGCTCGGCAACTGCGGTCCCGCGATGGGCATGGTGGACCCGGCGGCGCTGGCGAACGGCCTGCCGCCGCAGGGCGTCGCGCTGACCACGGTGGGGCCGAACATCGGCCCGCTCGGAGGATTCGGCGATCTCGCCGGCTGGACCAAGCTGGTGATGAGTTTCGAGATGGTGCTAGGGCGGCTCGAGCTGCTGCCGATGCTGGCGCTGCTATCGCCGGGCTTCTGGCGCCGCTAAAAGGTCCGGATCGCCGGGCTCATTGGCCGATGACATCGGCCGGTGATCCTGGCGATGGTCTGTGCAGACCGCCGCGGGTTCCCCTCTCCCTGCTCGCTACGCACTCTCGTGACCAACATCCTGCTGTTCGGCCTGTTCGCCGCGACGCTGCTCGGCATCGCCAAGTTCCACAAGCATGCGCTGCAGATCGCGCTCGGTGGCCTCGCGTGCGTGGTGCTGGTCAAGGTGACGATGGTCGAGGGCTTCGGCCTCGGAGCCCATCTGCAGCACGAGGCGCTGACGATCTTCAACCTCGGCGGCCTGCTGCTCGGGTTCTCGCTGCTGGCCAACTACTTCGAGCGCAGCCACCTGCCGGACCGGCTGACCGACGTGCTGCCGGCCGGCAAGCTCGGCGCGTTCGTGCTGCTGGTGCTGGTTGCGATCATGTCGTCGGTGCTCGACAACATCGCGGCGGCGCTGATCGGCGGTGCGGCGGCGATGACGCTGTTCCAGCGCAAGGTCCACGTCGGCTACCTGGCCGCCATCGTCGCCGCCAGCAACGCCGGTGGTGCGGGCTCGGTCGTCGGCGACACCACGACGACGATGATCTGGCTGGCCAAGGTCTCGCCGCTCGAAGTGGCCGAAGCCGCGGTCGGCGCGGTCGTCGCCGTGGCGTTCTTCGGCTTCTTCGCGGCGCGCCAGCAGCACGCGCTGCAGCCGCTGGTGCGCGCCACCGGCGAGAAGAAGCACGTCGACCTGGCGAACCTCGGCGTCGTGTTGCTGATCCTGGTCGGCGCCATCGGCACCAATCTGTGGATCGGTCTGCCGGCCGCTGGCGTCTGGGTGGCGATCCTCCTCGGTGCGCTCGTTCGCACGCCGGACTGGAAGGTGCTGCCGCCGGCCGCGGTCGGTGCCTGCTTCCTGCTGAGCCTCGTGCTGTCGGCCTCGATGATGCCGGTGGAGACGATGCGCGAGTACATGCCGGCCTCGTGGCAGACGGCGCTCGGGCTCGGTGTGGTGTCGGCGTTCTTCGACAACATCCCGCTGACGGCGCTGGCGCTGAAGCAGGGCGGCTACGACTGGGGCTTCGTCGCGTTCGCCGTCGGCTACGGCGGTTCGATGCTGTGGTTCGGCAGTTCGGCCGGCGTCGCGATCTCGGGCCTGTTCCCGGAGGCCAAGTCGGCGAAGAACTGGCTGGTCCAGGGCTGGCACGTCGCCGTCGGCTACTTCCTCGGCTTCTTCGCGATGCTCGCCATCGTCGGCTGGCACGTCCACACGCCGAACACGACGGGGGGTGCGGGGGACCACGGTGCGGCGCACGCGCCGGGCACTCCCGGCACGCCGACGCCGACGCCCAGCCACCCCGGCAAGTAGCCGACGGCCACAGCAGGCGGCGTCAGCGCGCCGCGTCGCCCTTCGCCTTCGGTGGCGGCGACGCCAGCAGGTCGCGCGCCAGTTCCACCGCTTCGCGCTGCGGATAGCCGTAGGTCGCGATCGGCCCCGGCCAGCGGTGGCGATCGGGCTGCGTCGGACACGCGGCGATCGCCCGCTGCAGCAAGGCCCGGCCGCGCGCCTCGTGCTGCGGCTGCTCGAACAGCATCGCACCGAGGCCGGCGAACACGTCGGCGAGCTCGGCTTGCAGCAGCGGCGGGAACGGCTCCTTCGCCTCGGCCGCGGCCAGGGCGTCGGCGAGCGCCATCTCGCCGGCGGCATCGAGCTGGTTCAGCCGCATGGCCTCGATGCGGTCCCACAGCGGATCGACCGCCGCGGCCGCGCGCTGCAACGGCGTCGTCGGGCGCCGCCAGTTCACCGCGTCGTCGTCGACGACGTCGGTGGCGACGACGGCACCGATGGCAATCGGCTCGCTGGCCAGCGTCGCCAGCACCGGCGCGTTCGACCATGCATGCACGCACAAGGCGCTGCCGTCGGCGAGCACGGCACTGAGCTGCAGCGCGGTGCGATTGCCCCACTCCGGCACCCCCGGGCGCACGACGAACTCGGCGCGGCCGTCGGCGCGAGGTTGCCACGTGACCTCGGCGTGCCACGGCGAAGCCGGGGCGGCCAGCAGGCCGTCGAGTGCTGTGGTCAGGAACCCGCCGATCGTCCGCTGGTACTCGCCGTCGTGCGTCAGCATGCCGTGCGGCGCCGTCGCCGTGTGCTCGAGCAGCCACAGTTGCCGCGGTCCGTCGTAGGCCTGGAAAGCGCGCGCCAGCGCCAGCCGGTCGGCGACCGGTTCGCCGTCGCTGCCGACGAACAGGGCGGGCGCGGCGGCGCGTTGGCTGGGCTTCGCCGGCAGCGGCGGCAGTACGTAGTCGCGCCCGTCGGGGCGGCCGGCCAGGCTCTTGATGTCGGGCACGTGTTCGAGCACGAGGGCGGCGATTCCTTCGCTCGCCGCGGCCCACTGCGCTGCGAGGCTGCCGAGGCCGGTGCCGAACAGCGCCACTTTGTTCGCGTCGACGTCGCGGCGCGCGCGCACGAAGCGCAGCACCGCGACGGTGTCCTCGCACCAAGCCGCGAGGCTCGGCGAGCCCGTGCTGTGGCCGTAGCCGCGCGGATCGAACACCAGCACCTGCAGGCCGGCGGCGTGCAGGAACGTGTAGTACGGATCGATGCAGCCGACGTCGGTGTCCTCGTCGTGGCAGAACACCACCGTGCGGCCGTTCGCAGCCGGGTTCGGCAGCCAGAAGCCGGCGATGCGGTCGCCGTCGCCGACCGGCAGCACGAACGGCTCGGCGGCGAGGACGAGTTCGTCCGGCGTCGTCAGCAGCGGTTCGGCGTCGCGCGGCGTCGTCGGCGCAGTGGCGCACGCGGCGAGAGCGAGCGCCAGCGTCAACGACGTCGTCGAGCGGCGCATGGGGAGCACGTCAGGCCTGGTCGAGTGCGTTCGCCAGCAGGTCGCCGTCCTCGTTGCGCGGCACCGGCACGGTGAACGGCAGGTAGCAGTGCTCCGGCGTGCTGACGTGCACACGCAGCTGCTGCTTGGCGACGGCGAGGTCGATCTCGAAGCCGCCGGTGCGCAGCACCACCGACTCCGGACAGGCCAGCGCCGGCTCGCCGCTGCGCTCGAGCGCGAGCCGCGCGCCGAGGCGGCTGCCGAGCCAATCGGCGAGCAGGTGCGCCGCCGAGGTCGCCGACGCGCCGTAGCGCACGGCCCCTTCGACCTTGGTGCCCGGTTGCCACGGCAGGCGTTCGAACGCCTCCGCCAGGGCCCGGCGCCACGGCCGCAGCCGCAGCCAGTTCAGGTCGCTGAGGCGCTGGCCCGCTTGCCTTCGCGCCGCGACCGCGGCGAGGTGGCGCGCCGGTTCGGTGAAGCGGCGCGAGTCGACGACGACGTGTTCGCACAGCTTGGCGACGGCGTCGTAGTCGCGTTCGTCGGCGGGCCACGTGCGCGCCCAATAGAGGTGGTTCGGCAGGTCGTTCATCAGCAGCGGGCGCACCAGCCCGGGCACCTGGCCGAACGCACGCGGCGGCACGCGCACGGTGATCTCCTCGAGCACGATGTCGCGCGTGCTGCCGTGGCAGCGCGTCGTCGCCGCCAGCTCGGCGCGGCCCGGCTCCGCTGCATCGTCGAGCAGCACCAGGAACGCGCGGCACGGCGAACGGCTCTGCAGCCGCTGCACGACGCCGGCCAGCGCCGGCGCGTCCGTGGCGTCGGCGACGGCGACGAAGTTGATCGTCAGCGAACGCGCGACGTCGCCGCCCTGCTGGTCGGGCAGGCACGCCTTCCACAACGCGCGCATGCCGTCGTGGATCTTGCGCCACTCCGCCGACTGGGTCGGCGTGCGCACGAGCGTCGGCCCGCTCACGGCTTCCTCCACGTGCGGCCCGGGCCGAGCAGCGAGTCGGCGCGCTCGGGGCCCCAGGTGCCGGCGACGTATTCCTCCGGCTTGCGCGCGCTGTGCTTCCAGCCGGCAACGATCGAGTCGACGATGCGCCACGCTTCTTCGACCTCGTCGGCGCGCGCGAACAGCGTGCCGTCGCCGAGCATCGAGTCGAACAGCAGGCGTTCGTAGGCGTCGGCGCTCTCGCCGGCGAACGCGGTGCCGTAGCGGAAGTCCATGCGCACGTCGCGGATGTGCACGTCCGGTCCGGGCACCTTGGCGCCAAAGCGCAGCGCCACGCCTTCGTCCGGCTGGATGCGCAGCAGCAGCACGTTCGGCGTCTGCCACTTGCCGCCGTCGAACAGCGACAGCGGCGGCTGCTTGAACGTGATCGCGACCTCGGTGACGCGGCGCGGCAGGCGCTTGCCCGAGCGCAGGATGAACGGCGTGCGCGCCCAGCGCCAGTTGTCGACGTGCAGCCGCACCGCTGCGTAGGTCTCGGTCACCGAGTCGGCGGCGACGCCCTCTTCGTCCTTGTAGCCCTTGACCTCCTCGCCGCCGAACGAGCCGCGCGTGTACTGCGCGCGCACCGTGTTGCTGTCGACGTCCTCGGGCCGGAAGCTGCGGATCGCCTTCAGCACCTTCACCTTCTCGTCGCGCACCGCGTCGGCGGTCAGCGACGTCGGCGGCTCCATCGCGACCAGCGTCATCACCTGCATCAGGTGGTTCTGGATCATGTCGCGGATGATGCCGCTCTCCTCGAAGTAGCCGCCGCGCGAGCCGACGCCGATCGACTCGGCGACGGTGATCTGCACGTGGTCGACGAACTTCTCGTTCCACAACGGTTCGAAGATGCCGTTGGCGAACCGCAGGGCGAGGATGTTCTGCACCGTCTCCTTGCCGAGGTAGTGGTCGATGCGGAACACCTGGCGCTCGCGGAACGCCGCACGCACCTGGTCGTTCAGGGCCACTGCGGTGGCGATGTCGCGGCCGAACGGCTTCTCGACGATCACGCGCGCGAACTTGCCGTCCTTCTCGGTCGACAGCCCGGTCGCCGCCAGGTTCTGCAGGATCGCCGAGTACGAGCTCGGCGGCGTCGCCAGGTAGAAGATGCGGTTGCCGGCGGTGCCGCGCGAGCGGTCGATCTGCTCGAGCTTCTTCTTCAGGCTCTCGTAGCCGGCGCGGTCGCCGAAGTCCGACTGGTGGAACGTGAACGCGTCGCCCAGCGCGTCGAAGCACTCCGGCGTCTGCGAGCGGCCGAACTGCCGCACGCCGTCGGCGCACTCGGTGCGGAAGCCCTCGTCGCTCCAGGCGCGGCGCGCGAAGCCGACCACGGCGAAGCCCGGCGGCAGCAGGCCGTCCTTGGCGAGCCCCATCAGCGACGGCACCAGCTTGCGCTTGGTGAGGTCTCCGGTCGCGCCGAAGATCACGAGCACGCACGGCTTCGCCGCGCGCGTGGCGCGCAGTTCGTCGCCGAGAGGGTTGGAGTGGCTGCTGGACGGGTCCGAGGTCTTCGCCATGCGGGGCGTGATGTTGCCACCGATCGCCGCGACTTGCACGGACGTCGCGGCCATGCCACCGGACTCAGCGCGGCGCCGACTCCGCCAGCAGGGCGTCGAGCTCTTCGTTGGTGATCGTGGCGTCCTGAGGCTGGCTGGCCCCTGGCTCGTTCGGCCGGGAATCGCCCGCCTCGGCGCCAACCTCGGGCTCCCCGCCGTCGCCGATGGCGACGATGTCGCGGTCGTCGACGTCCGGCGGCGGCCAGAAGCACGATTCGACGTGCGCCGCCGCCTGGGCGAGGTGCTCGCCGGTGCCGAGCAGTTCGCCGGCGCGTTCGCTGGTCTGCTTCGCTTCCACCGCCAGTTGCTGCGCGTGCCGGTGCACGACGGCGACCGATTCGCCCTGGCGCGCGACCTGTTCGAGCAGGGTCGAGGCGTCGCCGCGCAAGGCGCCGAGCGAGCCGGCGACGCCGTCGAGCGCTTGCCGCAGCGCAGCCAGCAGCTGCTGGCCCTTGGCCGAGGCCTGCGCCGAGCGCGCCAGAACCTGGTCGTTGCCGCGCGCGGCGTCGGTGCTGCGCCGCGCCAGGTGGCGGACCTCTTCGGCGACCACCGCGAAGCCGCGGCCGTGTTCGCCGGCGTGTGCGGCCTCGATCGCCGCGTTCAGCGCCAGCAGGTTGGTCTGGAACGCCACCTGGTCGACGGTCTGCAGCACCTTCTGCGTGCTATGGTGCGCCGCCGCCAGCTCGTCGATCGTGGTGGCGATCTGCTGCAGCTGTGCCAGCGCGTCGTCGAGGCGCTGCTGCGCTTCGCTGGCGTGCTGCGCCGCCGACGCAGTCGCCTTGCGCGACGTCGGCACGTCGGCCGCTGCGCGTTCGGCGTGTTCGGCGACGGTCGACAGCGCTTCGGCCTGGCCGCGGATCGCGCGTTCGCTGTCGGAACCGAGCGCCTC
>JBILEY010000305.1:0-6603 GCA_044351865.1 Planctomycetota bacterium | reverse complement strand
GCCGACGAACAGCAGGATGAAGACGTAGTTGGTCGGGTTGCCGAACCAGCTGCGCAGGTCGCGGCGAGCGACCGCGGAGACGATGTTCTTGTTCATGGTCGTCGTCCTCAGCGGTGGGTGGTCAGGTTGCGGAAGGCTTCGTCCATCTGGCCCGAGCCCTTCGCCTTGAACTCGGCGGGCGTGCCGTCGAAGGCGAGCTTGCCTTCGTTGACCAGCAGCACGCGGCCGGCCATCGCCTCGACTTCCTGGAACAGGTGCGTCGACAGCAGGATGGTGCGCGTCTGGCCGAGCTTCTTGACCAGCTCGCGCACGTGGCGGATCTGGTTCGGGTCGAGGCCGGTGGTCGGCTCGTCGAGGATCAGCACCTCGGGGTCGTGCAGCAGCGCCTGCGCCATGCCGACGCGCTGCTTCTGGCCCTTGCTGCAGGTGCCGATCGGCTTGTCGAGCAGTTCGCCGAGGTCGCACTCCTCGGTGACGAAGTCGAGGCGCTCCTGCAGCTGGCCGCCGGCCATGCCACGGGCCTCACCGAAGAACGTCAGCAGCTCGCGCGCCGTCATCTCCGGATACAGCGGGCCGTTCTCCGGCAGGTAGCCGAGCTTCCGCGCTGCGCGCACGCGGTCCTGCACGACGTCGACGCCGGCGAGGCGGGCGGTGCCCGACGTCGGCGACAGGTAGCCGGTCAGCACCTTCATCGTCGTCGACTTGCCGGCGCCGTTGGGGCCGAGGAACGCGGCGACTTCCCCGCGTCGGATGGTGAAGGACAGATGGTCGACGGCGGCAAACGACCCGTAGTACTTGCACAGGTCGACCGCCTCGATCATGGGTTCACGATCGGTCATTGGGATCACTCGAAAGGCCGAAGGGACTCACACGACGGCGCACCGGGGACCCTCACGTCGATGGCCCGGGGTGCCGAAAGGGGGCGACACCCTTAGCCGGTGGCCTGCACGAGCGCAACGACGCCCGGCAGCCGGGGTTGGCGGCCGGGCGTCGTGCTGCGCCCGAAAAAAGCGGCCGAGAACGGAGCCCTTCGCGGAAAACTCCGGGAGCGAGCCGCGGCCGGCGCTCGCGCCGCCGGCCCTGCCGACGCCGGACGGCTCACCAGCAGTGGATGCCGCCGCCCCAGCCGAGACCCCAACCCCAGCCCCAGCGCGGGCCCCAGCCCCAGGCCGGGCCCAGGGCGACGTAGGTGTTGCCACCGCCCCCGCCGTCGTGGGCGCGCGGCACGAACGGGGTCACCTGCGACAGCACGGTCCGTTCGCCGGCCTGGATCCGGAAGCGGATCGCGAAGCCGTCGATGTCGCCGGGCACCGTCGTCGCCGGCAGGAACATCGCCTCGAACCGGCTGGTCGTGCCCGGCATGGCGATCGGGTTGCCTTCGATGCGCGCCGGCGCCAGCGTCGGCTGCAGCAGGCCGTCGAGCATCAGCTCTTCGCAGCGGACCGACGCTGGATCGAGCTCGAACGGCTCGTTGCCGGTGTTCTCGAGCTCGAAGCCGACCACGAGGCGCACGACCTCTTCGTCGTTCTCGTCGTACTGGGCGATCGCCGGGCCGGCGTAGACCCGCACTTCGCCGAGCCAGAACCCATCGCCCGCTGGCACCGAGTAGGAGGCCGCCAGCTGGCCGCGCGGCCCGGCCGCATCGACGTGTTCGCGCGGCATGAAGTGGCGCGGGCCCCAGCAGGCGGCCTGGGCGAACAGCAACAGCAGCAGGAGGGTGGCGCGCATGGGGTCGTTTGTCGGCGACGGCGGGCCGGTCGACAAGACCCGCGGCGGCGAAGGGCGCGCAGAGCGCAGACGACCGCGGCGGGTTGCCGTTCGCCGCGGCGAGGCCCCGGCTGGCGGCCCCGCCCCACCGGGTTCACGGGCCGCCGAGGATGCCGCGCACGCCGTTGCCGGTGACGAAGCCGAAGCTATTGGTCGCCGGGGTCTGGGCGACCGCCGTGGTCGCGTAGAGCGACAGCCCCGCCAGCGAACTGTTCAGCGGAATCGCCAGGCCCCACGGCACCGACATACCCTGCATCGGCAGGTAGGGTGCGATCACGTCGAGCGACGCGCGCAGCCCGCAGCCGGGCATGCCGATCACGGCGAGGTCGCCGATGCCCGGATCGGTGAAGCCGAGCACGTGCACGCCGAAGCTCGTGTTCGCCGGCAGGAAGTCGTCCTGGAGCATCCACGACGTGCCGAGCACCGGCGTCGTCAGCGGGCTGAGCGTCAGCGGCGTCTGCTCCGGGCTGGTGGTGAACAGCGGGGCCGTCGCGAAGTCGACGCTGCCCGGATCGAGCGACGCACCGGGCGCGCTGACGCCGATGAGGTGGCTCGAGCCCCAGACGCTGCTGGCGTCGGCGTCGATCGACAGGAAGACGATCGCGATGTCGCCGCTGGCTAGGTTGCACTGGAACTGCAGCGTGCTGCGGTTCGGCACGCCGACCGGGTAGCTCTCGACGTCGCGCCAGGTGACGAACAGCGTCTGGCCGAGCTGCTGCGCCACCACCTGGCCGCTGCCGATCTCCGCCGGGTTGTAGTCGTGCCACGCGTAGATGCCGCCGCAGGTGCTCTGCAGCATGCCGGCCGGCGTCGGCGTGTAGGGCTGGGTGCCGGGCGTGTCGACCGTCGGGCCGAAGCCGAGGATGCCGTTGGCGCTGATCGCCAGCGTCGATTGCGGCCCATACGGCGTCGGCAGCGGCGCCACCGGGTTGTAGGGCACGAAGCCATCGTCGCCGACCGCGAGCACCGCCGCCGCCGGCGTCGGCGTCACGTAGCTCGCACTCGCGGCTCCGATCTGCCAGGTGCCGAGGTAGCCGTTGGCGACGCGCTGCAGGCGCAGCACGTTGCCAGACAGGGCCGCCGAGGCGACGGTCGCGTTCGCGTGGTTGGCGTAGAACGAGTGGTAGGCGCCACCGCAGCCGGCACCGACGATCGTGTTGCTGGCCGCCTTGCAGTAGTGCACGGTGCCGCGCCACAGCTTGCCGTCGGTCGGCAGGCCGACGGCGAGCGCGAACGGGTAGTAGACGACGATCCCGGTCCGGATCTCGATCGTGCCGTTGCTGGCCTGCGGCAAGCCGAGTTGGTTGGTGCCGTGGCGGAACGCGAGCAAGTCGGTGAGTCCCGTGTAGGTGCCGCCGACATAGAAGCCCTGCGTGGCCCCGGCCGGAATGACCACGTCCATCGGGATGTCGAGCGGAGTGAGCACATTGCCGCCTGGGTGCACCCACGCCGGGTTGGTGCCGACGAGGGTCCAGGCGGCCGCGTTCAGCTGCGACCCGTTCCAGGTGCCCACCTTCGTGTGCACGTGCATCGCCGTCGTGCCCGCGTACGCCATCACCTGGTCCAGGCCCGTTACGTGGATCGGCTCGGCCGACACGTTGACGACGTCGAACATGATCCCGCTCTGGGCGTAGGACATCGTCCCCGCGGGATTGGTGAGGAGGCTCGTGCACTGGCCGCTCGCAGCGCCGGCCAGTGCAGCGCCTGCGAGCCAGCCGAGCAGATGCTTGTGGAGGGAAGAGAGTCTTGCGGTCGTGGTCATGGGTTCCGTGGTCTGGGTCTGCCCCATCCACACGGTTCCAGCCGAACGCGGCCGACGCCGCGTGCGATTTCCCGCCGGCTCGCCGCGGCCTGCGCCCCTCGGCGTAGCCGCGAACCCACCCGCGACGCACCGCCCTGGGAACGAGTGCGCAGTGGCCCCGCGCGCGAAAGTTCCCTGCCAGCCAGTCTTTGCGAGGGAACGATGAACCGCTCCCTCCTCTCCGCTCTCACCCTCCCGGTCTTCGTCGCGGCCTACCTGTCGTCGGCCGCCGTCGCCCAGGACGCGGCGGCCCCTGCCAAGACCGACGACGGTGGCTTCCTGACCGGCCTGCGTGGCTTCGAAGACTTCCACGAGCCGGTCGGCCAGCCGCTCTACTTCGAGTCGCCGTTCAACGACACCGGCATCCGGGCCCTCTACCTCAAGCACTACTTCTCGCGGAACTCGGCGCTGCAGGGTGGCCAGGTCGAGGTCTACGCGCTGCAGGCGCGCCTCGCGCTGACGGAGCGCCTCGCCTTCATCGCCACCAAGGACGGCTACTCGGAGATCGAGACCGGCGCGTTCGGCGAAGACGAAGGCTGGAACGACCTGGCCGCGGGCTTCAAGTACGTCGCCCACGCCGACAAGGAAGCCGACCTGGTGATCACGCCCGGCATCCGCTTGATGCTCGACCAGGGCCACCGCCTCTACGGCGTCATCAACGGCAACTGCAACGAGCTGTCGCCGTTCGTCAGCTTCGCCAAGGGCTTCGGCAGAACGCACCTGATCGGCAATGCGACGCTGCGCGTGCCGACCGACAGCGACGATGGCAACACCGTCGGCCACTGGGACCTGCACCTCGACTTCGACACCAATCCCGGCTCGCAGGCGGTGTTCGCCCCGGTCGCCGAACTGCACGGCCTGCACTATCTCGACGACGGTGCCACGGCGCTGCCGATCGGCGGTGGCGACTACACGAACCTCGGCTCGCAGCCCGACAGCAGCTTCGTGGCCTGGGCCAGCGTCGGCTTCCGCTTCGAGCTGCTGACCAAGTACGAGCTCGGCCTGGTCTACGAGTTCGCCCTGACCGACCCGGGCGACGACATCTGGAAGGACCGCGTGACGTTCGACTTCCACGTCCGCTGGTGAGCCCGGAGCCGGCGGCCGGCCTGCATCCGCCGGCCGGGCCGCCGCGAACGGCGCCAGCGTGAAAACCTGGTGCCTGCGCGCGTCCTTGTGGGTTCCCCGGCCCCCGGCCGAGGTGTTCCCCTTCTTCGCCGACGCGCAGAACCTCGAGGACCTGACGCCGCCGTGGCTGTCGTTCTCCATCCTGACGCCGATGCCAGTGCCGATGCACGTCGGCACGCTGATCGACTACCGGCTGAAGCTGCACGGCCTGCCGCTCAACTGGCGCACCCGCATCGCCCGCTGGGAACCGCCGTTCGCGTTCGCCGACGAGCAGCTGCGTGGCCCGTATGCGCTGTGGCACCACACCCACACGTTCACGCCGTGCGACGGCGGCACCGCGCTGGGCGACGAAGTGGTCATGCGGCCGAAGGGCGGCCTGCTGGCGCCGCTGGCGATGCGCTGGATCGTGCGCAACGACGTCGAGCGCATCTTCCGCTTCCGTGCCCACGTGATGGCCGCCCGCTTCGGCGGCGACGCGTCGCGCGCCGAGGTGCGCTGGGTCGAAGCCCCGGTCACGGCCGCAGCCGGTGCACGGTGAACGGCGCGCTGCCGCCGACCTGTTCCACCACTTCGCCCGGCAGCTGGTAGAGCACGTCGCGCGGCTTGCCGAACACCGGCGCCAGCGCCGCGTCACGCGGCGTCTCGACCACGAAGATCGTGCGCACGTCGCCTTGCCGCAGCAGCGCGCGCACGTCCGCCGCGCGCTCGAGGAAGGCCTTCGGTGACACGGCCGCGTGGCCGCGCGTGATCAGGAACTGCGCTGGCGTGCCGACCCACAGCGTGTGGCCGCGGTCGGTGGCGAGGCGATCGGCGGCGCGTGCGAGCCCTTCGTAGGTGGCCGCATCGGCGAGCACCGGCATCGCCTCGCCGCGCGCGACGGCACGCACCTGCCAGCCTGCGAACGCCGCCGCTGCCATCACGGCGACGATCGCGACGCGCGCGCGCAGGTTCGGCAGCAGCAGCGCCGGCAGCAGCGCCGTCGCCCACGCCGCCGGCAGGAACAGGCGCAGCGCCGTGCGTTCGCCGACGTCGCCGTAGAACCAGAACAGCACCAGCGTGGTCACCGCCGCCACCGGCACGACCGGCAGCAGCACGTCGAACGCACGCAGCGGCACGTTCCGTCGCCCGCGCCACAGCCACCACGCGATCGCTGCGACCGCCAGCCACGCCACGAGGCCCGGCAGCGGCTGTCCCGGCAGCGGCGTGAACCACGCGACGAGGAACGTCGGCACGTGGGCCATGCCGTGCGCGAACGCCAGCAGCGGCTGCCCGCCGGCCTCGGGATAGAAGCGCGGATCGCGCGCGTGCAGCAGCAGCGGCCACAGCGGCACCAGCAGTACCGGCAGCAGCAGCACGAAGGCGAGCAGGGCACGCGACCGCGGCAGCCGGCCGCGCAGGCCGAACGCGACGATCGCCACGACCAGCAGCAGTGCGGGCAACGACTCGTAGCGCGACCACGCGAACAGCACGCCGAGCCCGAGGAAGTTCGCGAGCCGCGGCGCGAGGGTCGCTTCGTCGCGGCCGGCGACGACGTCGCGCGCCGCCAGCAGCAGGCCGCCGAACAACAGCGCGGCCAGCAGTTCGAAGCCGCCGCTGCTGGCGACCACGGTCGTCAGCGGCACCGCCAGCAGCAGCAACGGCGCCAGCAGGGCCGCGGGCAACCCACGCGCGCGCACGGCCAGGCCCGCGGTGACGAGCGCCAGCCCCAGCAGCAGCACGTTGAGCACGAGCGTGTGGTCCGGGTCGTAGCCGCGCACGTCGTGCAGCAGGCTCGCCAGCAGCGGGAACAGCGTCGGCCGCTTGTCGACCATGTTGCCGACCGGCACCAGTTCGCCCCGCGACGGGTACGACGCCGTCGTCATCACCGCCAGCCGCTGGTGGTGCATGTTCTGCGACGTGCCGAGCAGGCT
>JBILEY010000304.1:0-6604 GCA_044351865.1 Planctomycetota bacterium | reverse complement strand
CGACAACTGCGCGCGTTCGCCCTGCTGCTGGGCGGCCGCGACCAGCAGCGCGAGCATCGCCGTGCCGGGCAGCACGCAGTCGCCAGTGCGCAGCCGATGCTCGCCGACCGGCCAGTGCGTCGCCGGGGCCCACGTCGCGCGGAACGTCGTCGTCCCGGCGTGCTCCCGCCGCTCGCCGAGCCAAGGCGGTGCTGCGCGAACGGTGCGCGCCAGCGCCAGCATGCCGTCGCTCTGCCACGGCCCCCAGTCGACCACGACCGTGTTGCCGGGCCGCACAGAGCGTCGCCAGGCCGCGAACGAGCCGAGCGCCGCGTTCGCCGCCGCGTAGTCGCACTGCCCGGGCAAGCCGGCCAACGCACTGGTCGAACCGAACAGCACGAACTGCTCCGGCGGCGCGTCGGCGGTGACGCGGTCGAGCACGTCGGCACCCAGCACCTTCGGCCGCAGCACCGCGGCACTGCGCGCCGGCGCGCGCGCCAGCAGCGGCTCGTCGTCGAGCACGCCGGCGGCGTGCACGATGCCGTGCAGCGCGCCGAAGCGCTGCCGCGCGCGCTGCACGACGGCCGCCATCGCCGGCTCGTCGGCGACGTCGGCGGCGAGCACTTCGACCTCGGCCCCGCGCGCTCGCAGCGACCGCACCGTCGCTAGCGCCGCGGATCGTGGATCGTCGGGCCGCAGCGCCAGCCATTCGTCGTGCACGGCGTCGGGCAGCAACGGGCGGCGCGACACCAGCACGAGGCGGGCCTGCGCGACCTCGAACAGATGCTCGGCCAGCCGGCGCGCGATGCCGCCGAGGCCGCCGGTCAGCAACCACGTCGTGCGCGTTCGGAACGGTGCCGCCGCACGCGCGAGCTCGGGCCACGGCTGCAGCGCCGGCAGCCAACGCTGGCCCGCGCGCAGCGCCACCGAGGCCTGCTCGTCGTCGTGTTCGACCTCGGCCGCCAGCTGCGGCCACAACGCCGCCATCGCATCGACACCAGCGTCCTCGACGTCGACCGCACGGAGGCGCGCCAACGGGAACTCGCGCGCGACGACGCGCAGGAAGCCGTGCGCGGCGCCACCACCCGGCGCGTCGACCCGTTCGTCGGCGACGGCCAGCGCACGCTGCGTGATCACGATGCCGCGCAGGCTGTCGAGCCGGTCGAGCCGGGCGAACGCCTGGCACACGGCGAGCAGCAGCGCCGTCGCCGTCATCGCGTCGGCGGTCGCCGTCGCTGTCACCAGCAAGCGCCGCGGCGCCTGTTCGCCCGCGGCCCGCTGCAGCACCGAGGCCAGCATCGCGGCATCGTCGAACGCACACGACCACACATCGCGGGCACCGCCCACCGCCACGCCGGAGCGCAGCCAC
Source organism: Planctomycetota bacterium (assembly GCA_044351865.1). Taxonomy (GTDB): domain Bacteria; phylum Planctomycetota; class UBA1135; order UBA1135; family UBA2386; genus UBA2386. Next base: position 5,256 of record JBILEY010000304.1, on the reverse strand, counting down.
ACGGCGCGGCCACCGTCGCGGCGCACGGCGTCGACGGCGGCCGCCGCCAGCGCATCGTCGCCGAGCACCCACCACGCTTCGCCGCGGCGCGCACGGCCCGCTTCTGCGTGGCGGTGCCAGACGACGCGCTGCAGCCATTCGCCGGCGGGCAGACGCGGCGGCAGCGACGCGGCGTCGGTTGCGACCGACGACGCACTGCCGGCGATACCCGGCCCGGGCTCGAGCCAGTGGCGCTGCCGCTGGAACGCGTAGGTCGGCAGCGGCACGCGCCGCCGCGGCCCGCCGCCGTGGAACGCCACCCAGTCGACGTCGGCGCCGAGTTGCCACAACCGACCGACCGCGGTCAGCAGCGCCGCATCGGCATCGCGTTCGTCGCGCGCGTGCGGCAGCGTCGCCACCACCTGGCTGCCGCCAGCCGCGGCCTGCGCGCGCACCAGCGACGACAGCACCTGACCGGGCCCGACCTCGACGAACACGCGTTCGCCGCCCGCCAGCAGTGTCGCCACGCCGCGTTCGAACAGCACCGTGCGCCGCAGGTGCTCGACCCAGTAGTCGGCGTCGACGGCGCGCTCGGGCGCGATCCAGTCGCCGGTGACGTTCGAGATCCACGGCCGCTCGGGCGCTTGCAGCGACAGCGTGCGCAGCTGCTCGCGGAAGCGCGCGAGGTGCGGGTCGAGCAGATGGCTGTGCGCGGCGACGGCGATCGGCACGCGCTTGCACTCGACGCCGCGCGCCGACAGTTCGCGTTCGACGCGATCGATCGCCGCACAGGCACCGGCGAGCACCGTCAGCTGCGGCGCATTGGCGGCGGCGACACTGACGTCGGCGCCAAGCCGCAGCGCCTGTTCGGCCGGCAGGGCCACGCTGAGCATCGCGCCCGGCGCGGTCGCCGCGAACAGCTCGGCGCGCCACCGCACGACCTGCAGCGCCTGCGCCACGGTGAACGTGCCGCCGAGGCAGGCGGCGACGTACTCGCCGAGGCTGTGCCCGAGCATCGCCGCCGGCCGCAGGCCGAACGACTGCAGCGTGCGCGCGAGCGCGTACTCGACGACGAACAGCGTCGGCAGGGCCAGGCGCGGCGCCTGCAGCGCGTTGGCATCGACGCTGGCTCCGTCGGCGAGCAGGACCGCTCGCACTTCGATCGCCGCGTCGGCGGGCAAGGCTGCGAGGCACGCGTCGACGGCGCGCTGGAACTCCGGCTCGTGCGCGAAGAGCCGCGCCGCCATGCCCGGATGCTGCGCCCCACCGCCGGGGAACAAGAACACCAGCGACGGCTCGCGGTCCTTCGCTTTCGTCCACGGCAACGCCGCCGGCTCGGCCAGCGCCGTCGCCAGCCCGGCGGCGTCGGCGCCGACGACGAACGCGCGATGCGCGAACGCGGTGCGGCCGACCTGCAGCGTCCACGCGACGTCGGCGAGTTCGTTCTGCTCGCCTTCGCTGGCGAGCCAGCGCGCGAGTGCCGCCGCATTGCCGTGCGCCGCCGCCGGCACCTTGCCACTGACCGGCAGCAGCGCGAGCCGCCGCGGATACGGCCGCGGCACCAGCGTCGGTGCGGGGGCCTCGGCGACGACGACGTGCGCGTTGGTGCCGCCGACGCCGAGCGAACTGACGCCCGCGAGGCGCCGGCCGCCGGCCGGCCGCGGCCAGTTCTCGGCGCGCGCGACGACGCGGAACGGCGACGCCGCGAAGTCGATGCGCGGGTTCGGTGTGCGGAAGTGCAGGCTCGCCGGCAGTTCGCCGTACTGCATCGCCAGCACGACCTTCAGCAGGCCGGCCACGCCCGCCGCGGTGTCGAGGTGGCCGATGTTGGTCTTCACCGAGCCGATGCCGCAGAAGCCGCTCTTCGCCGTGGTCGCGCGGAACGCCTGCGTCAGCGCCGCGATCTCGATCGGGTCGCCGACCAGCGTGCCGGTGCCGTGGGCCTCGACGTACTGCAGCTGCTCCGCGGGTACGTCGGCGAGCGTCAGCGCTTCGGCCACGCATTCGGCGTAGCCGTCGACGCTCGGCGCCAGGTAACCGACCTTGCGCGCGCCGTCGTTGTTGATCGCCGAGCTCTTCAGCACCGCGTGCACCCGATCGCCGTCGGCCAGCGCGTCGGCGAGGCGGCGCAGCACGACGACGCCGGCGCCACTGCCGAACACGGTGCCGCGCGCGTCGGCGTCGAACGCACGGCAGTGGCCGTCGGGCGACAGCACTTCGCCGGGGCGCCAGCGATAGCCGCGGTCCTGCGGCACGACGATGGTGACACCGCCGGCCAGCGCCAGGTCGCACTCGCCGGCGAGCAGGCTCTGCATCGCCTGGTGCACCGCGACCAGCGACGTCGAGCACGCGGTCAGCACGTTCACGCTCGGCCCGCGCAGGTCGAAGTGGTAGCTCGTGCGCGTGGCCAGGAAGTCCTTGTCGTTGCCGGTGTGGCGCACGACGAACATGCCGAGTTCTTCGACCAGCTGCGGGTTGGTCAGCACGTTGCGCAGCAGGTAGGTGTCCATGCCGCAGCCGGCGAACACGCCGATGCGCCCAGGGAAGCGATCCGGCACATGGCCCGCATGCTCGAACGCCGCGTGGCACAGCTCGAGCCACACGCGATGCTGCGGGTCGAACAGCGCCGCGTCGTGCGGCGACAAGCCGAAGAAGCCGGCGTCGAACCACTCGATGTCGGCCAGCGGCATGCCGGCCTTCACGTAGTGCGGATCGCAGAGGCGCGCCGCCGGCACGCCGCGCGCGCGCAGTTCGTCGTCGGTCCACGTGCGCCGCGCCTCGCGCCCATCGCGCAGCAGCCGCCAGAACGCGGCGAGGTCCGGCGCGCCGGGAAGGCGGCAGCCCATGCCGACGATCGCGATGTCCGTGGCGGCCATTCGAGTGACGAGCAGGGAGTCGTGACCCCCGGTGTCACCGCACCTTACGCGCTGGCCGAACGGAACGCGACGGGCCATGGGCGCCGGCTGCGGTGGACCGCCATCGGACAGGCCCTGGTCACGGCACCCCACGATCCGCCAAGGTGTCGTCACGACCATGCTTCCTCGCCTCCCGTCGCTCCTCACCGCCTGTGGCGCAGCACTGCTGCTGCCGCTCGCCCTCGCCGCGCAGATCGTGCCGCCGCTGCCGAAGAACCCGCTCGGCAAGCCGAAGCCGAGCGCCACCAACAACCCCGAGCCGCCCGCCGCGACGCCGCGACCGTACGCAGGCACGTTCGTCGGCGAAGACCTGACGCTCGAGCTGCAATGGAACGACGCACGCAGTCACTACGAGGGCACGGTCGTGCACGACGGCGAGCGCATGCCGTGCCAGGGCAACGTTCGCGACAACGCGCTGGTCGGCACGTTCGTCAGCGAAGGCGAGAACTACGAGTTCACGCTGCGCCTCACCGGTGACAAGGCGACGGTGACGAGCGACGGCGAGACCTACAACCTGCTGCGCAAGCCCGCGGCCAACCAGCCGGCGCCGAAGCCGCAACCGAACCCGCAGCCGCGCAACGACGGTGGCAACGCACCGGTCGGCGGCTGCGGCCTCGCGTTCCAACCGAACGATCGCGGCGAGCTCGTCGTCGCCGGCCTGGCGCCGGGCGGCGCGGCCGAACGCGCGAAGGTGCCGGTCGGCGCGGTGCTGCGCGCCGTCGACGGCAAGAAGGTCGCCGGCTTGTCGATGGAGCAGGTGCGCCAGCTGTGCATCGGCCCGGTCGACTCGATGGTGACGCTGACGCTGGAGACCGAACGCGAAGTGCTCGACGTCGTGCTGCAGCGCAAGCCGCTGCCGCAGCAGGACGGTGCGCCTGCGGGTGGCAACGACGTGCCCGCGAACGGTCCTGGCAACGGGACCGGCAATGGTCCCGGCAACGGCAACAACGCCGCCGCGATCGGCGACTACCCGGCCTGGCTGCGCCCCGGCGCACGTGCGACCTACTTCTCCGGCATGGCGACACTGCCCGGCGTGTCGACGCAGCTGGTGCCCGACGACAACGGTGGCTGGCGCGACGGCAACGGCCGCACCTACCGCGAGGACCAGGCGCAAGGCACCGGCGGCGGCGGCTACACGCAGTACGACTTCGTCAGCGTCAGCCCGGAGTGCCTCGGCGTGATGATGTCGATCCACACGTTCGCCGACGCCGGCCTGCAACAGACGACGCAGTCGAGTGCGCAGCCGCTGCTGGGCGACCGCAACGGGCTCACCGATCTGTGGGTGCCGCCGGCGAAGCTGCGCGCGATGGTCGAACAGCAGGGCGGCGGGCTGACCGTTCGCCGCGTGAAGTACCCGCTGAACGGCCGCACGTTCGACGCCGTCGTCACGCAGAGCAAGAGCGACAGCGGCTACCAGCGCTACACCTACGACCTCGAGACCGGCCTGCTGCTGGTGTTCTCGGCGAGCTCGACCGGCGCCAACGTGGCGACGCGCGTCGGCGACCAGATCCAGCAGGGCGCGGGCGGCACGACGATCACGTCGGTCGTGCTGCGCAACGTGCGCACGGTGCAGCTGCCGTGGACCGGCCAGCAGGCGCCGCAGTGGCTGCAGCAGGGCAAACGCCTCGACTACACGGGCTCGCTGAAGAACAGCCTGATGGAAGGCACGCTGGCGCCGTGGCGCTACGGCCTCGGCCTCGACGTCGCCGAACGCCGCGGCGACTGCACGATCGCCAAGCTGCAGTCGAGGCTCGACTACGGCACTGGTGCGGGCCCGCAGACGCAGGACTTCCAGCTCCTCTACGGCCCGGCCTCGTTCGCCAACCTGTTCCTCGATCCGCGCGCGCTGCAGAAGCTGTCGCGCGGCCAGGAACTCGACCGCGATCCGGTGACCGGCCGCCGGCTGGTGTTCGTCGGCAGCGACGGGCGCACGGCGACGATCGCCGAACAGGGCCCGCTCGACCAGCAGAGCTACAGCTACGACCTGCAGAGTGGCGTGCTGGTGGCGACCGTGCTGCAGCAACAGCAAGGGCCGGCGACGCTGACGACGCAGTTGCAGCTGCAGCAACGCTGAGCGAGCTCTCGGCTGCAGTGCTCGTGAAGCCGAGTGGCGAGCAGCCGGAACGAACCCACCCGGGGCCTGAGCGGCCAGCGGCTTGACACCGCACTTACTTACGTGTAAGTCTGGCCGCATGACGCAACACGGACTCTCGTTCGCGCAGAAGCGACTCCTCGTTCTCGGTGGCACCAGCGGCATCGGCCTGGCCGTGGCCCGGCAGATCGTCCAGGCCGGCGGCAGCGCCGTGCTGGTCGGCCGCCGCGCCGACAAAGCGGCGGCAGCCGCCGCCGATGTGGCCAGGTT
>JBILEY010000303.1:0-6611 GCA_044351865.1 Planctomycetota bacterium | reverse complement strand
CGACGTTCGTCGGCGCGCGTGCGTCGCTGGTCGTCGACGAGGGCAACGTCGCCGCCGCCGTGCTGCAGTGGCGCCAGGAGAAGCGACTCGTCCGCATCGTCGTCGAAGACCTCGCCGACCAGCCGCCGGTCGAAGACGCCACCGAGATCGTGCTGCCGCGCCCCGCCATGCTGGCGTTGCTGGCGTCGCTGCGCGCCGCCGGGTTCCAGGAGCCGTCGAGCATGCGCGTGGCCGGCAACCTGCCGATCGTGCGCTCGCTGCAGTTGCAGGTCGGCGCGCGTCGCTGCATCGCCAACGCTCCGGCCAGCGACGTGCCGGTGTTCACCGCGTGGAGCGGCATCGTCCAGCAGCTGGTCGCCGACAACCTGTGGCAGCTGTTCCGTCCGGTCGGTGTGGCGCGCGGCGAAGCGTGGCGCGCGGAGAGCGCCTGGCGCGCGGCGAACCCCGACGAGAACGCGCGTGCTTCGCGGCTCGCCATCGCCGTCGCCCAGTCCTGGCCGCAGCTCGGCGAGGACCTGCGCGTGCGCGGCCTCGAGTTCCTGGTGGCGCACCCGCAGCGGTCGCGGCTGCTCGGCGAGGAGCACGCCAAGGCCGCGGTCGCGATGCTGGGCACCGTCGAGAAGCTCGGCGAACTCGACCTGCGCCTGCTCGAAGTGGTGGCGTCGACGCCGGGTGACGTCGTCTGGCGGCAGTCGGTGCGGCTCGCCGCGCAGAAGGGCGGTCGGAACGCCGTGCGCGCGGTGTTCGCGGTGCTCGGCGACGACGCGGTCCTGGCCTCGTTGCAGGACGACGAGCCGGTGGTGCGGCGCGCCGGCATCGAGGAAGTGATCACCATGCGCGACCACCGCGCGTTCCCGCGCCTGGTCGAGCTGTTGAAGGACGCCGACCTCGAGGCGCGGCGCCTCGCCATCTACGCCTGCGGCACGCTGCGCGTCGCCGCGGCCTCGCGCCCGCTGGTCGCGCTGATCGCCGCCGAGGACGCGACGCCGGAGCTGCGCCGCGAAGCGATGGTGGCGCTCGGTCGCACCGGTGGCGACCTGGCGTTCCCGGTGTTGCAGCGGGCGATGGCCGCGCCCGATCAGGCCGACCGCGACGCCGCTCTGCGGGCGCTCGGCGAGCTCGCCGACCTGCGCGCCGCGCACCTGCTGGCGGAGCTGGTGGTCGTCGGCAACGGCAAGGACCTCGGCAACCTGGCCACGGCGAGCCTGCTGCGCCAGGGCGCTCTGCTGGCGGTGCCGGCCCTGCGCGTGCAGCTGGCGAAGGTGCAGGACCGCACCATCCGCACGCAGCTGGTGCTTGCGCTCGGCGCCTACCAGGATCCGGAGGTCCTGTCGGACCTGATCGACCTGCTGCGCGACCCGCGCCACGCCGCCAGCGCCGCCAGCCTGTTCGCCTGCACGACCGGCTTCGAGCTGGTCGACTCGCCGGAGCGCGGCAGCCGGCTCGGCCAGGCGGAGGTGTGGTACCGTCAGCAGCGGCAGAAGCCGCAGTGGCAATGGCTGCTCGATGCGTTCGCCGCGAACAAGATCGAGACGTCGCTGCAGCCGAAGTCCTTCGTCGGCAAACCGACCAAGGAGACCGTCTTCGAGCTGACCCGGCTCCTGGTCGACGGGCCGGTGCCGCACCTGTGGCCGCTGACCGTCGCCGTCCTGCGCAACCTGACCGGCGAGGAGCAGGGCAACCTCACGCTGCACGCGACGGTCGAGCAGCGCAAGGCGATCGCGGAGCTGTACCGCTTCGCGGCGGGCGCGGTCGGCTCCGCCTCCCGCTGACGGTTTCGCGCGGGGTCGGCGCGAAGCATCGGTCGGGCGCGCGGTTGTGGAGTCTTCGCGGGTCGGTATCGTCGTGCGCCCTTCGCCCCGAGAAGACCCCCGCATGACCGACGTCGTCGCCATCGCCCAGAAGATCCAAGCCGAGAGCAAGACCCTGCAGGCCGTGCGCTCGGCGCTGCAGACCGTCATCGTCGGCCAGGACGCCCTGCTCGACGGCCTGCTGATCGCCCTGCTCGCCGACGGGCACGTGCTGCTCGAAGGCCTGCCCGGCCTCGCCAAGTCGCTGGCGGTGAACGCGCTGGCCAAGGCCATCGGCGGCCAGTTCCGGCGCATCCAGTTCACGCCCGACCTGCTGCCGGCCGACCTGGTCGGCACGCACGTCTACAACCCGAAGACGGGCGAGTGGCAGGTCAAGGAAGGCCCGGTGTTCGCCAACTTCGTGCTCGCCGACGAGATCAACCGGGCGCCGGCGAAGGTGCAGTCGGCGCTGCTCGAGGCGATGCAGGAGCGGCAGGTGACGCTGGCCGGCGACACGCGGCGGCTGCCGGACCCGTTCCTCGTGCTGGCGACGCAGAACCCGGTCGAACAGGAAGGCACCTACGCGCTGCCCGAGGCGCAGATCGATCGCTTCCTGGTCAAGCTCGTGGTCGGCTACCCGACCCGGCAGGAGGAGGCGCGCATCATCGACCGCATGGCCGGCATCGGGGCGCACCACGAGGTCAAGCAGGCGACGACGCCAGAGGAACTGCTGCGCATGCGGCAGCTGCTCGACACGATCTACCTCGACGACAAGGTCAAGGGCTACATCGTCGACCTGGTGTTCGCGACGCGCGAGCCGGAGAAGGTCGGCCTCGAGAAGCTGCGCCCGCTGATCCTCTACGGCGCGTCGCCGCGCGCGTCGCTGGCGCTGGCCCGAACCTCGCGCGCGCGTGCGTTCCTCGAGGGGCGCGGGTTCGTCACGCCGCAGGACGTCAAGGCGGTCGGCACCATGGTGCTGCGCCACCGCGTGCTGACCACCTACGAAGCCGAGGCCGAAGGCATCGGCAGCGAGCAGGTGCTGCGGCAGGTCTTCGACACGGTGCGCGTCCCGTAGCCGGCAGGCTGCCCATGGCGCAAGCCATCGATCCCGAACTGCTCGCCGAGGCGCGGCGCGTCCAGATCCGCGCCGACCGCATGGTCACCGACGTCATGGCCGGTGGCTACAGCTCCGTGTTCCGGGGCTCCGGCATCGAGTTCGACGAAGTGCGCGAGTTCGCCGAGGGCGACGAGCTGCGCAGCGTCGACTGGAACGTCACCGCGCGCACCGGGCGGCCGTTCGTCAAGAAGTTCGTCGAGGAGCGCGAGCTGACCGTGCTGTTCGTGCTCGACGCGTCGTCGTCGATGCGCTTTGGCACCCGGCCTGCCGGAAGGCATGGCGGCGCGGCAGCGGTCGGTGGCGCGTCCGGCCGGGGCTCCGCGGGCGGCAAGGCCATGGCACGGCGCACGGTCGCCGGCACCGCGGCGTTGTTCGTCGGCTGCGTGGCGTTCGCCGCGGCGCGCAACAACGACAAGGCCGGACTGGTCATGGCGAGCGACGTCGTCGACCGCTATGTGCCGGCGAAGAAGGGCCGCAACCACGTGCTGCGGCTGATCCGCGAAGCGTGCGTGCCGCCGCTCGCCGGCCGCGGCACCGACCTCGCCGGCGCGCTCGACTTCGCCGGTCGCGTGCAGCGGCGGCGGGCGATCGTATTCGTCGTCAGCGACTTCCTCGGCCAGGACGTCAGTGCGCCGCTGCGGCGGCTGGCGCCGCGCCACGACGTCATCGCCGTGCGCATCCGCGATCCGTTCGCCGCCGGTCTCGACCGCGCCGCCGGCGACGTGGCGGCGCTGCCGCGCGTCGGCTTGTGCGACTTCGTCGATCCCGAAAGCGGGCGCGCGGTCACCGTCGATCTCGCCAGCGCCGCGGTGCGGGCGAAGATCCGCGCCAACTGGCAGGCCGAGCGGGCGGCGCTGCTGGCGACCTGCCGGCGCGCCGGCGTCGACCTGCTCGACGTGCCGACCGACGGCTCGGTGGTCGATCCACTGGTGCGGTTCTTCCGCATGCGCGAGCTGCGGGGGGCGAAGCGATGACGCCGCGTCGCGCGGCTCGCCCGGCGGTCGGCGTCGCCCTGCTGCTCGCCTTCGCGGCGTGCGGCGGCGAAGCGGCGCCGTGGACTGCGGCCCCGGCCACCGGCCTCGACCTGCGCCTGTCGCTGCAGCCGACCGAGGTCGACCTGATGCAGCCGGTGACGGCGACGTTCGACCTGTTCGTCGGTGCCGGGCTCACGGTCGCGTTCGCGCCGGCTTCGGCGATCGACGCGGAGCAATGGCGCGTCGAGGTGCACGAGGAGCCGGCGCGGCCGCTGTTCGGCGGGCAATGGCGGCGCACGGTGTTGCAGCTGCGGCCGCGGCGCGGGCCGGGGCCGCTGACCTTGCCGTCGTTCGTGGCGAAGGTGCAGGACGGCGAACTGGCGGCCAGCACTGCCGAGCAGACCGTCGTCGTGCGCAGCGCGCTCGGGCTCGCCACCAGCGGCACTCCCGACCTCGCCGCCGAACTCGGCCAGACGGTCGAGACCCGCGGCGACCTGTTCGCAGCCCCGCGCGCGTGGTGGCCGTGGCTCGCCGCCGGCGGTGGCCTGCTGTCGCTGCTCTTGCTGGTGTGGTGGCTGCGGCGACCGCGCGCGAGCCACTACGCGCGCGAGGTCGCGGTGCCGCCGCACGTGCGCGCGCTGCGCGAACTGCAACGTCTGCGCGACGCCGCCCGCAGCACGCCGGCGCAGGTCGACACGTTCTACGTGGCGACGTCGCAGGTGCTGCGCGACTACGTCGAGGAGCGCTTCGCGGTGCGGGCGCCGGAGCGCACGACCGAGGAGTTCCTGCGCGAACTGGACGGCGGCGTCGACCTGCTGCGCGAGCACCGCTCCGAGCTGCGGCAGTTCCTGCTCCAGTGCGACATGGTGAAGTTCGCGCGCCATCTGCCGGGCGAAGCGGAGCACCTGGCGACGTGGCAGCAGGCCGTGGCGTTCGTCGAAGCGACGCGCCCGGATCGCATCGCGCCGCCGTCGTCGTCGCCGGTGGCCGCCGCGGTGGGAGGTGCGTCGTGATCGCCGTGGCCGCCGAAGCCGTCGAGTGGGGCAGCCTGACGCTGCTCGATCCATGGTTCCTGCTGGTCGCGCCGCTGGCGGTGGCGGCGCTGTTGTTCCGCCTGCTGCGGCCGCGCGCCGCGCTGCCGACGGCGGCGGTGTCGCTGTTCGACGGCTTGCCCGTGACCTGGCGCCAGCGGTTCGCGGCGTTGCCGCTGTTCGGCAAACTGCTGGCGGCCTTGGCGCTCAGCGTGGCGCTGGCGCGGCCGGTCGAACGCGAAGTGATGCCGCTGCGCGACCAGGGCATCGACATCGTTCTCGCGGTCGACACCAGTTCGTCGATGCTGATCCCCGACATGCGCGACGACGAGCGCTACCGGCGCATGGACGCGGCGCGCGAACGGGCGATGGCGTTCGCCAAGGCGCGCACGAACGACCGCGTCGCGCTGGTGACGTTCGCGCGCTACGCCGAACTGCGCTGCCCGCCGACGCTCGACGAGACGGCGCTGGCGGCGTTCCTGGCGACGGTCGACACGGTGCCGCGCGAGAGCGAACTCGACGGCACGGCGATCGGCACGGCGCTGGCGAAGGCGGTGCAGGTGCTGCAGAAGAGCCAGGCGAAGTCGCGCGTCGTCGTGCTGCTGACCGACGGCGAGACCACCGTCGACGACATCACGCCGAGCGAAGGCGTCAAGCTGGCGAAGGACGCCGGGGTGCGGGTGCACACGATCGGCCTCGGCAAGGGCACGCCGACGCCGTTCGGTCGCATGCAACCGCTCGACTTCGGCGACCTGAGGACCATCGCGAAGGACACCGGCGGCGAGTTCTTCCAGCCGAAGAGCGACGACGAGCTGGCGGCGGTCTACGCGCGCATCGACGAGCTGGAGAAGGCGACGATCGAGGATCCGCGCTACCGCGCCGTCGACCGCTTCCAGTGGCCGCTCGGCATCGGGCTCGCGCTGTTGCTGGTCTCCCTGCTCGCCGAGGTGTTGCTGTTCCGGAGGGTGCCGTGAGCGACCTCGAGTTCGCACGCGCTTCCTTGTGGCCGTGGCTGCTGTCGCTGCCGCTGGCCTGGGCGTTGGCGTGGACGCTGTTCGATCGATCGCGCGCGGCCGTCGCCGCCTACGGAGCGGCGTCGAGGCCCGCGGGCCTGTCGGCGTTGTGGCGTTCGCTGCGCCTCGCCGTGCTGCTCCTGCTCGGGCTCTTGTGCTGGATGGACCCACGCAGTGGCGAGGAGACGATCGCGACCGAACGCCGCGGCCTCGACCTGCTGGTCTGCCTCGACACGTCGCGTTCGATGCTCGCCGGCGACATGGAGCCGACGCGCCTGCAGCGAGCGCTGCAGGACGTGCGCGCGCTGTTGGCGAAGTTGTCGGGTGGCGACCGCATCGGCCTCGTCGTGTTCGCCGGTGCGGCGCGCATCGCCATCCCGCTGACGCACGATGTCGACTCGTTCCGCGGGCTGCTGGCCGAGGTCGACACCGACCTGGTCAAGGTCGGCGGTACCGATCTGGCGGCGGCGCTGCGGCGCGCGCAGGAGATCGCGGATCCCGACAATCGCGCGACCACGGTCGTGCTGTTGCTGACCGACGGGGAGGACCTCGCCGGCGCTGGGCGGCAGGCGGCGGGCGAACTGAAGGACGCGGGGCTCGTCGTGCACGCGGTCGGCTATGGCAGCGCGCTCGGCAGCAAGATCCCCGTCGTGCAGCAGGGCCAGCAGGAGTTCCTGCGCGACAAG
>JBILEY010000302.1:0-6634 GCA_044351865.1 Planctomycetota bacterium | reverse complement strand
GCCTGCAGAACGCGCTCGGAGTGTTGCGCCCGGACCTCGTGCTGGTCGAAGGCCCGCCCGACGCCGACGACGAGATCGCCGCGGTCGCCGCCGCTGGCATGACGCCGCCGGTCGCCCTGCTGGTGCACCGCGTCGACCGCCCCGAGTGCGCGAGCTTCTGGCCGTTTGCCGAGTTCTCGCCCGAATGGCAGGCGCTGCGCTGGGCGGTCGAGAACGGCGTGCCGGCGCGCTTCTGCGACCTGCCGGCGGCGGTGCATCTCGCCGACGCCGGCGCCGACGAGGCGGACGGCAGCGAGAACGCCGACGAGGCCGTTGGCGCCGAGCTGGAGCCGCGCCGCGATCCGCTCGAGTGGCTGGCGCGCGCCGACGGCTACAGCGACAGCGAGCGCTGGTGGAACGACCGCATCGAGGAGAGCGACGACGTGCAGCTGTTCGCCGCGATCGCGACCGCCGTGGGCGCGGTGCGGCAGGAACTGGCGCTGCCGGAGACGAAGCGCACGCTGCAGCGCGAGGCGTGGATGCGGCGCACGCTGCAGAAGGCGCAGAAGGAGGGCTTCGGCAACATCGCTTTCGTCTGCGGCGCCTGGCACGCCCCGGCGATGGCGACGGGCAGCAAGGCCGACGACGACGCGCTGCTCAAGGACCTGCCGAAGTGCAAGGTGCGCACGACCTGGACGCCGTGGACCTACGCGCGGCTGACCCGGGCCAGCGGCTACGGCGCTGGCATCACCTCGCCCGGCTGGTACGAGCACCTGTGGCAGAGCGGCCCCGACCTGCTGCCGCGCTGGCTGGTGCGCGCCGCGCGCGTGCTGCGCGCCCAGGACCTGGAAGCGAGCAGCGCCAGCGTGGTCGAAGCGACCCGCTTGTGCGAAGCGCTCGCCGGCCTGCGCGGCCGGCCGCGCCCCGGGCTGCCGGAGACGCTGCAGGCGATCGAGGCGGTGTTCGCGCGCGGCGAGCCCAGCTGGCGGCCGCTGTTGCAGAAGGACCTGCTGGTCGGCGACCGCCTCGGCGAGCTGCCCGCGGGCCTGGCGCGGCTGCCGCTCGAAGAGGATGTGCTGGCGACGATGCGCTCGCTGCGCCTGAAGCAGGCGGCGTCGGCGACGCGCGTCGAACTCGACCTGCGCGAGGAGTCGGGCAAGGCGCGCAGCGTGTTCCTGCATCGGCTGGCGGTGCTGCGGCTGCCGTACGGCGAGAAGGCGAACGCGGGGCGCACCCGCGGCACCTTCAAGGAGGTGTGGCAGCTGCAGTGGCGACCCGAGTTCGCCCTCGCGGTCGTCGACGCGGCGGCCTACGGCAACACCGTCGAAGCCGCGGCGGCGCAGCGCGTGGCCGCGCGCGCGGCCAGCGGCGCTCTGCCGGAACTGGTCGAACTGCTCGAGGTCGCCCTGTTCGCCGACGTGCCCACCGCCGTGGCCGCGGTGCTCGCTGCGCTGGCGGCCCGCGCCGCCGGCACCGGCGACGTCGACGCGCTGCTCGCGGCGATCCCGCCGCTGTGCCAGGTCACGCGCTACGGCGACGTGCGGCAGAGCGACGGCACCGCGGTGCGCGCGATCGTGCACGGCCTCGCCGAACGCGTGCACGTAGCGCTGCCGAACGCCGGCCACGGCGTCGACGACGAACGGGCGCGCCAGCTGGCGACACACCTGCGCGCGCATCGGCAGGCGCTCGAGCTGCTCGCCGACGACGCTCTGCTCGCCGGCTTCGACGACGCGCTGCAGCGTCTGCTCGCCACCGCGGCGCACGCGCTGCTGCGTGGTCTCGCCCTGCGCCAACGCCGCGACGCCGGCCGCGTCGACGATGCGACCGTGGCGCTGGCTCTCGCCCGCGAACTGTCGCCCGGCGCCGCCCCGGTCGTCGCCGCGGCGTGGATCGACGGCTTCTTGACCGACGCCGGCGCGATCCTGGCGCACGAACGCTCGCTGCTGCAGCTGCTCGACGGCTGGGTCGCGTCGTTGCCCGACGACGTGTTCCAACAGGTGCTGCCGCTGGTGCGGCGCACGTTCGCGACCTTCGCCGCCGGCGAACGACGGCAGATCGCCGGCGCCGTGCGCACGCTGCGCCCAGGGGAAGCACGCCCCGCCGCGCCCCTTGCGTCGATGCTGGCGTTCGAGCCCGAGCGCGCCGCACCGGCGATCGCAGCGACCGCGGCGCTGCTCGGCCTCCCGGAGACGACGCGATGACCACGCCCCGCCGCGACCTGCCGCACCGTTGGCGCCTGCTGCTCGGCCAGGAGGCCGGCGAAGCCCTCGGCGCCGATCTGCACGGCGACGACCTGCGACTCGACGAAGTGCTCGGCGAGCTCTACGACGGCAGCAGCGGCGACGGCGACCGCCGCTCCGGCCTCGGCGGTTCGGCGCCGCGGCTCGCGCGCTGGCTCGGCGACATCCGGCGCTTCTTCCCGAGCAGCGTCGTGCGCGTGCTGCAGCAGGACGCGATGGCGCGCCTCGACCTCGAACGCATGCTGCTCGAGCCGGAACTGCTGGCCGAGGTCGAGCCCGACGTGCACCTCGCCGCGACGTTGCTGTCGCTGCAGAAGGTGATGCCCGAACGCACGCGCGCGACCGCCCGCCTGGTCGTGCGGCGCATCGTCGACGACCTGCTGCGTCGCCTCGCGCAACCGCTGCGCAGCGCCGTGCACGGCGCCCTGGCGCGTTCGGTCCGCAACCACCGGCCGCGGCCGAGCGAGATCGACTGGCATCGCACGATCCGCGCCAACCTGCGCCACTACCAGCCCGACCTGCGCACCGTGGTGCCCGAGCGACTCGTCGGCTTCGGCCGGAAGCGCGCCGCGCTGCGCGACGTCGTGCTGTGTGTCGACCAGAGCGGGTCGATGGCGACGTCGGTCGTCTACTCGTCGATCTTCGGCGCGGTGATGGCGTCACTGCCGGCGCTGCGCACGCGCATGGTCGTGTTCGACACCGCGGTCGTCGACCTCACCGCCGAACTGCGCGATCCGGTCGACCTGCTGTTCGGCGCCCAGCTCGGCGGCGGCACCGACATCCATCGTGCGCTCGTCTACTGCGAAGGGCTGGTGCAGCGCCCGCACGACACCGTGATGCTGCTGATCAGCGACCTGTACGAAGGCGGCGACAGTGCGGGCATGCTGCAGACGGCGGCGCGCCTCGTCGCGCGCGGCGTGCAGCTGATCGTGCTGCTGGCGCTGAACGACGACGGTCGGCCAGCACACGACCCGCGGCACGCGGCGTTGCTGGCGGCGATGGGCGTGCCGGTGTTCGCCTGCACGCCCGACCTGTTCCCGGCGATGATGGCGGCGGCGCTGTTGCGGCAGGACCTGGCGTTGTGGGCACGCGGCCACGACGTGCGGCTCGAACGCCCCGAGGGTGCCCCCGGCTGAGCCACGCCGCGCCGCACTCGGCGACGATCCGTTCCAGTCCGAGACCAGGAGTGTCGAAAGACGCCGCAGCACGCCACCCCCGGCGTGCAGTCCCCCGACACTGCGGAGTCCCCCATGCGCGCGCTTCCCGCGATCGCCGCGAGCACGTTGCTCGCCGGCTGCTTCACCCTGCCGGCCCCGATCGTGCTCCAGGCTCCCGGCGCGCAGACACAAGCGAACGGCACCGCCGTCGACGCCGCGTTCGCGCGCCCCGACGGCGAGACGTCGCCCGCCACCCGCCGCCCCGACGCGATCGATCCGATCCTGGCGCAGATCGCACACGCCGCCGCGGCCGTGCACCAGCAGCGTTGCCGCGTCGCCATCGAGAACCTCGCCAACGTCGACACCGTCGGTTGGAAGCGGCGCATGGTGCGCACGTCGACGCAACCGATCCACGGCCGCGATGGCACGCCGCACACGCTGCCGGTGCTGCTCGGCACCGAGTCGGTGTTCACGCCCGGTGCGCTGCACCTGACCGGACGCAACCTCGACCTCGCGATCGACGGCGACGGCTTCTTCGCCGTCACGCTGCGCGACGGCAGCACTGGCTACACGCGCGCGGGCTGCCTGCAGATCTGCGCCGACGGCAAGCTGCGCTCGGGCGACGGCGACATCGTGCTGCCCGAGATCACGATCCCGAACGACACGCTGGAGATCGCGATCGACCCCGAAGGCCGCATCGCGCTGCGCACGGCCGGCAGTCCGGACACGTCGACGCTGGTCGGCCAACTGACGCTGCATCGGTTCGTGAACCCATCGGGCCTGCTGATCGCCGGCGCCGTTTGGCGTCCCACCGAAGCCTCGGGGGCGCCGATCACGAACACGCCTGGGTTCACCGGGCTCGGTTGGCTGAAGCAGGGCTTCCTCGAACGCTCGAACGTCGACGCCAACCGCGAAGCGATGGAGCTGCAGTTCGCGGAACGGCAGTTCGCGGCCCTGCAGGATGCGATGCAGCGGCTCGGCGTCGTCGTGCCGTAGCGCCGCCTCGGCGAAGAAGGGCCGTGTCGCTTCGTTCCGCCTTCGCGTCGGTGCTTCAACGGGCTCGCGGGACCGGCGAGCCGACGCGCAAACCCCGCGCGCGCAGCCACTGCTCGAGCGCGATGCGCGCCTCGTCCGAAGCGAACCTAGCGACGATCTCCCAGGCCTGACGGCAACGCAGGCCGCCGAGCAGGCCAACTTCTGCCAGCAGCGTGCCGTCGTCGTCGAAGAACTGCAGCACGCCGTTGTCACCCGCCCGGACATCCGAGGGCAGGTCGTAGCCACTGCGCAAGGGCAGCAGCAGCGCACGCGCCGCCGCCAACTCGCTCGGCTCTTCGGTCCCGTAGACCACCTGGTCTTTGGGACGGGTATGGATGCTCGAGCCCGTGCGCAGCAACAACCGCGTCGCTGACCGCAGCAGGTCCGCCAGTTCCTCGGCGGCGTTGGCGTGGATCGAGGCCTCGGGATGCAGGCGCCGCAGCCGCGCGATTCCGTCAGCGGGAACGTAGCTGAACGAAGCCGTGAACGTGCGCAGGCTCGGCACGGGCACGTAGGGCAGGTGCGTGATGCGCGCATGCTCGGCGACGACGGTCTGCAGCCCGGGATGACCACCCAGAGGCCGCAGGTCCACCACGACGCCCGACACGTCGAGGTAGCGCAGCTCGGGCACCTTCGCGATCCACGCAAGGTCCATCGTGTACTCGGGGTGGTCCTCGGGCGGCGGCGCGTCACCGACCGGCACCTCGTCTGGCAGTACGAGGTAGCGCAGCTCGGCGAAGCGAGCGAACGCCGCCGGCTCCACGGCTGGCCCGTAATGGAAGTCGAGATAGCGGGCCGAGGCCGGCAAGTCGGTGAGGTCCACCGACCAGACGTTCGGAAACGCGAGCAGGCACTGCCGCACGTCGATGCGTGCCAACTGCTGCGCGATCGCGGCATCCCATGCTGCGAACTCGACTCCGCGCAAGCCGCGCGCTTCCTCGTCGGTCAACGAGGCCAGCTCGTCGGCCTTGCGCACGCGCACGTGCACCAACCGACGACCATGGGCGGAGCGTTGGTACACGCGACCTTCCTCCGACCAGTCGAAACTCTGCTCCGGCTCTTCGTCGAGCACGAGCCCAGGCCATTCCAGGACGTCGCCGACGACGGGCTGGCCCTGACTGCCGAAGACCGGGCGGACCTTCGGCCGCACCGGTGCGCCATCGACCGTGAAGCGGTAACGCGGTGTGACGGCACGTTCGACGGCCGGGTCCTGGGCCGCAGCGCTTCGACCGAGTTGGGCCGACGACGCCGAGCCACCGGTGCACGCCGCGAACAGGAACATCGTGGCGACCAACCAACGACTCGACGCGCGCAGCATGGCCCGCCCAACGCTACCGACAGCCAGCCGGTTCACGTCCCTCTGCGACCCGCACGCTGCTCCACCACCTTCTGCCGCCACTGCGCTTCGATCGCGCGGATGCGTTCGGCGGTCAACGGCACCGCGCGCCTGCAGCGTGCTCGCCGGCGTGATCTCGCTGGCGCTGGCGATGGTCATCGGCTTCCAGGGCGTCGCCTGGATCGGCGTCGGCGGCTACGTGCTCGCCGGCCTGCTGCTGCGCGGCGGCCGCTCGCGCTGAAGCGCGCGGCACTGCGGTTCTTCATCGAGCCTGCATCGCCGCTTCGCACAGCGTGCGTCCACTCGTCGCCCGAACGTGCGGGACCCTGCGTGTGCAGTGCCCAGCACGTGCCACTCCGCGCACCGAGGATCAACGCATGCTGTTCCGGATCTCCGCCGCCGCCATCGCGGCCGCTGCTTGCCTGTCCGCCCAGATCTCCCACACGCACCTGTCGACCGTGCAGACGTCGAACGCGCGCGGGGAGATCGGGGCCTTCGACGCCGCGAGCCGCCGCTTCTTCGTCACCAACCCGGGCAACAGCACGCTCAGCGTGTTCACGGTCTCGGCCACCGGCGGCATGACCTTCGCGACGTCGATCCCGCTCGCCGGCAACCCGAACAGCGTCGCCGTGCGGAACGGCCTCGTCGCCGTCGCCGTCGAGGGCGCCACGGCACAGGCGCTCGGCGCGGTGCAGTTCTTCGATGCCGCCACCGGCCTCGCCAACGGCCCGGCGGTGACGGTCGGCGCCCTGCCCGACATGCTGGCGTTCACGCCGGACGGCACCAAGGTGCTGACCGCGAACGAAGGCGAAGCGGACCTCGCCACCGGCCAGATCAACCCCGAAGGCTCCGTCAGCATCGTCGACGTCGCCGCGCGCACGGCGACG
>JBILEY010000042.1:0-20332 GCA_044351865.1 Planctomycetota bacterium | reverse complement strand
ATCGACAGGTCGGTGTCGTTCGGCAGCAGGTGGTAGACCGCTTCCGCGAACGACGACCCGGCCGGCCGCGCCACCGTGTCGGCGAACAAGCGCACGCGCGCGCCGTTGTGCGGCCCGAGTTCGAACGGGTAGGCCGGCCCGCCATTGCCGATCGCTTCGAGGTTGACCACCGTCTTCACCTTCGCCACCCGCGGGTCGGTGCGCGCGAAGGCCAGGGCGCCGAGCATGCCACGTTCCTCGCCGTCGGTCAGCAGCAGCAGCACGTCGTTGCGCGGCCGCCAGCCGGTCGCGCCGAGCGCACGCAGCGCTTCGATCCAGCTGACGACCCCGACCCCGTCGTCGCCAGCGCCCGGCGAACGCGCCACGGAGTCGCTGTGCGCCAGGAGCAGCACGGTGCCCGTCGGCGCCGTACCGGCGATCGGCACGACCAGGTTGCACAGCTCGATGCCGAGCACGGCGCGGTTCTGCTCCGCCGCGTAGCCAGCCGCGGCGAGCTCGGCCACCACCAGTTCGAGCGCCTGCCGATGCGGCGCCGACCCGACCGGCCGCGGCTCCGCCGCCAGCTTCTGCAGCACGGCCATGGCGCGCGCGCCCGAGACCTCGCCCGCCGGCGCCGACGCCGGCACGACGGCAGGCATGCGCTGGCCGCCGATCGCCAGCGCGACCGCGAGCAGCAACGTGAGCAGGATGCCGAGGGCGCGCGGCTGTTCGCGGATGGGCATGCGGAGCGAACGAGAGGAAGAGCGCGGCAGTCTAGCTTCGGTCCTCGCAGGACCTGCACGTGGTCGCCCGCGAGCGCCGTGGCCGCGAAGTCGACCAGGGCAGGCAGTTGCTCGACGTTGTCGCGGGCGGTGCCGGCGGCCCGTTCCGCATTTTCTCGGGAATCCGCGAACACGGCCGCGGGCGCGTCGCTCGACCGGCATGCCCTCGCTCCGCGCCGCCGTGGTTCTCCCCCTCCTCTGGTCGACCGCACTCGCGCAGTGTGACCTGCTGCCGATGGCCGGGGACCCCGTGCCGCACGCCACCGGCACGGTCAACGCCATCGTCAACTGGGATCCGGACGGCGCCGGGCCGCAGCCTCAGGTCCAGGTGTTCGCCGGCAGGTTCTCGGCCGGCACGCTGACCAACGTGTCGATCGCCTTCCACGACGGCACCGCCTGGCAGCCGCTCGGCACGCCGCCCGGCGTCAGCTGCACCGCGATGACGGTGTGGAACGGCCAACTGGTCGTCGCGGCGAGCACCAACATCCTGAACTCGTCGCGGGTGTCGACGTGGAACGGCACCAGCTGGGTGCCGGTCGGCGCGTTCGGAACCGTCAGCGGCTTCGTGCGCTGCTTCGCGACGTTCCAGTCGCGGCTCGTCGCCGGCGGCAACTTCTCGGTCGTGGACGGCGTCCTGGCGCAGGACATCGCCCAGTGGGACGGCAGCACGTGGACGGCACTCGGCACGGGCATCACCGGCGAGGTCCGCGCGCTGGCGCCGTTCGCCGGTGCGCTGCACGTCGGCGGCGCGTTCTCGGCCGCCGGTGGACTCGCGGTGTCCAACCACGCGCTGTGGAACGGCTCGCAGTGGTTCGCCGGTGCTGGGTTCAACGGCCGCATCGAGTCGTTCGCGGTGCGCCAGGCCCTCGCGATCACGCAGACCTACCTGTTCGCCGGCGGCGAGTTCACGACGATCGGAGCGCTCGCGGCAGATCACGTAGCCAGGCTCACGCAATCGACCAACCTGTGGAGCGCGATGGGAACGGGCATCCCCTGCACCACCGTCAACGAGCTGTTCGTGCGCACGTTCGGCGTCAGCAGCTTCGAGGTCACGGCGACCGCACTCGGCACGTCCGACGAGGTCTGGCGATGGAGCGGCACCGCGTGGAACCCCCTCGGCGCGGTGTTCGACGACAGCCCGTCGGCCGAGCCGAGCGCGCTCGGCTACCTCGGCGGCTACGTGCTCGGCCTCACGACCGCGACGCAGGCGGTGCGCAAATTCGACGGCGTGCAGGCCTGGCCGCCGCTGCTCGGCCGCGGCATCGACGAACGCGTCTACGACTCGTGTTCGCTGGGCAACGACACGGTGATCGTGGGCGCCTTCAGGACGATCTCCGGCGTCACCATGAACGGCATCGCGCGCGGCAATCCCGGCGCCTGGTCGCCGCTCGGCACCGGCCTCGAAGGCGGCCTCGGCGCGTTCGCGGTGGCCACCTTGCCGAACGGCGACGTCGTCGCGGGCGGCAGCTTCACTTTGGCCGGCGGCGTGCCGGCGCTGAACCTCGCGCGCTGGGACGGCACGGCGT
Source organism: Planctomycetota bacterium (assembly GCA_044351865.1). Lineage (GTDB taxonomy): Bacteria > Planctomycetota > UBA1135 > UBA1135 > UBA2386 > UBA2386. Next base: position 18,045 of record JBILEY010000042.1, on the reverse strand, counting down.
GGTCGCAGTTCGGCGGCGGCGTCAACGACATCGTCTACGCGCTGGCGGTCATGCCGGGCGGCGACCTCTTCGCCGCGGGGCGCTTCACGGTGGCCGGCGGCCTGGCGCGGAACCGCATCGCGCGCTGGAACGGCACGACCTGGCTGGCCCTCGGCAGCGGTTCGCCGTCGCAGGTGAACGCGCTGCACGTGGCGCCGAACGGCGAACTGCTGGTCGGCGGCAACTTCACGACGATCGGCGGCGTCGCCGCGAGCCGGATCGCGCGCTGGAACGGCGCGTGGTGGGCGTTCGGCAACGGCGTCGACAACGCGGTGTGGTCGATCGCGACGACGGCGAGCGGCGAGCCGGTGATCGGCGGTGCGTTCACGTTCTCGGGCGCGACCAGCGTGCCGTACATCGCGAAGTGGAACGGCGCGGCATGGGTCTATCCGGGCTCGCCGTTCGCCTTCCGCCCGACCAGCGACGTGCTCGCGGTCGCGGTGCTGCCCGACGGCGACATCGTCGCGAGCGGCGCCGAGTGGAACTACACGATCTCCATTCCGCCGATCCTGCACATCAAGGTCGCCGGCAACGTCGCGCGCCTCGACGCGAGCTCGGCGGAGTGGTCGGCGCTCGACGTGCACGGCTCGTTCGTGCAGCACGTGCGCGTGCTGCCCGAGGGCGGCCTCGCGGTCGGTGGCCTGTTCGGCGACGACCGCGCCGCGAACTTCGCGAAGCTGCTGCCGACGTGCCCGGCCTCGGCGCTGGACCTCGGCGTCGGCTGCAACGGCCAGACGCTGACCGCCGCGACGCTGCCGTGGATCGACTCGACGTTCGTGGCGAGGGGCACCAACCTGCCGACGACTGCGATCGTGGTGGTCGCGACGAGCCTGACGCCCATCCCGCAGGGCGTGGCCCCGCTCGGCGCGTTCTTCCCGCAGGGTCTGCCGGGCTGCGACGCACTGGTGCTGCCCGACGTTCTCGGCGCGCTCGTCGCCACGAACGGCACGGCGACGTCGTCGATGATGCTGCCGAACACGGCACAGCTGGTCGGTGCTTCGTTCTTCCAGCAGATGGTGCCGATCGCGCTCGACTCGCAGGGTGCGTGGACGGCGGTCACCGCGACCAACGCGCTGCAGCTGACCATCGGCAGCCTCTGAGCTCGGGGATGGCGCCCCATCACTCCGCGACATCCACGCCGGCGGCGTCGAACCCCTCCTCCGGCGACCACCACGTCGCCTGCAGCCACCATGCGGGACACGCAACCGCTCGAAATCGAGCGTCCGCGCCCCTCGAATTCGGGAACAATCGTGGCTCGAAATCGAGGATTCCGAGGCTAGGTTGCGGGCATGAAGTCCGCGAAGCCCCTGCGCACCGAAGTCAGCCGCCGCGCGCAGGCCACCGCTGCCGAGCGGCTCCGTGACGCACAGGTCGTCGTGCTGAGCGGACCGCGCGCGGTCGGCAAGTCGACCGTGTTGCGCACGCTGGCGGGCGAACTCGGCCGCGAAGTCGTGGACCTCGACAACCCCGCCACGGCGCAAGCCTTCACCGCGGACCCCATGCGATTCCTCGATCGGCCGCGACCGGTGCTGATCGACGAGTATGCGAAGGCGCCGGAGTCGCTCGACCTCGTCAAGGCGCTGCTGAACCGCGACGGCTCGCCGGGCCAGTTCCTGCTGGCCGGCTCGACCCGCTACGGCAGCGTGCCAGCGATCGCGCAGGCCCTCACCGGGCGCGCCCAGATCGTTCCCGTGCTGCCCCTTTCGCAGGGAGAGATCTCGGAAACCAACGAGTCGTTCGTCGAGGAACTCGTGCGTGGGAGAACCCCGGCGCTGACGGACAGTGGCCTCGACCGCGCCGCCTACGCCGACCGCGTGCTGCGGGGCGGCATGCCGATGGCATTGCGCATCGCTGGGGAAGGAGCCCGCCAGCGATGGTTCGACCAGTATCTGCAGCTGACCCTCGACAAGGATGTCGCCGAACTACGCAAGGTACGCAGGCGCGTGTTGATGCCGCGCCTCGCGGCGTTGGTCGCCGCACGCACGGCACAACTCGCAAACACCGCCAAGCTCGGCCAGGAACTGGACCTCGACCGCAGCACCACCGAGGACTACCTGCAGCTGCTCGAGGCGGTGTTCCTGCACCAGCAACTCGCGGCCTGGGGCACGACGCTGTCGGCCCGTTCCGCGGCCACGCCGAAGCTGCATTTCGTCGACACCGGCCTCGCCGCGCGACTGCTGCGAGTGACCAGGGAACAGTTGCTCGCCGCTCGACCACAGGCACTGCAGCAGTTCGGCCACCTGCTCGAGACGTTCGTCGTCAACGAGATCGTCAAGCAGACCCACTGGCTGGACGAGCCGGTCGCGGTCGGGCACTGGCGCACCCATGATGGCGACGAAGTCGACCTCGTGCTCGAGCGCCCGGATGGTTCGGTGATCGCATTCGAGGTCAAGGCCTCGCCGAACGTCAGGGAGGAAGATGCGCGCGGACTGCAAGCGCTGGCGCGACGAGTCGGTGAGGATCGATGTACCGGAGTGATCCTGCACACCGGGAAGCACGCGTTCCGGCTGGCCGGTGCGTTGGCTTTGCCGGTGGCGAGCCTTTGGCAGGCAGACTGAGCGCCCTTCGCCGTCAGCTCACCGGCGACGTCGGCATGGCGGGCGTCGCGATCGACTCGATCGCCGACATCCGCATCCTGTTCGCGGGCAGCGGAAGCCGGCACACGGTCCACGGTCGCCGACCCGCGCCCGAGGACCGGTTGACGAGCGAGGTGGCGCCAGGGAGCGTAGTGCCGCGCCCCGGGTGGTCCGGGGACCGAACGGCGTCTCTCCTTTCGACTTCGATGGATGCGAGCCCGTCTGCTGAGCGCGTCGATCCTGACGTTCGTCCTGGTCGCGATCGCGATGGTGTACCGCGGGCCGCGGGGTACCGGGTTGCCGGCCTTCGTGTCGCCCGAGGTGGCCATGGCGCTCGGCCATGCGGAGGCCACGGCCTATGCGCGGCGCGAACTCCCGCCGAGCAAACGCTCGCACCAGCTGCCGAACGGTGAGAGCACGGTCCTGACGTTGGACGCGATCGAAGCGCTCCGCGAGGCCCGCCAGGCAGTGGTCCGTCTGGCCGTGACCCATCGGGTCGGCGACTCGAGCCGGACCTCCCACGGCAGCGGTGTGCTCGTCGAGGCGGGGCGCTTCGTCCTCACCGCTGGGCACGTCGTCGCCGACGTCGCCGATCCGGCAGCGGCCGAGATCACGGTGTACCTGCCGCAACCTCTCCGGTCCGGCAGGAGCGATGCCGAGTTCTCGGCGCGCGTCGTCGAGTGGCGCCATGGCGACGACGCCCAGGGTGTGATGCAAGACTGGGCGTTGCTCGAGGTCGTTGCACCGATGGTCGACATGCCGTCGGCGACCATCGCGACGGCAGCGAGCTCGAGTCTGCGGTTCTGCTACGGCTTCCCGACACAGCTCGGCCTCGACGGCGAGGGCCATGTCGTGCCCTGGCAACCGAGCCGCTGCCTCGAGCCGTTGCTCACCATCGTCGAGCCGAGCACGAACGACCCGACGAACGTGCGCATGCCACTGTTCACTCCGCTCGCCGGATGCCTGAGCCACGCTGGACAGAGCGGCGGGCCGGTGTTCGACGCGAACGGATCCGTGGTGCACGTGATCTCCGGCAACAACACCTGGTGGCACGGAGCCCAGCACCAGCACTGGATTCGCGCAGCGTCCCTGGACGCGGCGATCGCGGCACTCGCCCGCCTTCGCAAGGGACGCGGCGAGCCCCGGTGAATGCCAGGCTGGGGCCGACGACGGTCGGCGCGACCTCCATCAGCACATCCTTCGTCATCACCACCGCCGTCGTCCGGCTGGCGGCGTGGAGTCACTTGCTTCCCGTGGTGGCCGGCGTCGAGATCACCGCGCGCGCAGCCTCGAGCTTGCTGCGCCATTCCGCGGCATTCTTCGTATTGCCTTGGGCTTCGTACAGCTGCACCAGGCGCTCGATCGCCTCGGGAAGGCGAGACGCCGCCGCCGGCGGGATGGTCGACTCGCGCTCCTTCATGCCGCGGTAGCCGTCGAGCAACAGCGGCTCGGCCTCGGCATTCTTCTTCTGCCCGAGCAGAGCCGCGCCGAGCAGTGATCTCGTGTGGAACGTTCGCCATGCCTGTGGCTGGGCCTGCTCGCGAATCGTCAGGCACTCGCGCAGCAGCGCCTCGGCTTCGCCCCACTGCTCGAGCCTGAGCAGCGGGAGGCCGATCGACGCGAGCGTGTCAGCCAGTTGGGTGCTGTCCTTGGGAGCAGTGGCGCGGGTCGATTCGAGCCAAGCTCGGAACAAGGGGACGGCCTCCGTGGCCTTGCCCGTTTCGCTGTAGAGCTCGGCAAGGGCGCGCATGGACTCGAGCACCTGGGGGTGTCCAGCGGGGAATGCCGTGCTTCGGATCTCGAGCGCTTCGCGGCAGATCGGCTCTGCCTCGGCGGGTCTCCCAAGAGCTCGAAGTAGCTTCGCGTGGTTGCTCAGCACGACGGCGAGGTGCGGATGACCGACGGGGAACGCAGCCCGGAAGATCGCCAGCGCTTCGCGGGAGAGCGGCTCGGCCTCACCGAGCTTGCCCATGGCGCGCAGCAGGCCCGCGAGGTTGTTCAGCGCGTCGGCGATGTTCGGGTGGCCGGAGGGGTTGGCCGCGCGGTGGAGCGTCAGCGCCTCGCGAAACAGCGGCTCTGCCTCGGCGAGCCTGTTCTGGGCCTGCAGGGACAACGCGAGTTCGCTCGCGGTGCCGGCGATCTTCGCGTCGCCAGCGGGGAGGGCCACGCGTTCGATCGCCAGCGCTTCGCGAAGAAGTGGCTCGGCGTCGACGAACTTCTTCTGGGCCCGCAGGAGTCGCCCCAGGCCGTTCAGGGCGTGGGCGATGTCCTTGTGCCCGGCGGGGAGGGATGCGCGGCTGGCATCCAGCGCTTCGCGGAAGAGCAGCTCGGCCTCGGCGAACTTGCCTTGGTCTTCGAGAAGCACCGCGAGGCCGTCCAGGCTGCTTCGGCGGTCGGGGTGTCCGGCGGAAAGGCGCGCACTGCGGATCGCCAGCGCTTCGCGGTGGAGTGGCTCGGCTTCGGCGAACCTGTGCTGCGCGTGCAGGAACCCGGCGAGATTGTGCAGGCCACTGGCGATCTCCGGATGCCCAGCAGGGTGGCCCGCGCGGTAGATCGCCAGGGCCTCGCGAAACAGCGGTTCGGCGTCGGCGAGCTTGTCCTGGAACGCCAGGGCCACTGCGAGACCGCTCAGGCTCTTGGCGAGCACGACATGCCCGGCGGGGAAGGCCGCCTGTTCGATCGCGAGCGCTTCGCGTTGGACCGACTCGGCCTCGGCGTACCTGTGCTGAGCCGACAACAGGTTGGCGAGCTGGTTCAAGGCGGCAGCAAGCTGTGGGAGCCCGGCGGGAACGGCCGCGCGGCGCAGTTCCACCGCTTCGCGAAAGAGCGTCTCGGCCTCGTCGAGATCGTCCTGGTCCTTCAATACCACCGCGAGGTTGTGCAAGCCGGTGGCGATGTTCGGGTGGCCGGCGGGGAGGGCCGCGCGGAAGATCGCCAACGACTTCCTCAGGTGCGGCTCCGCGTCGTCGTAGCGGGCCAGCCCGCGAAGTGTCAGGCCGATCGTGTTTCGAACCCCCGCCTCCACCAGCGGCTGGTCCTCGAGGGAGGCACCGTCCAGCAGCTTGGCCGCCGCCTCCATCACCTGCACCACCGTCACCTTGTCGCCGAGCAACTTCTGTGGATCGGCGGCGGCGAGCATCTCGGTCTGGAACCGGGCGATCGCCTCGGCGATGGCGGCCTGCTGCTTGGCTTCGGCTTCTTGCGCTCTCGCTTCCGTCGCCGACTTCTCGGCTGCGGCTCCGCGTTCCATCGCGATCTGCGCCTGCGTCTCGGCCTCGTTCTTCGAAGCTTCGGCGAGCCGGCGTTGCTCGGATTCGGACGAGCGCGCCTGCTCCGCGACGATGCGCTGCTCGTCGGCGACCTTGGCCTGCCACGCGAAGCCGACGATGCCGAGCAGCAGTGCTGCTGCCACCGCGCCGCCCGCGAGCACCTGCACCCTGTTGCGCCGCACGAACTTGCTCAGCCGGTAGCCCGCACTCGGTGCCCCCGCCGTCACCGGCTCGTCGGCCAGGTGCCGCTTGATGTCGGCTGCCAGGCCGTTCGCCGTCTCGTACCGACGCGATCGGTCCTTCTCCAGGCACTTCATCACGATCCAGTCGAGGTCGCCGCGCAGCAGCGAACGCAACTTCTTCTGGTCGACCTGGCGCTGCATCGCGGTGCGCGTGCCGGTGTCGCCCAACGTCGAGATGCGCGTGCTCGGCTTGTGCGGTTCGACCTCGCGGATCGTGCGCATCATCTCGGCGAAGCCCTGCGCCAACAGATCCTTGATGTCGAACGGCGTCGTGCCGGTCAGCAGTTCGTAGAGCAGCACGCCGAGGCTGTAGATGTCCGAGCGCGTGTCGATGTCGAGGCCGCTCATCTCGGCCTGCTCGGGCGACATGTAGGCCGGCGTGCCGACCATCTGGCGGTGCTCGGTGAACAGCGTCTTCGTCGTCAGCTCGCTGTTGGTCGCTTTCGCGATGCCGAAGTCGATCACCTTGCACACCGGCACCCCATCGTGCAGCGTGACCAGCACGTTCGACGGCTTGATGTCGCGGTGGATGATGCCCTTCTGGTGCGCGTGCTGGATCGCGTGGCACACCGCCGTGAACAGCTCCAGCCGCGACTTCGTGTCGACCTTGGCCTGGTCGCAGTACTCGAGGATCGGGATGCCCTTGATGTACTCCATCACGAAGTACGGCCGCCCCGCGTCCGTCGTGCCCGCATCGAACACCTTGGCGATGTGGGGGTGGTCCATCATCGCCAGCGCCTGGCGCTCGGCTTCGAAGCGGGCGATCACCTGCTTGCTGTCCATGCCGAGCTTGATGATCTTCAGCGCCACGCGGCGCTTCACCGGCTCGCGCTGCTCGGCCATCCAGATCGTGCCCATGCCGCCTTCGCCGATCTGTTCGAGCAGCTTGTAGCGGCCGATCGAGGCGCCCGGCTGCTCCGACCACGGGCCGCCATCGGGCGCCTTGCGCGCGACCCCGTCCACCGTCGGCGAAGCCATGAACTGCCCCGCCTCAGCGTCGGCCCGCAGCAGGGCTTCCACCTCCGTGCGCAGCCTCGCGTTGCCATGGCACGCGCGGTCCAGCGCCGCGGCACGGTCCGCCGCGGGGAGTTCGGCGATCTGCAGGAACAGGCGGCGCACCAGCAACTTGTCGGCGTCGGTCATGATCCGTCACGGGTCGGGGCGCAGGTCGCGATAGAGCGCGGCCCGCGCGTAGGTCCACAGCCGCGCCGCCGTGCGTGGCGACAGCCCCATGGCTGCCGCTGCCTCGTCGACGCTCAGGCCCGCGTAGAACCGCAGCCGAACCATGGCTGCGGCTTCCGGGTCCTGCTGCGAGAAGCGCCCGAGCGCTTCGTCGACTGCCAGGATTTGTTCGGCCCCGGCCCCGGCCAGGCTGGCGAGGTCGGGGCACTCCTCCAAGCGGACGTGCTGGCCGCCGCGGCGACCGCGGGCGCGGGCGTGGTCGATCAGGATGCGGCGCATGGCCTCGGCGGCCGCGGCATAGAAGTGGCTGCGGTTGGCCCAGGGCACCTCGCGCGGCCCGACCAGCCGCAGGTAGGCCTCGTGCACCAGCGCCGTCGCCGACAGCGTGTGGTCCGGGCGTTCGCGTCGCAGGTCGGCCTCGGCGGTCCGTCGCAGCTGTTCGTAGACGAGCGGCAGCAGTTCGTTCGCCGCCGACTTGTCGCCGTCGGCGGCGGCGCTCATCAAGCGGGTCACGGCATCCGGTTCGGGAGGGCTGGGCACTGCCGGAGGTTAGCCGTCGACCGGCTCGGCTCCAGGCTGACGCGGTTCTGCACCAGCACCGCTCCAGTCACGCCCGAGCGCCGACCGAGCCGTCAGAACGCGCCGAGCGTCAACACCAGCGCGTTGGTGCTGGTGGCGGCCGTGATGTTGCCGAAGGCATCGGTCTCCAGCGCCACGATCTGTTGGTGAAGTAGCCGATTCGCGAGCGCCACCGTGTTGGGCAGCGACAGGGTCGTCGTCAGTGTGCCGGCGCCGGTGGCATGAGCATCGAGCAAATCGGGGCTGGCCAGCAACAAGCAGCCGGTCGCGCTCTGCGGCAGGATCGCAGCCAACTGGGTCACCGAGGCCGTGAAACCATGCACGCGGACCGCAAGTCCGTTGCTCGGCAGGCCCGTAGACGTCGACGTGAACGTCGCGCCAAGCCAAGGCGGCGCCGCAGCAATCAGCACGTTGGCGCCGCCGCTGCCGACACAGCCAGTACCGGCGACGGCGACGGTGGCCGGACACGGCGTGACCACGCGCGACCAACTCGTCGCAAGCTGACCTCCGACCACGGAGAAGTCACCGGCGGCGAACAGGGTTCCGTTCGCCGTCATCGCCAGCGACGCCACCCGGCCATTGGTGGCAGGCATGGGCAACCAGCTGCTGCCATTCCATCGCGCCCAACGATCCGCGGGCAGACCACCAGCCAGCGTGAACTCACCACCGACCAGCAAGTCGCCGTTCGGTGCACTCGCAAGGGTCAGCACGATGCCGTTGACTCCGCTACCGAGCGGGGACCAGGAAGTGCCATCCCAACGCGCAACCCGATTGGCTGAGACACCGCCAATCATCGAGAACTCGCCGCCGGCGACCAGGTCGCCGTTCGGCAGCCGCGCAAGGGCGTGGATCTCGGCATTCGACGGGCCACCGACGGGCAACCACGTGCTGCCATCCCAGCGATGCACTGCAGGACCAACGCCCCCCGAAACGCCGCTCGCCGCGGCAACCAGGTCCCCGTTCGGCAGGTTGACGAAGGACCGCACATGGCCCAGAGGGGTCCCCATCGGCAGCCATTGCCACTGACTGACATCCAATCGCCGCACCGTGGTGTCGAAGCTCGCCACCAAATCCCCGTTCGGCAATGCAGCCAGCGCCAACGGAGTCCCACCGCTGGCACCTGGGAAGGAAGGGATCTGCGACCAGGAGCTGCCGTTCCAGCGTTGGACCCCAGGGCCAGAGAACGGCGGGTATGTGTGGATGCCGACGACCACATCGCCGTTGGGCATGCGGGTCATGCAGGCCACGGGGCCACCGAGGGCCGCGAACGGCGCCCAGGCACTGCCCGTCCAGCGCGCAACGGTAGGTCGAAAGGAGTATTGAGGGCCGCCGACATCGAAGTCGCCAGCGGCACAGACATCACCATTTTCGTCGGCGGCCACCGCCTTCAACTTGGCCGCTCCCGGCATCGCGATCAGCGGCCCCCAGCCGGTTCCGCCCGGGGTCGCTCGGGCAAGCCCGGTGGCGGGCGTTCCCAAGGCACCGCCGTTGCCATCGACGTACGTGAACGAACCGGCCGCAATCAGATCTCCGTTCGGCAGCTCGTCGAAGGCCAGAGCGTATCGATTCGTATAACTGAGATGCGAGACGAAGGAGCCGCTGAGATAGGAGATCCGTCCCAGTGAACCGAAGAGCCAAGCCTGCCCGATGAGGACGATGCTGCCGACGAGCCGCAACGAATGGACTTCGTACCCGCCACCCAATCCAGACCAGGTGTTCGTCGCGGCGGACCATTGCGCAAGGTAGGAGGTCCCACTCCCCGCCGAACGGAACGAGCCACCGGCGATCACATCGCCGCCTGGCATCGCGACCAGCGCTGCGACTCGGGCGCCAAGACCAGACTGCAGCGACGCGCCGAGCGGCAACCACGTGACACCATTCCAGCGCGCCACGGGACAGCCCTGGATCCCACCGGAGAAGACCGATTCGCCAGCTGCCACGACTTCACCACTCGGCAGCACCGCGAGCGCGTTCACATCGACACCGATCCCGGCACCAAGTGGCGACCAGGCGGAGCCATCCCAACGGGCGACACCGCTGGCCGGCGCGCCTCCCGCCGCCACGAATGCGCCGCCAGCGACGACATCGCCATTCGGCAGCGCGGCGAGCACGCGCACCTCACCATTGCAGCCCGCTCCGAGCGGCGACCACGCGGAGCCGTTCCACTGCGCGATGTTGCTGGCGGCGACACCACCCACCGCCGAGAAGGCGCCGGCCGCGATCAGGATGCCGTTGCCCAGCGACACCAAGGCCCGCACCTCACCGTTGGTGCCGCCCAACGGGGTGACTGCACCCGTCGCCGGGTCCCATGCCGCCAGGTCGTCGATCCGCTGCGTGCCGACCACCGCGAACTGCCCGCCGAACACCAACTGGGGCGAAGCCGGGCCCGGGCCATCTGGATCGTGCATCGCCGTCGCATGGACGGTGCCATCGACGCCCGGCACCCCACCCGAGGGCACAGCGGACAGAGCACATTGGGCAACGGCGGACTGCGTCGCACCAGCCACCGACACGATCCATGCGAACGACGCGAACAATGCGGCAGATGGACGGTTCATGCAGATTTCGATGGCGCGTGTGCTTGCCCCGCCAATCAGCGGAGGGAGTACACCTTGCGCATCCTGCGAACAAGATGGCCGGGTTGCCCCCCCGTCAGGCTCGGAAGCGCGACCGGGGCCGACAGCGCGATCAGCGTACGCACCCGATACGGCAGCGACAGCCCCACTGCCGCACCGGCACTTGCGGGATCACCGCATCGCAAAGCCACGCCGCCGTATCCACGCTGCGCGCCGCGCCGACAAAAGACCCCGCCACACCTCCGTCATGACCGTCACGACCCAGCACACGCGCACCGCCACGCGCTCGGGAGTGGACGACCGCCGGCGGGTGGACGATGCTGCCGCGATGCGCACACGGAACGCCCGGAGAGCTCGTCACGCCGTCGCTTGCCTCGTCATTGCATTCCTTCCGTCGCTGGCCATCGCCCAATGCCCCACGACCGTGGCACCGCTGCTGCAGCGCGCCGCGATCGCTGGCGCCGTAGAGTGCAGCACGCTGTGGGATCCCGACGGTGCCGGGCCGCTGCCGAGCCGCCTCGTCGTCGGTGGCGCGTTCGAAGCCGCGGGCAGCGTGGCCGCCGCCAACGTCGCCGTGTTCGACTTCACGACCAACACGTGGTCCGCACTCGGCGGCGGCGTCACCGCGACCACCGGGACCGCGATCGTGTCAGCGCTGCTGGCGATGCCCGACGGCAGCCTGTGGGCCGGCGGCACCTTCACCCACGCCGAAGGCCGGCTCGTGCGCCACGTCGCGCGCTGGGACGGCACGAGCTGGAACGGCATCGGCCCGACGCTGGCGGCCGGCGTGTCCGGCGGCACGCAGCCCAAGGTCACCGCCCTCGCCCGCCTCGCCAATGGCGACGTTGTGGTCGGCGGCAGCTTCACCTACGCGGGCCTTGGCACCGCGCGCCACCTCGCGCGCTGGAACGGCACCACCTGGCAGCCGCTCGGCGATCTCGACAACGGCGCTGGCAGCGCGATCCGCAGCCTGCTCGTGCGCGGCAACGGCGACCTGATCGCGGCCGGTTCCTTCAGCATGGTCGGCAGCACCGCGGCCAACCACATCGCCCGCTTCGACGGCAGCGCCTGGCACGCGCTCGCCGGTGGCCTGCCCGCCGCCGGCACCGCCCTGCTCGAGCTGCAGAACGGCTCGTTGCTCGCGGCGAACGAGCAGCTGCCCGCGCCGAGTCCGTCGGTCACGCAGTGGAACGGCGCCACGTGGTCGCCGTTCGGCCCGCTCAACAGCTTCGTCACCGTCCACCGGTTCGCGCAACTGCAGGACGGACGCGTTTTGGCGGCGCCGAGTGGCGACCAACTGCAGGAGTTCACCGGCGGCAGCTGGTCCAACTTCGGCGGCGGCGGCGCCTACTTCCGGCGGGCGCTGGAGGTGCTGCAAAACGGCGACCTGATCGCCGGCGGCGCGGGCCCATTCTTCGCCGGTGTGCCGAACCCCACGGTCTTCGATTCCGTCGCGCGTTGGAACGGCACGGCGTGGAGCGACCTCGGCAGCGGCACCGCGGCCAAGGGCGGCAACATCGAGTGTGGCGTCGAAGTGCCCGGTGGCTTCGTCGTCGCCGGGCAGTTCACGAGCCTCGGCGGCATCGCCGCGAAGCACGCGGCCCTCTGGAACGGCACGAGCTGGCAGGCGCTCGGCGCCGGTATCCCGAACGGCAACCGCATCACGCAGATCGCGCGGCGCAGCAGCGGCGAGCTGATCGCCATCGCGGTCCTGAACACGTTCCAAACCGCGCTGTTCCGCTGGAACGGCGCCGCGTGGGCGCAGATTCCGGGGCTGGCCGCGGCGCCGGGCCTGCTGGCCGTGCTCGCCAACGACGACGTCGTGGTCGGCGCCGGCAACGGCTTCTGGCGCTGGAACGGCACCACGTGGACGTCGATCGGCACGGTGGTCGGCAGCTGCCGCGTGCTGCGCGCGCTACCGAACGGCGAGCTGCTCGCCGGCGGCGCGCTGACGATCGCCGGCCAGCAGTTCCGGGTGACGCGGTGGAACGGTGCTTCGTGGCAAGGCGTCTGCGCCGGCCTCGACGGCGAAGTGACGGCGATCGAGCCGCTGCCGAACGGCGAGCTCGTGGTCGCCGGCCCGTTCGGCATCGCCTACAACGGCAGCACGCCGGTGGCGGCGCGCACCATCGCGCGGTGGGACGGTGCGCAGTGGCAACCGTTCGCGCGCGGCGTCTGGCAGCCGGACTACCCGTACCCGGTGGGAGCCACCCACCTGGTGGCGCTGGCCGGCGGCGGTGTGTTGGCGGGCGGCAACTTCACGAGTGCCGACTTCCTGCCGATCCACAACCTCGCGCGCTGGGACGGGGTCGCCTGGTGGCCGATCGGTGCAGGACTCGCGCCGGCCTCGGGCGTGATCACGGCGTTGGTGCCGCTCGCCAACGGCGACGTGATCGCCGCCGGCCCGTTCACGCTGGCCGATGGGCAACCGGCCGCCGGCCTCGTGCGCATCACGCCCGGGTGCGCGCCGGAAGTCGCACCGATCCCGACGCGCTGCATCGGTCCGGCCGGCCCGATGAGCGCCATTGCGACGACGCTGCCCCGGCTCGGCACGACGTTCACCACGCAAGCGTCGGGCTTCGGCCCGAGCTCGATCGGCGTCGCCGTGTTCGGCGACAGCTACTCGGCCTACTTCGTCAACCTCGCGGCGGTGCTGCCGACCACCCTGCCCGGCTGCACGCTGATGCCGACGCCGTTCGCGTTCGAGGCGATGCTGCCGACCTCCGGCGTGGCGACGTTCGATCTCGGCATCCCGAGCCAGCCGGCGCTGCTCGGCATCGTGCTGCGGCAGCAGTTCGCGCAGATCGAACTCGACGCCCTCGGCAGCATGGTCTCGGTCAGCACCTCGAACGGGCTGCAGTTCGCGATCCGCTTCTGACCGGGGCGTCCACCCGGCGAGCGGGCCGCAGCGTCCCGTCCCGCCACGCCGCGTGCGCACCGCTGCGGCGAGCTGCTCGCCGAGCCACACGACCCCAGCCGTGTCGAACACGAGCGACTCCCGCTGCGTTGGCGGCTGGGACGCGTCGACATACACGAAGTGCTCGTCGCCGGCCGCCAGCGCGCGCACGGCGGCGACCACGTCGACCTTGGCGAGATCGCCCTCGTTCGGCGGTGCCTGCTGGCTGACGAACCACTCCAGCTGCGGCAGGCCGAGGTCGCGCCGCGTCGCCGCGATCCAATCGCCGAGCCGCGCCGCCGCCTGCTTGCGGTACGGGTGCCACGCCATGTCGTTCTCGGCCAGGTGGTAGACGACGCCGGCGAGCCGCACCGTGTGGCCCTTCTGCTCGAGGGCTTCGACCGACGTACGCACCCGCCGCTCCGCCTGCTGCCTCAGCAACGCGGCGGCGGCCACGTTCTCGACCCCATCGCCCCCGGCGGCCACGACGCCCTCGGCCGACTCCGCGCCATCGGCTCCCCCAGTGGCCCCGTGCCGACAACCGTCGGCTTCGCCCTCCTCCTCCAGCTGCTTCGGCACGACCTTCGGCCGCAGACCCGACGCCGGCGCCAAAACCCCGTGGTAGGTCACCAGGTGCTTCCGCGGCTTCGGAACCAGCGCGCACAGCCGTTCCATCAGCACCGCCTTCGTCATCACCACCGCCGTCGTCCCGTCCCGCCAACGCTTCTTCAGCGAATACCCGATCCGGCCATCGCTCAGCTCCACCAGCCGCGACTCAGCCACCGCAGGACGCGCCGCATAACGACACAGCTTCTCCAGCTTCTCGCGATCGCGCGCCCGAGCTCGTTCGCCTTCCTCCTTGCTCACGAAGGCTATGGGGCACGAACACCCGCCACGGTCGCAGCCAAACGGCAATTCCGCGCAGTCCCCGCGGAACGGCGTCCCCAGAGCCACCCAAGCTGGCGCGGTTCCTCACCCGCACCGCTACAGTCCCGCCCGCCCGATGAACCCCGACTTCACGAAGATCCCGTACGGCTTCACCGAGTTCCCCAAGGCCACGCTCGCCGACTGGCAAAAAGCCGCCGGCACCACCGCCCCGTGGCAGAGCCCCGAAGGCATCGCGCACCGCGGCGTCTACACCCCCGCCGACGCGCACACCGCACACGCGGGCGGCCTGCCCGGCATCCCGCCGTTCCTCGGCGGCCCCTACGCGACGATGTTCGCGCAGAAGCCGTGGACCATCCGCCAGTACGCCGGCTTCTCCACCGCCGAGAAGACCAACGAGTTCTACAAGAAGGCGCTCGCCGCCGGACAGCAGGGCCTCAGCGTCGCGTTCGACCTCGCCACGCACCGCGGCTACGACAGCGACCATCCGCGCGTCGCCGGCGACGTCGGCATGGCGGGCGTCGCGATCGACTCGATCGCCGACATGCGCATCCTGTTCGCGGGCATCCCGCTCGACAAGGTGTCGGTGTCGATGACCATGAACGGCGCCGTGCTGCCGATCCTGGCGCTCTACGTGGCGGCGGCGGCGGAGCAAGGTGTGCCCGCGGCCAAACTCTCAGGGACGATCCAGAACGACATCCTGAAGGAGTTCATGGTCCGGAACACCTACATCTATCCGCCCGGACCGAGCATGCGGATCGTGCGCGACATCTTCGCCTGGTGCGGCGAGAAGATGCCCAAGTTCAACACGATCAGCGTCAGCGGCTACCACATCCACGAAGCGGGTGCGTCGGCCGAACTCGAACTCGCCTACACGCTCGCCGACGGCCTCGAGTACCTGCGCACCGGTGTTGCGGCCGGGCTCGACGTCGACAAGCTGGCGGGGCGCATGTCGTTCTTCTTCGCGATCGGCATGAACTTCTTCACCGAGATCGCCAAGCTGCGCGCGGCGCGACTGCTGTGGAGCAAGATCGTGCAGTCGTTCGGGGCCAAGGATCCGAAGTCGCTGGCGCTGCGCACGCACTGCCAGACGTCGGGTTGGTCGCTGGCCGCGCAGGATCCCTACAACAACGTCGTGCGCACGTGCCTCGAAGCGCTGGCCGCGGTGCTCGGCGGCACGCAGTCGCTGCACACCAACGCGCTCGACGAAGCGATCGCGCTGCCGACCGAGTTCTCGGCGCGCATCGCCCGCAACACGCAGCTGATCCTGCAGGAGGAGAGCCACGTGACGCATGTCGCCGACCCGCTCGCGGGCTCGCACTACGTCGAGTGGCTCACCGACCAGCTGGCGCAGAAGGCGTGGGCGCTGATCCAGGAAGTGGAATCGCTGGGCGGCATGACCAAGGCGATCGAGGCCGGCTTGCCGAAGCTGCGCATCGAAGAGTCGGCGGCGCGGCGACAGGCGGCGATCGACTCCGGCCAGGAGACCATCGTCGGCGTCAACAAGTACCAGCCGTCGAAGCAGGAGCCGCTCGACATCCTGTCGATCGACAACACCGCGGTGCGGCAGGCGCAGATCGAACGGCTGCGCGCACTGAAGGCGAGCCGCGACAGTGCGAAGGTGCAGCAGGCGCTCGCTGCGTTGACCGCCGGTGCGCGCGGCACCGCCAACCTGCTCGAACTCGCCGTGCAGGCAGTGCAGCTCGGCGCCACCGTCGGCGAAGTGTCGCAGGCGCTCGAGGACGTGTTCGGCCGCCACACCGCGCACCCGCGCACCGTCGCCGGCGTCTATGCTGCGGCCGGCAAGTCGATGACGCAGTTGCACGAAGCCCAGCAGCGCACGAGCGCGTTCCTGCAGAAGCACGGCCGCCGCCCGCGCATCCTGATCGCCAAGATGGGCCAGGACGGCCACGACCGCGGTGCGCGCGTCATCGCCAGCGCGTTCGCCGACATGGGCTTCGACGTCGACATCGGCCCGCTGTTCCAGACGCCCGACGAAGTCGCCAAGCAGGCGATCGAGAACGACGTGCACCTGTGCGGCATCAGCACGCTGGCCGGCGCGCACAAGACGCTGGTGCCGGAGCTGGTGCAGCTGCTGCGCGCGGCGGGTCGCGGCGACGTGCTCGTCGTCGCCGGCGGCGTCATCCCCGAACAGGACTGGCCGGCGCTGCGTGCTTCCGGCGTCGCCGACGTGTTCGGCCCGGGCACGGTGATCCCGGTGGCGGCGCTGCGGCTGCTCGACCTGCTGGAGCAGCGGCTCGCCGCGAAGTGAGCGCGCGCGGCCCGGCAAGCGGTCCAGGGGCTGTTCCTGGCGATCGTCGACGAGCGTCGACCGTGCCCCGAGCGCGGTTGCGTCCCTCCCGCGGGGATCGACCTCTCACGCCAGGTCGCATCGGCGGTAGAACCGCCGCAGCTCGACGAGCCACAGCCACCGCGTCGACACGACCGGCACGAGCACGAGCAGAGGGATCCACGCGTGCAGCACTTCGGGGATCTCGGCACGGAGCCATGCCGAGGATGCGTTCCACGAGCGCGTGAGGAGGATGGCCGCGCCGATGAGGAGGCCCATGGCGAGCGCGTAGCAGCACTGGATCCACGGATCCTGCAGCTCGGTCGCCGCATCCTTCCTCCGAGCCGGCCGGCGACCATCGACGAGCCACAGTCGCATCCACCGCACCAGGGGCAGCAACGTGAACACCGCGGCGATCATCGTGACGAAGGGCGCGATGGTCGCCCACGTCTCCCCCGCAGTGAAGCGGGCGGCAACGAAGCCCAGCGCAGCGAAGCCGCCGAGCACACCGATGGCCGCTGCGACCTCTTCCAGTTGTGTCTCGAGCCACACCACGAACGCGAGGCGTCGCCGCGAGATCGGCGGACGGAGCGCCTTGGACGACGCCGCGCGACTCCAGATCACGGCGCCGAGGATGACCGCGACGAGGTTGACGGCCATCAGCTCGTCCTCCCGCGACGTGAACAGTTGCACGAACCACGCGAAGGAGCTGCCCGAAAGATCCGGCTGGATCGCCGCGGACCCGGCGCCGACCTCGCGCAGACTGCCGATCACGCGGAAGAAGCCACGAACGAGCAGTGCGACCAGCACCGTCGCCAACGCGAAGCGGATCGCGCTGCCCAGCAGCCCACCGCGAGCAGCCCCGTAGGTCTGGTGCAACAGCGCCCGCGCCCAGTCGAGATCCGTTCGACGCACCCCGCGAAAACCGTCGGCGCCATCCCGCGGAGCACGGCGCAGCGGCGTGGCCGCACCGACGAGTCGCGCGTCGATTCCTCGGCGTTCCGCCGCATCCAGCGCATCCGGCGCATCGCCCTGCCGCGCGAGCACCGCACCGAAGCGCCGAGTCGCCACCACCATGACGCCGGCCGCGAGCAGTGCCCACAGCCAGCCGAAGTTCGCGGTCACCCGCGCAAGTTCGGGCATGAGGAAGAGCGGGGCCGATGCGAGCAGCAGTCCGAGCGTGCCCGAGAAGCGCGCCCACATCAGCGAACTCAGGCTGTTGACGAGTCCGATGGTGAAGCCGAGCGCAGCGGCGATGGCGAGGAACCAGGTCCCGCCGGTCGCAACGCCGTGGAGCAACGTGCCGACGCCAGTCCCCACGCAGAGGACGACGATGCCACCCATCGTGATCTCGCGCCGCAACCGCCGATCGAGCCCGGGAACATGCCAGGCGAAGCTGCTAACCCGCAGTTCGAAAGCCGCACCTCCGAGCAGTGCGGCGACGACCGCCGCGACGAGATAGACGATCGACCCCTCGACCCATGCGTGGGCCTCGGCGCCGGGTGCCACGG
>JBILEY010000300.1:0-6670 GCA_044351865.1 Planctomycetota bacterium | reverse complement strand
CTGGCGATGCGCGCGCAGCTGCTCGAGCCCGCCGACCTGCCGTTCCTCGAGGACCTGCTCGGCGACGAAGCGGCCGACGCCGTGCTCTCCCGCCTCGCCGGCGACGTGCTCGGCGCGCTTGTCGGCCGCCACAAGAAGCTCTGGAAGGACCTGCGCCGCCTCGCCGGCAGCGACAAGGACGGCCTGCGCCGTGCGGCCCTGCGCGCCGCCCGCCTGCCGCTGGCGGGCGACGACGAAGCGTTCGCGCGGTTCCGCGAGCTCGCCGAGCCGCTGCTCGCGCACGCCGACCCGCTGTGCCAGCAGGCGCTCGACGAAGCGTTGCGGGCCGCGGCACCGCGGCATCACGCCGCCGCGACCGCGTTCGTGCAGCAGTTCGCGCGCAGCGTCGTGCTGCCACCGCCAGCGCCGATCGCCCCGCCGCCGCCCCCAACCCCGCCGCCGCCGCCTGCCCCGGCGGTGACGAAGCCGGTGAAGGTTGCGCCCGCCGCACCAGAGCCGAAGGCCCAGTCCGCCCAGAAGGTCGCGGCCAGGAAGGCGGAGCCGGTGGCGAAGAAGGCCAGCGAGCCGCCGCCAGCCAAGAAGACGGCGAAGCCGAGCAAGCCGGCAGCGAAGACCACCAAGCCCGCTGCGGCGAAGAAGGCGCCGGCAGCGAAGAAGGCCGCCGGCAAGGCCAGCACCAGCAAGGCTGCAGCGAAGTCGAAGCATCCGGCGGCGAAGGGCCGCTGACGCCGCTCGCGGCCACCGCGCCGCGAAGGGCAGCGATCAGTAGCCGGCGCGCTTCTGCAGGTCGGCGTTCTCCGGGTGGCGCCGCGCGCCTTTCTGCCAGACCTCCCTCGCCTTCTGCGGGTCGCGCGCCTCGAGCAGGTTGCCGAGATACAGGTAGGTCTGCGCCTGGCTCGCATCGACCGGCATCGACTCTTGCTGCTGCACCAGCAGCTCGAAGTGTTCGATCGACTCCTTCTTCTTGCCGAGGAAGTCGGGGTAGAAGGTGTAGCTCATCGCCTTGGTGAAGCGCGCTTCCCAGTGCTTGTCGTCGAGCGCCAGCACCTTGTCGAAGACCTTGTCGGCCTTCATCGACAGCTGCCACTTGCTCTGGTCCATCTGGTAGTGCGCGAGGTAGGCGTTGGCGAGGTCCATCTGCACCTTGGTGTCGTTCGGCGCCGCCTTCGCGAGCGCTTCGAACTTCGCGACCACTTCGCCGATGCGGCCGGCGGCGAACGCCTTCTTCCACGCCTCGGGGTTCTCCCAGTAGCTGTTGCCGAGCAGCGCCGCGAAGTCCGTGTCCAGGTCGAACGTCGGCTTGCCGTCGGCAGCGACCGCCGGTGCGCCCGAGCCAGCGGCCATCGCCTGAGCACGGCGCTGCAGGTAGGCATCGACCGCCGCCGCGACCTGTTCGTCGCTCGGGGCGGCCGCGCTGCGCAGGCTGGCGTCGACCGGCGCACTGCCGACGGCCGGCGCCTTGGCGAGCGAGTCGAGGCGCAGCTGCAGCGCCTGCTGCTGGTCGGTGAGCTTTGCCAGCGACTGCTGCAGCTCGGCGACGATCGGCTGCAGCGAGGGCGCTTCGGCCGGCCGCAGCGCGAACGAGACGCCGGCGGCGGCACCGGCGGACACGAGGGCGGAGAACAGGACGATGACGGCGGGTTGCATGGTTCGTTGGCCAGCGCAGGCCGGCGGGCCCGCGTTACTGCATGGACGGGGGAGTATTTCGCCGCGGGCCGGCGGCGTCAGCCCCCGGTTCCTGCGCCAACGCAGCGAGGTCGGCGAGCTCGGCGGCGAGTCTGGCCAGGGTGACGCCACCGAGCAACTGCAGCCAGCGATCGCGGCTGCCCATGGCACGGCCGGCACGGGCCAGACGGCGCGCGATGCGCTGCAGCCCGCAGGTGAACAGCAGGCCGAAGCCGAGGTTGGCGGCGAGCCACGGGCCGTCGACCACCCCGAGCCACGCCGGGCCGCCGACGAACTCGATCGCCAGCAGCGCCGTCGGCAGCCACCAGCAGACGCCGACGGCGAGCGCCCAGAGCGTCGCGCGGGCTTCGGCGCGCTGCAGCCGCAGCACCTCGCGCTGGGCGAGGACCACGGGCACGTCGAAGCGGAGCCGGTGCCAGGCCAGCCAGCGGGCACCACTGTCGCCGGCCCACATGAGCGCCAGCGCGGTCGTCGCCAGGACCGCGGCCAGTTCCCACGGGGCCTGGGCGTGCGCCGGCACCAGCGTCACCGTCGCCACCGCGGCAGCGAGGGCGAACAGCACTTCGCACGCACGCCACGCCGCCTGGGCACGCGGCCGCCGCAGCGGTGCGCGGTGCCGGCCGACCAGATGCCCGTTGGCGGCTGTGGCAGCGAGCCCACGCCACGCTTGCCCGCACTGTTCGAGATCCAGGTTCATCGCTGCCTTCCTCCGTGCTCGTCACCGTCGTCACCGTCCAGGACATCGCCGCGCAGCTCACGCTGCAGCCGTTCCTTCAGCCGCCACCACCGCGTGGCGACACTGCCGGAGGTGATGCCGAGCACGTCGCCGATGGCCGCGTGGTCGAGGCCTTCGAGCCAGGCGACGACCAGCGCGCGGTCGTGCGCCGGCAAGCGATCGACGCAGCGCAGCAGCCGCAGCACGTCGTCGGTGGGCTCGGGCCCCGGCGTCGCCGCGAGCTCGGCGACTTCGGCCGGGATCGTGCCGCGGCGCTGCCGCTGGTCCCGCCGCACGAACGAGATCGCGACGTTGGTGGCGAGGCGCTGCACCCAGTGGGCGAACGGCCGCGCTGCGTCGTAGCGCCCGTGCGACCGCCACAGCTGCAGCAGGATCTCCTGCACCAGGTCCTCGCGCGCGATCGGGTCGCGACACCACGCCAGCGCCACGCGGTGGATGCGCGCGAGCTGTTCGCCGACCAGTCGCTGGAAGTCCGCTGCGTGCATCGTGGGCTCGACGTGCCACCGTTCGCCCGGGCACCGCACGATCTCACGCCGGCCGCGAAAATCCTCGCGCGTCCGGGGGGTCCCCGCAGCCGCACCGGACCGTAGGCTCTTCGCCCCACCATGCAGGTCCCAACCATGCAGGTCTACGACACGCACTGCCATCTCGGCCTCGACGGCAAGCAGACGCCGGAAGAAGAGCACGCGCGCGCCCTCGCCGCCCAGGTCACCGGCATGCTGGTCGTCGGCATCGACCTCGCGACCAGCCGCACCGCGCACGAGCTGACGCGCCTGCCGGGCGTGCGGTGGAGTGCGGGCCTGCACCCGAACGACAGCTCGCGCTTCGACGCCGAGTGGCACGAACTGGTCGCGCTGGCGAAGACGCCCGGCTGTGCGGCGATCGGCGAGACCGGCATGGACACCTACCGCGATCGCACGCCGCTCGACCAGCAGGAGCGTTCGCTGCGGCAGCATCTGCAGCTCGCGCGCGAACTCGACCTGCCGGTGATCCTGCACTGCCGCGACGCCTTCGCGCCGCTGTTCGCCGTGCTGCGCGACGAGCCGCCGATCCGCGGCGTCATGCACTGCTTCTCGGGCGGCGTCGACGAAGCGCGCACGTCGCTCGACCTCGGCCTGTCGTTGTCGTTCGCGGGTCCGCTGACGTATCCGAAGAACGACGCGCTGCGCGCGGCGGCGGCGTTCGCGCCGAGCGATCGCATCGTCGTCGAGACCGACTCGCCGTTCCTGCCGCCGCAGAAGCGCCGCGGCCAGCGCAACGAGCCGGCCTACGTGGTCGAGACGCTGGCGACGCTGGCGCAGGTGCGCGGCGTGTCGCTGGCAGACGCGGCGGCGTGCACGTTCGCCAACGCGGTTGGGCTGTTCGGATAGCTGACGGCGAGCGCGGCGTCAGCGCCCGAGCAGCCGCTTCGCATCGGCGTCGAGCGGCGGCAGTGCAGCGCTACCGTGCTCGCTCAGGCGCAGTTCGATCGTGCGCACCTCGAGCCCCTCGGTCTCGCGCACCGGCCAGCCGTCGCGGAACGTGAACGCACTCGCCGGCCGCGGAACGGCCGGCTCGTCCGCAGCAGGAGCAGCCGCTGGCTGGCCACGGGTCGCGAGCATCAGCGCCGCCGGATCGACGGACTTCGTCACCGCCCGCAGCGACAGCCCGACGACGCGGCGGCTGCGCACGTCGACTTCGATGCGCACGTCGACTTCGTCCGGCGGCAGTTCCACCGGCACCGCTCGGCCGCGGCGACGCAACTGCTGCAGCAGCATGATCGCGGAGTTGGGTTCCGAGATCGCCCCGGCGTCGACCAGCGCATCGATCTGCGGCCTGGCCAACACGCTCGTGTAGGCCTCGACGGCGAGCCCGTCCTTCTCGCCGAGCGAACGGTCGAGCACGGGGGTCAGCTGCTCGGCGAGGGCGGACAACAGCAGCAATGGATCGGCCAGCGACCCGGGCAACACGCGGGACGAGCGACCGGCGAGCTGCCACGGGCCTTCGGGCTTCTTCGCCAGCAGGCCGCGGCCGACGGCGACGACCTGCATCGGCTCGTCGCCGCCCCGGTCGAGATGCAGCTGATCGAGCGAGAACACCCCGCGCGTCGTGCGCGGCGGCGGCGGGTTCGGGGCCGGCCCGCGCAGCGAGAACTCCCAATGCCTGACTTCGGTGAACACCGTCGGCCCGGCGCTGGCCGTTTCGCGCAGGATGCCGGCGACCTTGTTGGTCAGTTCGTCGCGCGCCGGCCTGGCCGCAGCGGCGGCTGGGGCCGCAGCCTCTGCCTTGCCGGCGGCCGGCGGCGGCGGCGCCGGTGGCAGCGAGCCCTGCTGGGCCAGCGCCGACCTCGGGCAACACGAGAACACGAGGCCCGTGACGACGACGACGAGCAGGGACGGTGCGCGCATGGCGCGCTGCGACGGCGACTGCGCGCGCCTTCTTCCAGCCGCACCGGCGATTCCCCGTTCGCGCGATCGCGCGATCCCCTGTTCGCTCGCGCCCCGACAACCCGCTGGACGAACACCGCCGGCACCTTCGCCATTCCGCGGCCGCGGCCCTACGCGATACTGCCCCCATGTCCGGCGACGGCATCCAGCGACTGACCGAGGCCCTGGCCCTCGTCGCGCGCCATCGGCAGCAGCCGACGTGCAGCGACGACGAACTGCTGGCCGCCCACCCGCAGCTGCGCGAACTGCTGGCGCCGCTGCTCGCCGACGCCATCGACGGCGACGGCGGCGATCCCGGGGCACCGCCCGACGCGCTGCTCGGCGACTTCCGGCTGGTGCGCCGGCTCGGCCGCGGCGGCATGGGCGAAGTGCACGAAGCCGTGCAGCTGTCGCTCGGCCGCACGGTCGCGCTGAAGGTGCTGCCGGCCGATCGCGCTACCGCCCCCGCCGCACGCGCGCGCTTCCAACGCGAAGCCCAGCTGCTGGCGCGACTGCGCCATCCGCATCTCGTCGCCGTGCACGCCGCCGGCATCGACGACGAACGCTGTTTCTTCGCGATGGACCTCGTCGACGGCTGCTCGCTGGCGGCCATGCTGGCGCGCTGCCGCCTGCTGCCGACCACGCGCGAAGCCGCACCGCCGCCCGGCGAACGGTTCGCGCTGGCGCTGCAGCAGGAGCTCGGCCGCGCCACTGCGGGCGCGTTCCTGCGGGCGGAAGACGCGGAGAAGGCTGCCCTGCGCTGCGTGCTGCCGATCGCCGAAGCGCTCGCCTACCTGCACGAGCAGGGCGTCGTGCACCGCGACGTCAAGCCGGCGAACATCCTGCTGTGCGCCGACGGCACGCCGCTGCTCGGCGACTTCGGCCTCGCCCGCGACCTCGCCGAACCGGGCCTGACGCAGACCGGCGACTTCGCCGGCACGCCGCACTACGTGGCGCCCGAGGTCATCGCCGACGGCAGCCGCGCCGCCGGGCCGAAGAGCGACGTGTTCGCGCTCGGCGTCACGCTCTACGAACTGCTGACGTTGCGCCGCCCGTTCGACGCCGACACCACCGAGGCGGTGCTGCAGCGCGTGCTGCGCAGCGACCCGCCGTCGCCGCGCGCCGTCGGCTGCGCGTGCAGCGACGAACTGCTGGCCGTGCTCGACCGCGCGCTGCAGAAGCGGCCGGCCGATCGCTACGCCAGCATGCAGGCGTTCGCCGCCGACCTGCGCGCGCTGCTCGCCGGAGAACCGATCGGCATCCGGGCGCCGGGCCCTTGGACGCGGCTGCGTCGCCGCGCCGCGCGCGAGCCGCTGCGCGCTGCGTTCGTGCTGTTGCTGCTGCTGCTGGTGCCGTCGCTGCTGGCGCTCGGTGGCTACGTGCTGTGGCAACGGCCGCGCATCGAAGCGGCGGCGGCGCGCGAGCAGCAACTGCGCAGCGAAGCGCTGCTCGAGGACGGCTACCTCGAGCTCGGCGACGGCAGCGCCACGCTCGCCGTGCGCCGCTTCCTCGCCGCCGACGCCGTGCTGCGCGAACGGCCGGAGACGCTGGTCGGCCTGGTGCTGGCGTTCGACGCGCTGGGCCAACGCGAACGCATGCGAGCGGTGCGCGAACGCCTGGCCCAGCTGCAGCCGCAGCTGGCCGCCGAACTGCAGGGACTCGCCAGCGACAGCGACGCCGCGCGCGCTGCCGGCCGCGCCGTTCCCCCGGAGCTGCAGGGCGAACCGGCCGACGCGCTCGGCTGCTACGTGCGAGGCGTGCGCTGGCTCGCCTATGCGCACGACGCCGGCGACAAGCAGGCGTACACCACCGCGGCGAAGTGGCTTCGCGCCTGCATCGACCG
>JBILEY010000299.1:0-6673 GCA_044351865.1 Planctomycetota bacterium | reverse complement strand
TCCTTCGTGCGCACGACCAGGTGCGGCTGCTCGCGCACGACCTTGGCGATGCGCGCGCGCCGCAGCCCCTGCGTCATCGCCGACATGCCGCCGTCCGGCAGCTTCAGCGACTTCAGGATGCGGGTGACGACGCCGACCTCGTGCAGGTCGGCCGCGGTCTTGACGTCCTGCTCGGGGTCCTTCTGCAGCACCAGGAAAAGGTAGCCGTTGTGCGCCTCGGCCTTGGCGACGATCTCGCGCGCCGCCGGCGTGTCGAGCAGCAGCGGCATCATCAGCTGCGGGAACGGCACCGCCTTGCGCAACGGGAACACGAACATCGTGTCGGGCAGCGCGTCCTGCACGACGACCGAGCCGGGGGAACCTTCGGTCTCGAGCACGACGGTGCCGGCGCGATTGCCGCCGTCGCCATCGCCGCGGTCGTCGCCGCCGCTCGGAGCCCCGTTGCCGCCGCCGCTGCCGCCGCTGCCACTGCCGCCGGTGCCACTGCCGCCGGTGCCACTGCGGCCAGAGCCATCGGACGAAGCGGGCGGGGCGTGATCTTCGGGGCGGTCGGCAGCCATGGAGGCGCCGGTTGTAGGCCGTGGCCGGGCACGACGGAAGCCACGCACTGCGGCCCAGCCGCAGGGGCCCCCGACCGAAGGGGCCCAATTGCCGCCGGAAACAGATTGCCGCCGGAAAAAGAACACGGGTGCACGAGCCGTCGCGTGACATTCACGCAACCACGCTCACCGTCCCTGCCTGCCCCAGTTGGGAACGGCTCGCGTGGACCAAACGGCCCGTGCACCCGAAGAAGGGTCGGATGCACGGCCCGCGCAACACACGCGGGAGATCGAGATCGGCCCCTGCCTGCCCCAAATGTGGGCCGATCGCGATCCATGGACCGTGCATCCGCGACGTGCTTGCGGTCCGGAGACCCTGGGCACGCCGAATACGGATGACCTTCGCACTCGCGGTCGAACCCCGCGGGTGCCATCGGTCGGAGGAGAGAAAGAACGTCGCTGGGCTAGCTACGGCTCAGCGCGACGAGATCACACTGATGCGAACGATCACACCATCGTCATTGCGCTGCACGTCGAGCGTGCCGACGTGCCGCTTCGGTTGTTGGGAGAGATCGAGACGCGTGCCACCGGATGCCGCGACCGCATTGGCGAACTGCGTGAACAGCGGCGCCAGATCGACATCGAAGAGTCCGGCGACGCGCTCACTGCCGAGCGCCTGCACCGCGTTGCCGACGATCTGGTCGCGGCGCGTACGCGCCCTGCCTGCACTACGCATGTCGTCGATCGCAGCGGCCAGGGATTCTGCATCCGAGGACAGCAGCAGATCGTCCTCGTGCGCCGCGACGTAGGCGACCGATGCGTGCGGTCCGGCGCTGCGGATCTCGACCAGCTCGATGCGACGCTCGCGCATCGGCACGATGCGACCGATGCCCGCGGCCTCCGTCGCACGGCGCACGTCGCCGAGCAGATCGACCGCGGCATTGCGGCCCTTGGTGCGCAGTGCGTAGACCGAGCGAAGCTCCGCACCCGCCCGTTCGGAACGCGCGAGCTGCAGCTGCACGGTGCCTTGCGCACCGAGGCGGGACAGCACGTTGCGCTGGAAGTCGAGGCCGTATTCGTTGAACGCGTGCTCGAGGTCGTGCAGCAGATGCTCGCCCGAATGCGAACGCGCCAACATGCGCGCGAGGTCGACCGAGAGGACGAGGCCACCGAGCCCACCACCGGGCAGTTCGTTCACCAGTGTGCGGGGCGCGACCGGCTGCACCGTCGCGAGCCAACCGGCGAGGTCGGACAAGGCATCGGGCTCCGCGCCAGCCACGCGCGTTCGCCCATCGTGACCGCGATCCCCGGCGGTGTGGTTCGGCAGGTCGAGCAACAGCTTCACCGCGAACGCGCCGCCATTGCCTTCGACGGTCAGCATGACGCCGCGCGCCGAGCCGAGGCCCGACGAGCTCAGCAACGCACCGGGCAAGCCGTCGAGCGACGGACGCAGCCGCTGGCCGAGGCGCGGCCAGTCGATGTACACGCGCAAGGCGCCCGCACCCACTTTCGATTGCGTGGACAACACCTGGTAGCGCGGGTCGGCGGCGAGGCCTTGCCGCGGCGTCGCGGCGGTCACGGCCGTCGGCTTCGCCGGATCGAGCAGCGTCGCGAACGCCAGCGTGTCGTTGCCCACGACGAGGTCGTCGCCGACCAACGCCAGCTCGACCTCGTGGCCGATTGCATCCCGACCGGCCCCATCCCGACCAGCCCCATCCCGACCGGCAGAGTCCTGGCTCGCAGCGTCGCGCAGGCGGTACGCCTTCTGCGCACCGAACTGCCTGCCCGGCGCGGCCAGATCACCCGCCGCCAACACTTCGCGCAGGCGCTTGCTCTCGCTTTGCAGCAGGCGCGCGCGCAGCACCAGCAGCGGCTGCCCACCATCCGGCACCACGCCCGTCAACGCGATCTCGAGTTCGCCGGAGTTGCGGGTCAGCAGACCGCGCACCAACGCCAACGCCCGCGTCGCACCGGCGGCGTCCGAGCCACCGAGCAGCACACCGAGCGCCGGGTCGGCGAGCAGCTTCTGCACCGGCCCCTGCTGGTTGCGCGCGCCCGCAGCGGCCGGCGCCACCTCCATGCTCATGTAGGCCAGCGGCGCTTGCACGCTGTCGACGAGGCGCGGTGCCTGCGCCGACACGGCGGCAGCGGCGACCAGTGCAGCGGCGAGTTGCAGGGAGAAGCGCGACACGAGGCGCCCTAGAGCAATCGCGGTACCAGCGTGAGACATAGCCACAACCTCCTTCTTCCCAGAGTCTTGAACGTCATGCCGGGCCGCAGGGGACTGCGCCGGCTGCGCACGAGTGCGCAGTTTCCGCACACGGCGGCAGACCGCAAAGAGCAACTCCGAGCCTACGCGCCGCCGAGCTTGTCGTAGAGCGTGCGCCGCCCGATGCCGAGCAGCCGCGCCGCTTCGGCCTTGTTGCCGCGCGCCAGCGACAGCGCCCGCTCGATCGCCCAGCGTTCGACCGACGCGAGGTCGAGCGCCTGCGGCAACGGGCCGGCCTCGGCGGCTGGCCGCGGCTCCGCCGGCGTCAGCGCTTCGACCTGCAGTTCGCCGCCGGCGGCCAGCGCGAACAGGCGCTGCATCTCGTTGCGCAACTGGCGAACGTTGCCGGGCCACGGCCGCGCCTTCAGTGCCGCGGCGAGCTGCGGCCCGATCGCCGGCTGCGGCAGCGCCCGTTCGCGCGCGGCAGCCGCCAGGAACGACTCCGCCAGCGGCACGACGTCCTCGGGCCGTTCCCGCAGCGGCGGCAACTGCACCGTCACCACCGCGAGCCGGAAGTAGAGGTCCTCGCGCAGCCGGCCGTCGGCGATCGCCTGCCGCGGATCGCGGTTGGTCGCCGCGACGATGCGCACGTCGAGCGCGAACTCGCGGTCGGCGCCGACCGGGCGCACCTTGCGGTCCTCGAGCGCGCGCAGCAGCTTCGCCTGCAGGTCGAGGTCCATCTCCGTGACCTCGTCGAGGAACAGCGTGCCGCCGGCCGCCTGGCGCAACAGGCCGGCGCGTTCGCGGTCGGCGCCGGTGTAGGCACCGCGCACGTGGCCGAACAGTTCGCTCTCCAGCATGCCGTCGGCGATCGCGGCGACGTTGACGCCGACGAACTCACCGCGGCGCCGCGGGCCCTGCTGGTGCAGCGCGCGCGCCGCCACTTCCTTGCCGGTGCCGCTCTCGCCGGTCAGCAGCACCGGCAGCTCGGTGTCGACGACGCGGTCGAGCACGTGCAGCGCGCGCAGCAACGCCGGCGACGTGCCGAGCAGGCCGGGGAACGGATGCCGCAGGTCGCGCCGCGACGGGGCCGGAGCCGCGGCCAGCACTTCGGCCTGCGCCGCGACCGTCTGCTGCAGCGAACGGTTGTGCGCGGCCAACTGCGCGGCCTGCGCTCGGTTGGCGGCCAACAGGTCGTGCAGGTGCAGCACGATCGCGCCCTGGTCGGCGAACGCCATCAGCCACGGCAGGTCGGCTTCGGCGAACGCCCCCGCCTGGAAGCGATGGTCGAGGTAGAGCGCGCCGAGCACCTTCTCGCCGACGCGCAGCGGCATGCACAGCACCGAGCGCAGGCGCAGGTCGGCGACGCTCTGCGAGCTGGCGAGGTCGTCGGCCTGCGCGTCCTCGCTGAAGCGGCCTTCGCCGCGCTCGAGCGCCCGCTGCAGGATCGTCGTCGACACCTTGCGTTCGGCGTGCGCCACGGCTTCACGCTCGAAGCTGCGCGCGACCTCGACGCGGAAGCCCGGTGCGCCGTCGGCGCGCACCACCAGGAAGCCGCGCTCGGCGCCGAACAGGCGCACCGCTTCGTCGACCAGCACGGTCAACACCGCGCTGCGCGAGTCGACGGCGGCGAGCCGGCGATTCAGGCCGAGGATGGCGAGCCATCGTTGGCGTTCGCCGTCGCGGTCGTCGCCGCGGAGGCGCTGCAGGAAGTCGTGCCAGCGCGGCATCAGCAGGCTCCGGCCGCGGCCAATGCCCTCAGCACCATCGCCTCGGCGTGCCGTTCGTGCGCGGCGAGCCCGCCGTGCGCCGCGATCGCCTCGCGCAGCACGCGCGGCACGTCGGCGCGCGGCACGGCGACCAGCACCTTCGCCGCCAGCGCCGCGACCGCCATCGACGCGGGGCAACCGTTCGCACGCCACCGCACCTGTTCGACGAGTTCGCCGCGGCAACGCACGCTGAGCTGCACGACGTCGCCACAGACCGGATGCTCGGCGGTGCCGTCGCGCGCCTCGGGACCGTCGCACACGCCGACGCCGTCGCCACGCAGCAGCAGTTCGCGCAGGCCGGTGGCGACCATCGTCGTCAGGGTCGCCCGCGCGATGCGTCGAGCGGCCGATCCGCTGCGACCGCCGCTTCGGGAGCCGCGCAGTCGATCCAGGTGAACTCGTCGGCGAGGAAGCTGCAGCCGCCGAGCGCCAGCAGCAGGCAACCGACGCCGAGCAGACGCAGGCGACTACGCGTGGAAGGTCTCATGCGCATCGAGTTCGTTGGCGAACAGGTCGGCGAAGGTCTCGCGCTTGCGCACGAGCACCGCCGTGCGGCCGTCGACGAGCACTTCGGCGGGACGGCGCCGGGTGTTGTAGTTCGACGCCATGCTGGCACCGTAGGCGCCAGCCCCGAGAACCGCCAGCAGGTCGCCGCGGCGGCAGGCCGGCAGCATGCGTTTCTTGCCGAGGAAGTCGCCGGTCTCGCAGACCGGCCCGACGACGTCGACGAGGCGGCTGTCGCCGTGGTGCGCAGCCACCGGCACGATCGGGTGCTCGGCCTGGTAGAGGGCCGGGCGCATCAGGTCGTTCATCGCCGCGTCGACCAGCAGGAAGTCGGTGCCGCCCTGCCGCTTCTCGCCGAGTACGGCGGTGACCAGGATGCCGGCGTCGCCGACCAGATAGCGGCCCGGCTCGGTCACCGGCCGCCAGCCGCGCGCGGCCAACAGCGGTCGCAGTGCCGCCGCCACGGCGCCGACGTCGAGCGCTTCGCCCTGGCCGTAGGCGATGCCGAAGCCGCCGCCGAGGTCGTAGTGCGTGACGCCATCGCGGCGCACCGCGGCGCCGTCGGCGAACGCGCCGACGCGCTGCAGTGCCTCGACGTACGGCGCCACCGCGCGCAGCTGGCTGCCGAGGTGCACGTGGTAGCCGGCGAGCTGCAGCCAGCGATCGCGCACGATGGCGTCGACGATCGGCCCGGCGCGGTCGATGGCGATGCCGAACTTGTTCTCCTTCTTGCCGGTGCTGATGTAGGCGTGCGTGCCGGCGTCGACGTCGGGGTTGAGCCGCAGCGCGACGCGCACCCGCTGGCCGGCGGCGGCCCCCGCCGCCGACAGCAGCGCCAGCTCGTGCTCGGACTCGACGTTGAAGAACAGGATGCCGGCAGCGACCGCCGCCTCGACCTCCCACGATTCCTTGCCGACACCGGCGAACACCGCCTGCGCGGTCGGCAACCGGGCGGCGCGCAGCCGTTCGAGTTCGCCGCCGCTGACCAGGTCGAAGCCAGCACCGCGCTGGTGCACGCGGCGCAGGATCGCGAGGTTGCTGTTCGCCTTCACCGCGTAGCAGACGTGGGCCTCGTCGCCGAACGCGGTACGAACGGCGGCGATGCGGCGGTCGATCGCGGCACCCGAGTAGACGTAGAGCGGCGTGCCGAAGCGTTCGCAAAGGCGCGCCACCGGCACGTCTTCGCACCACAGCTCGCCACCGCGCAGGTGGAAGTCGGTGGTGCCGGCACCGGGGCAGGGGCGGAGGTCGGGCGAGGGCATCCCGGCATGCTGCCGCAGCCGCAGGAACGACGCCAGCAGCGGGGCCGAGTCAGCTCGGCGAAGCTGGGTCAGCCAGCCGTCGGCACGAGGCGCGCCTTCAGGCGATCGAGCACACGGCCGTGGATCTGGCAGATGCGCGACGCGGACAGCCGCAGCTTGCGCGCCACCTGCTTGCCGGACAGCCCCTCGAGGTAGTGCAGCTGCAGCACGCGCCACTCGACCGGGTCGAGGCTCTGGCGGATCAGCTCGAGCAGCTCCTTCTGCGTGACCTGCTCGATCGGCGACTCGCACGCTTCGTCGGCCAGCTGCGCGAACAGGTCCTCGCCGCTGGCATCGCCGGCTCCCGCCGCTGCCACCGAGGGTTCGCAGCGTCGCAGCAACGCTTGCTCG
>JBILEY010000298.1:0-6690 GCA_044351865.1 Planctomycetota bacterium | reverse complement strand
TGACCGACGTGCTCGCTTCGCTGCGCGACCGCGCCCGCCGCCGCCGCGCCCGCATCGTGCTGCCCGAGACCAGCGACCCGCGCACGATCGCTGCCCGGCGCCTGCTCGAGGCCGACAGCCTGTGCGACGTGGTCTGGGTCGACGATCCGCAGACCGACCCGCGGCTGCCCGAAGTCGCGCGCCTCCTGCACGAACGGCGAAAGCACAAGGGCCTGAGCGAAGCCGACGCGCGCACACTGGCCGCGCAGCCGGTGATGTTCGGCGCTGGACTGGTGGCTCTCGGCCACGCCGACGCCGGCGTCACCGGCGCTGCGCACGCGACCGCCGACGTCATCCGCGCCGGCCTGTTCTGCCTCGGCACCGCCAAGGCGATCCCGTTGGTGTCGTCGATGTTCCTGATGGTGCGCGGCGACGAAGTGCTGTCGTTCGCCGACTGCGGCGTCGTGCCGGATCCCGATGCGGACCAGCTCGTGCACATCGCCGCGGCCACCGCAGCCAACCACCGCCGCTTCACCGGGGAAGAACCGCGCGTGGCGTTCTTGTCGTTCAGCACGCGCGGCAGCGCCGAACACGCGAAGGTGCAGAAGGTGCGCGCGGCGGCGGCGAAGTTCCGCGCCGCGTTCCCGGCGATCGCCAGCGACGGCGAGCTGCAGTTCGACGCGGCCTACGTGCCGTCGGTCGCGCAGCGCAAGTGCGCCGACAGTCCGCTGCAGGGCCGCGCCAACGTCCTGGTCTTCCCCGACCTCGACGCCGGCAACATCGCCTACAAGCTGACCGAACGGCTCGGCGGCTTCGCCGCGTTCGGCCCGTTGCTGCAGGGCCTCGCCAAGCCGTATCTCGATCTGTCGCGCGGCTGCAAGGCCGAGGACATCGCCGGCGTCGCCGTCATCGCCAGCGCGATGCTCGACTGACGACGCCGGCAGCTCACGTCACAGCCAGCCGCCGATCGTCGTGCGGACCGCGTTGCTGAACGTGATGCCCAGCGCGTTCGCCGCGGCGTCGAGGACCAGATACTGCGTGAACAGCTCGCGGCCGATCAGCGCCGGGTCGTTGGCGAACGGCAGCGTGATCTGGCTCGTGCCGGTCAGGCTGGTGAACGCGGCATCGGTGATCACCGCGTTGATGCGGATCCGGCAGCCCGGCGCCCCGATCGGCCCAAGGTCGACCGGCAGCGGCGCCCCGTTCCAGCTGACGTTGTCGAAGCCGAACATCGACGCGCAAACCGCGAACGCCGGCGCGTTGGCCAGGCGGTAGGTCACCGACTGCCCGATCTCCGGCGTGCCGGTCGCCGTGTGCGACGGCGTGCCGTTGCTGCCAGCACAGCCCGCACCGAGCAGCGTCGTCAGCGCACCCGCGGTGTAGTTGTCCCACGTGTCCATCGCCGCCGAGATGCGGTCCCATACCAGCTCGAGCTCGGCGTCGCCCATCACGTTGCGGCCCGAGACCTCCTGCACCGCGAAGTCGTAGTTGAACACGCCGAACGTGTACTCACGCGGCGTGATGACGCCCGAGCTGTTCTTGAACGGCACGCGCATGAAGCCGCCTTCGGCGAAGTAGTAGTGCTGCGTGCCGGTGTTCCAGGCGATGCCACCCGGCTTGTAGGCGACCAGCAGCTCGTCCTTGAAGGCGTCGCGGACCGCGTTGGGCATGCCGAGGGCCAGTGCCTTGCCGCTGATGCGAGAGTTCAGCGTCTGCGTGCCCCAGCTGGGGAAGTTGAGGCCGTCGGGCTGACCGTTGGCCATCAGGTCGTAGAAGTTGTTGCGCTGCGCGCCGAGGTAGCCGTTGGCGACGTCTTCGTGCAGTTCGGCGAGATCACGCAGCGTCATCGTGTTCTCGTTGTTCGGGCCTTCGCAGCCGATCGTGAAGTTGATCGACGTGCTGGGCATGCCGAGCACGCCGGCGGTGTTCTCGATGTTGGTCAGGCCGAAGTAGTTGCCGACCGCCAGCGTCGAGTAGTTGTCGCTGTTCTCCATCATCGTGCGCAGCAGCGTCGACAGCGTCTGGTTCGCGCCGGGCACGCCGCACGACGTCGGCTTGTTGATCAGCTGCGACAGCGACACCGTGCCGTTGGCGACGCGCTTCAGCGCGTGCACGTGGTAGAGCGTCTTCATCGTGCTGGCGGGCTCGAACACCGTGTCGGGCCGCATCTGCGCCAGCACCGGCCCGTTGATCTCCTTCAGGTAGAAGCCGTAGTCGCCGAGCGCACCGGGCAGGGCGGCGAAGAACTCCTGGCGAACCGTCTTCTCGAGCGTGTTCGCATTGTCGAGCATGACGACGTTGTAGCGCGGGCCGAGGATCGTCGTGTAGCGCTCGATGTCGGCGACGCGGCCGATGTTCTGCTGCAGCAGTTCGGTCACCTGCGTCGACGACTGGTCGAAGTAGTACCACCAGCCGAGGCTCGGGTTGTCGATGACGATCGTGTCGTAGCTGTTGGTGGCGACGCGCTCGAGGCCGTAGACGCGGCCGCCGTTGGTGCTCAGGTTGGTGGCGATGGCCGCCGACGAGACGCCGAAGAGGTAGCCCCAGCTGCGCGCGTCGGCGCCGGTGTTGCTGATCATCACCGTCGTGAAGCGGTCGTTGCCGCCGGTGGCGTAGCGGTCGAGGCAGATCAGGCGGCCGTTGTTGTTGGTGACGTTCGTCCCGACCTGCGTGCTGGTCTGGTTCGTGTACCACCACCACGCCTTCGCGTCGGCGCCGGTGTTGCTGATCATGATCGCCGCATAGCGGATGGTGCCGCCGTCGTCGTAGGTCTCGACGTCGACGAGGCGCGCGTTGTTGGTGGCGAGCGTGCTGCTCAGCTGCGCCTGGGTGACGCCGTAGACGTACCACCAGGCCTTGGCGTAGGCGCCGCTGTTCGGCACCGCGGCGACCGTGAACGACCACGGCGAGGTCGTCTCGATCTCGATGTCGGTCAGGCGCCAGCCGTCGTTGATCAGCGTGGTGACCTCGGCGGCGGTCATGCCGGGCGACCAGAACGTCGCCGTCGGCGTCTGGCGATCGCGGTCGTCCTGGGCCGGGAGAAGGGCCGCGAGCGCGGCGAACGTGAGGAAGAGAGCGTGCTTCATGGGGAGGTTCCTTTGGCTTGGTGTCGCGGCAATGGCCGCTGGCGCCGGTTCCATCCCCGCCCCCGTTCCGGCGTGACGCACGTTTCTCGTCCCCCCGGGCAGACGGCCCTGCCTGGGGGTAGGCTTCCGCCTCGCCCATGACCGACGACACCCTGCTGCTGGCCCAGCGCGCCGCCGCCGGCGACGAGCAGGCCCTGGCGACGCTGCTGTCCCGCCACCTGCCGGCGGTCCGCGCGTTCGTCCGCGCCCACATGGGCCCCCAGCTGCGGGCGCACGAGTCGAGTTCGGACCTGGTGCAGTCGGTCTGCCGCGAACTGCTGACCCACCAGGAACGCTTCCAGTACCCGGGCGAGCAGCAGTTCCTGGCGTGGCTCTACACGACCGCCCGCCGCAAGATCAGCAACCGGGTGCGCGACCTCGGCCGCGACAAGCGCGACGCCCGCCGCGAGATCGGCGGCCTGGCCGAGTCGGCGATGGCCGAACTCGGCGCCGCCTATGCGCGGGTGTCGAGCCCGAGCGGGCGCGCGCTGCGGGCCGAGGAGATCGCCCGGCTCGAGGCGGCGATCGACCAGCTGCCCGAAGAACAGCGCGAAGTGGTGACGCTGGCCCACCTTGCCGGGCTGTCGCGCGCCGAGATCGGCGAGCAGATGGGCAAGACCGAAGAGGCGGTGCGCGCGCTGCTGCACCGCGCCAAGGCCCGGCTGGCGATCCTGCTCGAGGGCGCGGTCGGCTGAAGCCGCGGCCGCCGCGCACTCCGGCAGCAAGGCGGGATTCCCTTGGCCGCAGGCAACCAAAACGGCGCCTCTGGGTCACTGCGCACGGCGGGCCTTCCCCCGCCACCGCACCGACCCCCACATGCGCCCAACCGTCGTCCTGTCGTCGCTCCTCCTGCCGCTCGTCGGCACCCACGCGTTCGCCCAGAGCGTGGCCGAACTCGAACCGAACGGCTCCGTCGCCCAGGGCCAGACGCTCGTCGCCGGCCAGCACGTCGCCGCCAACCTCGTCGCCGGCGAACAGGACTGGTTCGCCTTCACGCTGGCCGCCCCCGGCCAGGTGCAGGTGCGCACGTCGGGCAACTACGCCGTCAACCCGAGCGTCGACACCTACGTCGCGATCTACGACGCCGCCGGCGCCACGCGCCTCGCCTGGGACGACAACTCGGACGGCACCCACAGTGTCTGCGGCGTGACGCTGCCGGCCGGCTCGTACAGCGTGCTGGTGGTCGGCAAGACCGGCACCGTGCAGGGCGACTACGGCCTCGACTACGTCGTGCTGCCGGCCGCTCCGATCGGCAACGTCGAGGGCGCCGAGCCGAACGACAATCCGGCCGGCGGCAGCACGCCGACGCCGATCACGCTCGGCAACACGTTCACCGGCACCATCGCCACCACCGCGGACGTCGACTGGTTCACGTTCACGCTGACGACGCGCGCGGTCGTGCAGGCGGTCGTCATGGACGACGCCGGCGTGCCGCAGCTCGACCAGACGCGGCTCGCCTTCCAGCAGGAGACCGGCCCCAACGCGTGGGTGCCGTTCGGCACGTCGAGCTTCATCTCGACCAGCCACCGCGCCTTCAACCTGGCGCACCCGGGCATGCTGCTGCCGGGCAACTACGCGATCGAGGTGTCGTCGGCGACGTCGACTGCGGCCGGCACCGCGCCGTGGAACTACGTCAAGACCGGCGCCTACTCGGTGCGCACGGTGGTGATGCCGATGCCGGGCCTCGGCCTCGCGCTGGAGACGCCGGAGCCGAACAACACGACGACGACGGCGTCGTTCCTGAACCTCGGCGACGACGGCCAGGGCTTCATCACCGGCAGCAACGAGGGCGACTGGTACGGCTTCGTGATCAGCGGCCCGACCACGGTCGCGGCGATGTGCGAGACCGGTGCTTCGCCCGGCTGCACCGGCACCAGCCTGCGCATCTACGACAGCAACGGCACCGTCGTCGCCAACGGCAGTGGCGGCGGCGCCAACGCCCACGCCCGCCTGATCGCGACGCTGCGCGACCCCGGCTTCTACTACCTCGAGGTGTCGGGCGCGGTGTTCGCCGGGACCGGCAACTACCTGCTGCACACCGGCGGTGGCGAACCGATGTTCGTCGCCAGCTCGTTCACCACGCAGCCGCCGTCGACCAACGCGTGCCCGGGCTCGAACCTGCTGCGTCCCAACCTGTCGCGCCCGAGCGGCGAGCAGCCGTTCCTCGGTTCGACCTTCGTCAGCCGCGTGTCGAACGTGCTGCCGAACACGCTGGTCGCGCCGATCTACGGCCTGTCCGACGTCACCGCGTTCGGCGGCGTGGTGCCGCTGCCCGCCGACCTGGCGCCGCTCGGCGCACCGGGCTGCTTCGTGCGCGTCGACCCGATCGTCATCGACGCGGTGATCGCCGACGCCAACGGTGTCGCCAGCTTCGCGCTGCCGATCCCGCCGTCGATCGCGAGCCGCGGCTTCTCGATCTTCGCGCAGTGCCTGTGCCTCGACCTGGCGCTGAACCCGCTCGGCCTGTCGGTGTCGAACGACGTGCGCATGATCCTCGGCGACCGCGCCTTCTGACCCGGCTCGCCCCGCTGGGCGACCCGGCTCAGGCCTTGCCTGGACGCCGCAACGCGGGGCCCAGCCACCGCGAGACCAACGCACTCGGCCCCGCTGCGTCGTCACCTCGGGGCCGGCTCGCCCGCCGAACGAACGCATGCGATCGCGGAGTCTTCGCCGCGATCGCGCATTGGCGCGCCCCCGGTCGGGAAGACCGGCAGGAAGGAGGTGCGCCGTGCGAACGCGTTCGATCGGTCGGGTTCTTGGCTTTCTGCTGCTGCTGCTCGTCAGCGCGTGCCTCGAGGTCGACGGCCAGGACCTCGTGATCCGCGTCGATCCGGCGCACGACCGCATCGACGTGCTGCTGGTGCACCGCGGCCTGTTCGCCGCCGCGCGCTCCGGCGTCGACGGCGAGCCGCTGCCGCGCGCGCTGTGCGACCTCGACGCTGTCGTCGACACCGGACGCCTCGTGCTGTGGCACGATCGGCTGCTGTCAATCGACCCGTGCGCCGAGCATCTTCCGGCGATCGCCGATCTGCTGGCGCACGTCGACGTCGAGAACGGCGGGCTGTTCACCGATCCGCAAGGCGTCCTGTGCGCCTACCAGTTCGTGCGGGTGCGCGACGCCCGCCGCTGCCTCGATGCACTCGACGCGCAGCTCGCCCGCGCCCTCGCCGACGCGATGCGCGACGGGCTCGACCTCGGCGACGGCCGCCATCGATTCGACGACGACAGCCGGCAGCTGCTCGCCGAACGGCTGCGCAACGGCGAACGGCTGCTGCGCGTCGAGCCGGGCCGGCTCGAACTGAGCCTGCCGCTGTCGCCGCGCGACCACGCGTGGGCCAAGGCGCAGCTGGCGAAGCTGCTGCTGCGGCAGGTGCCGTACGACCTCGTCGTCCGCTACGCGTTGGCCAGCGGCGACGCCGCACCGCGCTCCGCCGCCGCGTGCGAACCGCTCGCCGGCCACACGCTGCCCGCAGCGGCGATGCCCGAGTTGCTGGCCCACGCCGCGAGCCTGCGCTTCTTCGTCGCCAACGACGTCGCCGTCGTGCGTTCGCGCGGCCAGACCTCGCTCGTCGTCGGCAGTGGCGAA
>JBILEY010000297.1:0-6700 GCA_044351865.1 Planctomycetota bacterium | reverse complement strand
AGCCCGGGAACAAGCCAGGCGAAGCTGCTAACCCGCAGTTCGAAAGCCGCACCTCCGAGCAGTGCGGCGACGACCGCCGCGACGAGATAGACGATCGACCCCTCGACCCATGCGTGGGCCTCGGCGCCGGGTGCCACGGGCCACATCGCGTCGCGCGCCATCGCCGCGAGCAAGCCGAATCCGATCGCCGTGCCGACGATGCCGAGGGCCCGCAGCAACGGCCACCAGCCGGCGTAGAGCCGCGGCAAGACGAGCGCTGTCACCGCGCACCTCCGTTCGTCCACAGCTTGAACATCTCGGCGAGCCGCAGCCGCTGCACGTCGACGACGACTCCGTGTAGCGCCTCGAACGCCTCGCGTTCGGCCTCGCCCGCCTCGACGACGAGCAGCGCACCGTGCGGTTCGACGCTCTTGCTGCGGATCCACGGCTGCCTGAAGGAGTCTTCGTGAAGCCCTGAGCCGACGCCCGCCGCCGCCGGAGCCGGCAGCACGCGCCAACGCGCGTAGCGCTCCTGCAGCGCGTCGAGCGCCTCGTCGCACACGACGCGCCCCTGCTCGAGGCACAGGATCCAGTCGACACTGCGCTCGACGTCGTCGAGCTGATGCGAGGAGATGACGATCGCGGGCTCGTCCTCGCGCAGGAGCTCGAAGAGCGTGGTGAACAGCGCTTCGCGACTCGGCGGATCGAGCGACGCCGCGGGTTCGTCGAGCAGGATGGCCTCGGGGCGGTGGCAGATGGCGGTGACGATCGCGAGCTTCTGCACCGCCCCCGGCGACATGGTGCCGATCCGCTGGTGGAGGTCGAGCTCGAACGCATCGACGAGCTTGCGCTCGCGCCCAGCGTCCCACCGCGGATGGAACGTGCGGACGAAGTCGAGGTGCGCCCGGCCGCTCATCCACGCGACGAACCGGTTCTCCTGCGACACCACACCGATCCGCGCCAGCTCCGCGTCGCCGAGCTGGAGCCCGTCGACGCCGAACACGGTCGCGCGGCCCGCGTTCGGTGCCGCGAGCCCCTGCAGGCAGCGCAGCAGGGTGGTCTTGCCGCCGCCGTTGCGGCCGACGAGACCGACCACGCGGCCGCGTGGCACCGAGAAGGTGACGCCTGCGAGCGCGGCACGATCGCCGAAGGACTTCGACAGCTGCTCGGCGGCGAGGACGATCTGGTCGCGATGGGATTGGGTCATCGTTCGGTTCCGTCGTTCGGGGTGGCGGCGTCCGGGGTGCGGAGCGCCTTGCGGAAGATCTCGAGGGCGTCCTTCGCGGGAACACCGAGCTGGCGCGCTGCGCTCGCCGCCGGCCGCAGGAGCCGCGCGAGTTCTTCGTGCTTCAGCGCACGCTCGGCGTCGGCGGCAGCACCGCGAGTCGCGCCACGAGTCGTGCCGTTGCCCGCGCTGGTCGCGGCACCGGTCGCGGCACCGCGGACGACGAGCGAAAGCCCCGGGCGCCGCTCGAGCAGTCCTTCCTGTTCGAGCAACGCGTAGGCCTTGCTCACGGTCATCGGGTTGATGCCGAGCCGCTCGCCGAGGTCGCGGGTCGAGGGAATCTCCGCGCCCGCGCGGAGCACCCCCGCCGCGACCTGGAAGCGAACCTGGTCGCAGATCTGGCGAAAGACAGGCACTCCGGAGTTCCGCTCGAGGGTGATGAGCATGGCGGGAAACCCGAGGGCAAGGCGCCTCCGGGCCTACTGCATTAGTGAACTGATACACCAATACAGCGGCGTGTCAAGCCTCGCCGCTCCGCCACCGCATGCGCACGCCCCGTCGCCGTTCCTCAGCCCAGCACTTCGCGCAGCGGCCCCAGGAACGCCTCGTAGCGGCGCCAGCGCCCGACCGCGCTGCGGTAGATCGGCCGGCGCACCTGGTCGTAGCTCGGGGTCAACACCACGCGCTCCGCTTGCCAGAACCGCAGGCAGCGATCGTCCCAGGGCAACCCGCAGAACTCGACGATCCGGCGGATCTGCGCGTCGCCGTCCTCGACCAGCTGTTCGTAGCTCACGTCCAGCCAGCGCAGGTCGAGCACACGCCGCCAATGGCGCATCAGGCGTTGGTGTTCGCGCAGCGCGACACCGATGTGGCGCAGGTCGGTGGCCCACGGCATCACCTCCGGCGACAACGACGTCATGAAGCAGGCCAGGCCGTTGTCCATCGGGTCGCGGCGCAGGTCGATCACGCGCGCCCCCGGGAACAGCAGCGCCACCAGGCCGAGGTGCGCGTAGTTCACCAGGTGCTTGTTGGTGATGCGCAGGGCGCGCGGCGCCAGCTCGGTGAGTTCGCGGAGCAC
The DNA here is from genome assembly GCA_044351865.1 of Planctomycetota bacterium. Classification (GTDB taxonomy): domain Bacteria; phylum Planctomycetota; class UBA1135; order UBA1135; family UBA2386; genus UBA2386. The sequence goes on along the minus strand of JBILEY010000297.1, from coordinate 4,418 downwards.
CTGCGCCGACAGCCGGTCGACGAGCTGCTGCGAGACCTCGCCCAGGCAATGCGGGTAGGGACGCCGCGCCCCGAGGGTGGCCTGCAGACCGCTGGCAATGGCCTGCAGCGCTCGGTGTTCGCCGGCCCCGTGGGCTCGCGGGTGCGCGTGGATCACCTGTTCGACCAGCGTGCTGCCCGAACGCGGCATGCAGGCGATGAAGACCGGCGTCTCGCTGCGGGTGGTGGCACGCGGCAGGCGCGCCAACGCCTCGGGCGAGAACGCGTCGATCAGGGCGTCGATCTGCCGCACGTGCGCGTCCGGGTCGAAGCGATGCCGTTCCGTGCGCTGGGCCTGCGCGAAGGCTGCGAACGCGCCGGCGGCGTCCCCCGACTTCTCGAGCAACCGGCCGAGCTGCTGCAGCAGGAAGCGCTGCGCGCCCTCGTTGCCCGACGGCTGCTCCAGCACGGCCCGGGCGAGTGCGATGGCACGCGGTGTGTCGCCGGCATGGTCGAGCAGGCGCATCGCCACCGGCGCCATGTCCTCGTCGACTTCGCCGGCGTCGACGAGCGGCTGCAAGCGTTCCCAGGCCTCCTGCTGCCGGCCGCCCCGTTCGAACACGTCGGCGAGATCGGTGATCGTGCGCCGGTTCGTTGGTGCCAGGGCCAGCGCCCGCTGCAGGCAGGCGAGCGCGTCGTCGTAGCGGCCAGCCAGCGCATGCACCCGCGCCAGGTCGCCGTGCCACTGCGCGGTGCGCGGCTCGACCGCCGTGCAACGCTGCAGGTGCCGTCGCGCCACCGTGTCGTCGCCGCGGGCCGAGGCGATCACCGCCAACGTGTGCAGGACCTGGACGTCGGAGGGGTTCGAGAGCAGCAGCTGCTCGCAGATGCGTTCGGCGTTGGCGGTGTCGCCGGACATGGCGGCACGCCGGCTCTCGGCGAGCATCTCGTTGCGCTTTTGCGGGTTCATTGGCACAGGGGAGCAATCGGCTCGCGCGGCGCGCCGGACAGTAGCAGGGGCCTCCGCCGAGGAGAACGGGCGCAACCTCGACCACGGTCCACCTGCTGGCGTTCGCCGGTCGAACGGCAAGTCCGCTGCGAACGCGGGAACGCTGCTCGACGACAACGGCTCGCGCCGATGGCGAGCCGCACGCGTCACAGGATGTCGAGAATCCCAGTCGATCCGTTGCTCAAGGTGTCGACCTCGACGGCGTAGTTCGCGTCGGCCGCGAACGGAAGGTTCCACGGCAGTGGATCCTTGTCGCCAAGCCATCCCAGCGCCGCGGCGACGAACGCTCGCACCAAAGCCGGCCGCTCGGCGTCTGCCGACAACCCCAGCAGTGGGTCGATCGCGCGCCGGTCGCCGATCCGCCCGATCGCCGACGACAATGCGACCGCAGAGGCGACGCTGTCACTGGCGGCCAGCAGCGCGACCAGCCGGGCCGTGATCTCCCGATCGCCGAGCTGCCCGAGCGCCACCGCTGCCGACTGCAACACGAATGGCCGCCGCCGCGCCCCGTCGAGCACCTTGGCGAGGTCCGGGACCGCCGCCGGATCGCCGAGCAGGCCGAGCCCGGTGCAGAGATAGCCGGCGAAGCGCTCGTTGCTGGCCCGTTCGAGCAACAACTGCCGCATCGGCGCTGCGTGCGTGGGCACCTTGCACAGCCCGACCGAAACGGCCAGCGGGGCCCGCAGGTCTTCAGCACCGGTCGCGGCGAGCGCTTCGAACAACAACTTGCCGATCTCGGCATCGACGGCACCACCTCGCGCGCGATCGCGCGCCAGCAGGCCGAGCGCGAGCGCCAGCCACGGCTTCTCCATCAGCTGGTTGCCGCGCGAGTACGCGCCGAGCAGCCAGGTGCGATTGCCGTCGCCGCCGATACGCGCCAGCGCGATCACCGCGAACAGCCGCACGTGGGGTTCGGCACCGCGGTCGTAGCACTTCTGCAGCGCGACACCGACCGGCCCGTCGTCGGCGCAATCCTCGACCGGGAGCGCCAGCAAGCCCAACGCGATCGCCGCCGACTGCAGCAACGCGTTGCCGCGTGGTGAGTCCGCGGTCAGCAGGCCGAGCAACGCCTTCTTGCAGCGTCGGTGCGCCGGCGAGTCCCCGCGCCCGAGCAGCCGCGCGAGCGCGAGCGGGGCCTGCGCTTGCACCATCTCCTCCCCCGGGCCGCGTTGCTCGGCCAGCCAGACCAGCAGTTCGTCGACGATCTGCCACGCGAGCCGCTTGCCCTCGGGTCGCTCCGCATCGCGCAGGGCTCCCAGCCCGAGCACACACGCGGTGCGCAGGTCGCGCGTGCCGCTCGCCTCGGTGCGCAGCACCTTCCAGAACGCCGCGGCCGCCTGTTCCTGCACATCCGTTTCGCCGAGACGCCGCGCCAGCAGCGCGAGCCCGTAAGCGGCGAACGCACGCACTCGATCGGGAACCTTCTGCGACCCGACCAGCTTCCGGCCACTCGGCTCGTCGCGCAGCAGCGCCAGCAGCGGTGCCAACGCCGCCGGCCGACCAGCGATCCCGAGTGCCAGCGCCGCGGTCTCCCGCACCTCGAGGTCGTCGCGCGACAAGCGCTGCAGGAACACCGACTCCAGCGTCGCTCCGGAGCCGTCGAGGCCGATCTTCGCCAGCGCCATCAGGCAGGCGGTCTGCACGTCGCGGTGATTCTCGCTGCCGATCAGGTGCAGCAAGGCCGGCACGATGCGATTGCGGCGATCGTCGACGGTGATCGCGAACGGCGACACCGGTCCAGGGCCGCCGTTGCCGCCAGGAAGGGTCTCGCCGCGGCCGGTGATCGGCATCGCCGGACCGGTCCGCTCGCGCAGCAGCGGTTCGCGGTTCGTTTCCCACCAGCGCTGCCAGGTGCCGGGGATCGGGACGTTGTCGCGAGCTCCGGAGCCGGTGGTCGGCCCGCGATACTCACCGCCGTGAGCCGGCAGGGACGCCGTCGCGACGGCGAGGAACAGCATCGAGACGAAGGCGCGCACGGTGGCTTCCTAGCCGCGGCGAACGCCCTGGTCACGGGGCGCCGACGCGGCCTCCGAGGACGTCGTCTCGCGGCCCGGCCGACTCGGTGCGCACCGCGCTATCCTGCTCCGATGGTGCGGAGAACACTTCCATGGCTCGGGCCGATGCTGATAGCAGCTGCGGTGTGCGCCCAACCACCAGCACCGTCGGCGACCGGACTGGCGACGGCGTTGCGAACCTACTTCGTGGCGAGCGACGCCCGCGGCCCGGAACTGCAGCAGGTGCTGCAGTTGGCCAAGGGCCGCGAGCGTGAGCTGATCGACATGCTGCGCAGCAAGACCTACCTGCTGCCCCACGACGCCCTGCGGCGGAGCGGTCGCATCGACGCCGACCACCGCTTCGTCGAAACCCCGGATCAGGCCAATCCAGCACTTTTCTTCGGGCCCGCCAGCTCCGGCACGCTGCGACCGCTGTTCGTCTACGTGCCCGACTTCGTCGACACCAAGCCCGTGATCCCCGAGCTCGAGACGCACGGCATCGGCAAGGACCGCTACGTGTTCGTGGTGCCCGACGAGCTCCGTCGGAACCAGTATCTGTCGACGCCAGCCGAACTCGAGCGGCACACCCGATCGCTGCGCGATCTGCTGCTGCATCACCCCATCGACCCCGATCGCGTCTACATGGTCGGCGACGGCCGCGGCGGCCACGCGACCTGGGACTGCGGCCTGCTGCGCAGCGAACGCTTCGCCGGCATCTACCCGTGCAACGGCGGCCTGGTGCACGAAGGTGGTTACGCCGTGACCGCCGGGGTGTTCGTCGAGAACGGCAAGGACCTGACCATCTTCACCGAGTTCACGAAGTTGGCCGACCACGGCATCGAATCGTGTCGCAACGCCGAGCAGTTGCTGCGGAAATGGGGAGCCCGTTTCGAACTGACGGAGCAGCCGACCCCGCGACTGCTCGGCCTCGCACGCGGGGCCGAACGCCTCGAACCGATCGTGCGCACCACCTACCCGCGCAACATCACCAAGGTCTGGAACCGCAACGCCGACGGCGCCCATCACTGGCTGCAGGGCCTCGAGCGCACACCGCGCGAGTGGGAACCGAGCGATCGCATCACCCTGCGCGCACCGGTGCCCAAGGAGCCGGCCAAGGTGCGTCAGGCGGTCTGGGCCAGCGTCAACCAGCAGTGCGCGCGGCTGCACGGCCGCATCGAGGGCAACCGGATCCTGGTCGAGGCACGCGGCATCGGGAAGGTGCGGGTGTGGTTCGGGCCCGAGTGGTTCGAGCCCGACCGCAAGGTGACGGTCGTCGTCAACGGCAAGGCACGACCCCCGCTGCAGCCCCAACGGCGACTCGACGTGATGCTGGCTCGCGTGCACGCGACCGGCGACACCAGCCAGCTGTTCTTCGATCAGGTGGTCGTCGACGTGCCTCGCTAGGAACCACGCACGAGAACGGCCCACGATCGCCCC
>JBILEY010000295.1:0-6703 GCA_044351865.1 Planctomycetota bacterium | reverse complement strand
CCAAGCCGAAGCTGCGCTTCTCGAGCACGCCGGTGATCGGGCTGACCGGGATCTTGACCTTCTGGCCGACCTGCAGCGCGTTCGGGTTGTGGATGCGGTTCAGCACCGCGATCGTGCCGTCCTCGACGGCGAGGCCTTCCTTGCGGAAGCGCTGCGCGATGCGCGCCAGCGAGTCGCCGCGCGCCACCGTGTAGCTGCGGGCGCCGGTGACATTGCCCGGATCGCACAGCCAGCGGTCGACGCGCACGCGGTGCAGCTTGTAGGTCTCGTCGACGAACGCACGCGCGACCTCGTCGGCCTTGGTGATGCGGCCGCGCAGCATCAGCGTCAGCAGCTGCGTGCCGGCCGCCACCGCCTGCGCGTCGGCCAGCGCCATCGCCGACGCCACCGCCTTGCTGGCGACGCCGCGGCCTTCGGCGCTGTGCAGGAACGCGTTGTCGGGCCCGAGCGCCGCGAACAGCTGCGGGAAGTCCTCGCCGTTCGGCTTCAGCGCCGCCACCAGGCGATCGCGGCCGGCACCACCGCTCGTCGCCAGCAGCGCCCAGCCCTGCGCGATCGCCGCCGGTTCGCGCTGTGCGAGGCGCGGCAGCAGCTCGTCGAGCGAGGGCAACGCCTGGTTCGTCGCCAGCGGCTGGTCCGCCGGCGAGGCCGGTGCGCGCGGCGACTCGGTCGCGGCCAGCGGGTTGGCGACCGGAGTCGCGGCCGGAGTCGCGGCATCGCGCAGGCCTTCGAGCGGCACTTGCGACGTCGACGCCGGCGGCGTCGAGCCGGCCCCACCGCGCATCGCGGCATCGGCGGCGCCACTGGCACCGCCCCAGAACCACCAGACCAACGCTGCGATCAGCAGCACGGAAACGAGTCCACGCATCGCCACCTCCGCTTCGCGCCGACCGGGCGCAACCGCCGCGGCACCCCTGACCGGGGGCGCCATCATCCGCTCCGGGCCCGGCGGCGACGTTCGCCACGCGGTCCGAAGGGCCGCACCGTAGCGCGACCGGGAGAGAAATCGAGAGGCTCCGCTCCACCTGTGCCGTCGACGGAGGCCGTGTTGAACCCTACGGTTCAGGTGGGCTCCCCCCGGAGCATTTGGGAACGGGCCGGCGGCACCGCACGAGGCAGCACCGTCTCCTTATCCCGCCTGGCCCTGAGGTCGGAACCCGGGGAATGGTCATCGGTTCAACTTTTTGGCCCGCATGCAGCTCGAACACTGCAGAGCGGAGCTTCCCGAAAGATCGGCGCGCAACGATAGCCCACGATCGCCGCCGCCCAACGCGGAAAGTTCGCGCGATGCATCAGGCCGCCTCGCGCGTCGAGCCCCGGCGTCCGCGCAAGCTCACTGCCAGCGGTTCTTGCTGATCGCCGCCAGCACCATCTCGGCCGCCGCCACGGCGGCGACGCCGTCTTCGCCACTGACGATCGGCCGCTCGCGTGTGCGCACGCAGCGCAGGAAGTCGGCCAGCTCCTCCTGCAGCGGGTTGCCGCTGTCGAGCTGCATGTTCTCGACCTGCAGCAGGCCGTCGAACACGAACTTCCACAGGTCGCCCATCTGCGCGCGATCGAGGCGCTCGACGTCGAGCTGCTGGAAGTCCCAGCCCGGCGCCTTCTTCACGACCATGCCTTGCGCGGTCTGGAAGTCGAGGCTGGCGTAGCCCTCCTTGCTGAACACGCGCATCTTGCGCATCGGCTTCAGCGCGACGCGGTTGGCGGTCAGGTGCGCGACGGCGCCGTTCTCGAACTTGATGATCGCCGACGCCATGTCCTCGGCTGGCGTGAACACCGCGCCGCCGAACGCTTCGACCGAGGCGATGCGGCTCCGCACCAGCGCCAGCACCAGGTCCAGGTCGTGGATCATCAGGTCGAGCACGACGCCGATGTCCGTGCTGCGGAACGAGAAGGGCGCCAGCCGGTGCGACTCGATGTAGCGCGCACTCTGGCCGATCGCGGCGATGCCGCGCAGCGTCGGGTTGAAGCGCTCGACGTGGCCGACCTGCAGCACGCGGCCGTGTTTCTGCGCCAGGTCGACGAGAGCTTGACCGTCGGCGCTGGTCCGCGCGATCGGCTTCTCGACCAGCACGTCGACGCCGTGCTCGAGGAAGAAGGTCGCCACCTCGCGGTGCAGCTTGGTCGGCACCACCACCGACACCGCGTCGACCTTGCCGAGCAGGTCGCGGTGGTCGGCGAACGCCGGCACGCCGTAGGTCGCGGTGGCGAAGTCGCGCGCGGCCTCGGTCGGATCGGCGACGGCGACCAGCTCGCAGTCGAGGCCCTTCAGCAACCGCGCGTGGTGCTTGCCGAGGTGGCCGACGCCGACGACGGCGATGCGCACCTTCGCGCCCTGGTTCTGGCTCTGGCTCATGCCGGACCTACGCGTCGACCAGCGTGAACTTCAGCTCGGCCTCGGCAACGAGGCGGCCGGCGACCTTGGTGCGCGCGCGCACGTGGCCGAGCTGCGGCTTCGCGCGCAGCGTCTCGACCTCGATGCGCAGCTGATCGCCCGGAACCACCGCACCGCGCATCTTGACCTTGTCGATGCTCCACAGCACCGCCAGCTTGCCGGTGTTCTCGAGCTTGCGCAGCAGCAGCACGCCGGCCAGCTGCGCCATCGCTTCGAGCTGCAGCACGCCCGGCATGATCGGCTGCTCGGGCCAGTGCCCCTGGAAGAACGGCTCGTTGATGGTGACGTTCTTGATCGCCACCGCGCGCTGGAAGCCGTCGAGCTCGATCACGCGATCGATCAGCAGGAACGGGTAGCGGTGCGGCAGCAGCTTCAGGATCTGCCGGATGTCGAGCCCGGTCTCGGTCGGCCCTTCGCCCTGCTCCTGCTCGCGCTCGCGCTCCTCGAGAATGCGCTGCACCAAAGCCATGTTCAGGCCGTGCCCCGAGCGCGTGGCGATGATGTGGCAGTCGAGGTCGAGGCCGCAGTTGGCGATGTCGCCGATCAGGTCGAGGATCTTGTGGCGCGCCAGTTCGTCGTCCCAGCGCAGCGTGTTCGCCTGCGGGCCGTTCGGGCCCATGACCAGCGTGTTCTGCGGCGTGGCGCCCTTGCCGAGGCCAGCGGCGCGCAGCGCCTCGACCTCGTGTTCCATGACGAACGTGCGCGCCGGCGCGATGTCGCGCTCGAAGTTCTCCGGCGTCAGCTCGAAGGCGACGATCTGCTTGGCACCCGGCGAGGTGCCGTTCTTCTGCTGGTAGTCGAGGTGGTATTCGACGGTCAGCTTGCCGGTGCCGGGCAACGCCACGATGCTGGCCGAGCCTTCGCGCACGTAGATCGGCGACTTCACCGAATACGACGGCCGCGGCGAACGCGTCTCGACGGTGCCGGCATCGCGCAGCGCGCGGAAGAACTCGAGCGAGGCGCCGTCGAGGCCCGGCACTTCTTCGCCGTCGATCTCGACCTGCGCGTTGTCGATGCCGAGCGCGAACATCGCCGCCAGCAAGTGCTCACAGGTGTAGACCTCGGCGCGGCCGTCCTGGATGCAGGTGCGGCGCTGCCGGGCCTTCATGTTCGAACCGTGCGCGCGCACCGCCGGGTGCTCCTCGAGGTCGGTGCGCACGAACTGCACGCCGGTGCCGGCCTCGGCTGGGCGCACGACGAGCTTGATCTCCTTGCCCGAGTGCAGTCCGGTGCCGCGGTACTCGACCGCGGCCTTGACCGTGCGCTGCATGCGGGTCGGAACCACCGGAGCCGGAGCGTTGGCGACCACGCGTTACTTGCTCCCCTGCTGGATCTCGGCGGGCTTGCCCGCGCCGTCCTTCTTCGCCGGGTCCGACCCCGCCGGCTTGTCGCCGGTCGGCTTGTCACCGGTCGTCTTGTCCGCTTCGCGGGGCACCATCAGGTACTTGATCAGGTCCGGGGTCAGGTCCACTTCCTCACTGGCGAACCAGACCTGCTTGTTCTCGAAAGCGCGCAGACGGCCGGTGGTCGCGCGCTGGCCGGAGATGCCGGCGGGAGCCTGCGGCACCTGATGCACCCGCAGCACGATGCTGACACCGCGCGCCTTGGCGACGACCGGCACCGCCTTCTCGAGGTCTTCGAAGACCGCCAGCATCGCCTTCTGCTGCTCGGCGTCGAGCTTCTCGTTCAGCGTGTTGTAGAGCCACTTGCCTTCCTGCTGCGTCATCTCGAGCTGGAACTGCGCCTGCTTGCCGTCCTCGGAGTCCGGGTTGGTGATCTTCACCGCGCCGCGCGCGTCCTCGAGCTTCGCCTGGAACTGCTTCATGCGATCCTCCGCCTGCTTGCTCATCGTCTTCAGGCGCTCCTGCATTTCGATCCAGCGCGGGTAGTTCTCGATCGCCTTGTCCAGGTCGACGACCCCGACCAAAGGCGCGGCGGGCGCACGCTTCTGCGCCGCGTCGGTTGGGACTGGCGCCGGCTTGGCCGGAGGGGTCGCATCCTGGGCGGAGAGGAAGGGCCCGACAGCCAGAAGGCAGGCCACGGCGAACAGGTGCTGCGTGCTCATGCGGAAGACTTGGGCGCGGACATGCCCAGCGGGGCAAGGTAGCGATCGCGCCGGGGAAAGGCCACCGCGGCGACGGCCGCGATGGTCCCGTTCCACTGCGGAGCGCCTCAACCGTGGATCGCCTGCCGCAGGTCGGCGAGCAGCACGTCGGCGCCTTCCAGCCCCACCGACACCCGCAACAGGCCGTCGGGAATGCCAGCCGCCGCGCGCTGCGCCGGCGTCAGCGCCGCATGCGTCGTGAACGCCGGCAGGGTCGCCAGCGACTCGACGCCGCCGAGGCTCGGCGCCCGTGCGATGTGCTGCAGCCGGTCGAACGCGGCCCGGGCGCCAGCGAGCCCGCCCCGCACCTCGATCGCCAGCATGGTGCCACCACCGTGCATCTGCGCCTTCGCCAGCGCGTGGTCGGGATGGTCCGGCAGGCCCGGATGCGCGACCGCGGCGAGGCGGCCCTGCCGCACGTCCTCCTGCAGCGCCTGCGCGATCGCCAGCGCCGCCGCCTGCTGGGCCGCGAGCCGCAGCCGCAGCGTCGGCCACGAGCGCTGGATGAGCCACGCCACGTCCGGCGCCAGCACCGCGCCGGCGCGCCGGCGCCAGCCTTCGATCGGGCCGAGCAGCGCGTGCGATCCGGCGACGACGCCGGCCAGCACGTCGGAGTGGCCACCGAAGTACTTGGTCGCCGAGTGCACGACGAGATCGACACCGAGTTCGAGGGCGCGCTGGATCGGCGGCGGCGCGAAGGTGCCGTCGAAGATCGTCGTCGCCCCCGCCGCCTTGGCCGCGGCGACCACCGCGCGCACGTCGACGACGCGCAGCGTCGGATTGATCGGCGACTCGAACACGACCAGCTTCGCCGGCCGCTGCAGCTGCCGGCGCAAGCCCGGCAGGTCGAGCGCCGAGAAGCGATCGACGGTGATGCCAAAGCGCACCAGGTCGTGCAGCGCGAAGCCCGAGGTGCCGCCGTAGATCTCCTCGGCCAGCAGCACGCGATCGCCACTGCGCAGGTGCGCCGCCAGCGCCGCACTCATCGCCGCCATGCCGCTGGCGAACGCGACCGCGCCGTCGGCGCCTTCGAGTTCGGCGACCAGGCTCTCGACGGCACGGCCGTTGTGGTGGCTGAGGCGCTGGTAGAACTCGCCGGGCCGTTCGCCGGCGCCGAGCGCGCGCAGCGTCTCCGCGTCGGGTTGCCCGGCCGTCGTGCTGCGCACCAGCACCGGCGCCAACGGACCGAGCAACGGCGCGTGCGGTCGCGGCGTGCCGTAGAGGGGTTCGCTCATCGCCGCGATCATGGCGAAGCGATCGCCGGGGCGCGAGCGCGCCGCTTCCCCACCGCGGTGGTCGCCCCTACCGTGCTGGCCGTGTTGCCGGACTCGGTCGAACTGCCCACGCACGTCGTCGCCCAGATGCTCGCTGCGGCGCGCGCCGCGGCGCCGCGCGAGTTCGTCGGCCTGCTCGCCGGGCATGGCACCGGCACCACGAGCGGAATCGCCGTCGTGCTGGCAATGCAGGAACTGCCGAACGTCGCCAACGACGACGGCAGCTACGACGTGCCGGCCGCCGCGTTCGCCGCCGCCGAAGCGCGCGCGCGCGGCGACGGCCACACGTTCCTCGGCTTCGTGCACAGCCATCCGCGCGGCCCCGCCCGACCGTCGGCGCACGACCGGGCGGCGTGGTGGCGACACTGCGTGCAGCTGCTCGTCGACGGCTCGGCGCTGGCACGCGGGGAATCGGCCCTGCGCGCATACTGGCGCGACGCAGCGACGCTGCACGAACTGCCCCTGCGCGTGAGCGCCACCAGCGAGCCGATGCCGTTCGTGCCGGCGGCTGCCCGATGATCGTCGCCGTCGGCGTCGACGTGGTGCCGATCGCGCGCATCGAGGGCCTGCTCGCGCGCGCCGGCGACCGCACCTACGCCCGCTTGTGCACGATCGCCGAGGCCGACTACTGCCGCAGCCGCGCCAACCCGGCCGAATCGCTGGCGGCGCGCTTCGCCGCCAAGGAAGCGGTGATGAAATGCCTGCGCACCGGCTGGGCCCAGGGCATCGGCTTCGCGCAGATCGAGGTCGTGCGCGACGCGCACGGCGCCGTCGGCGTGCAGCTGCACGGCGCCGCCGCCGCGTGTGCTTCAGAACGCGGCATCCGCCGGCTGCACCTGAGCCTGTCGCACGCCGGTGGCACCGCCACCGCGTTCGTCGTCGCCGAAGCATGAGACGAAACTGATCGGCCCAGTGTTGTCGCTGCCAGAT
>JBILEY010000294.1:0-6718 GCA_044351865.1 Planctomycetota bacterium | reverse complement strand
GCCGGGCCGCTGCTGGTCGTGGTCGGGGCCTCGGCGGGTGGACTCGAAGAACTGCAGGTGCTGTTCGGTGCGCTGACCGCGCCGACCGGCTTCGCCTTCGTCGTCGTGCAGCATCTCGACGCCGAGCATGCGAGTGCACTGGCCGGCATCCTGGCGCGCAATTGCCCGTTGCCCGTCGCCGATGCCGTCGACGGCGCGCCGCTGCTCGCCGATCGCGTGCTGGTGATGCCGAGCCACGCCGACCTCGAAGTGCACGCGGGCGTGGTCCGCTTGCAGCCGCGGCAACCTGCCGCTGGTCTGCACTTGCCGATCGACGGCTGCCTGCACACGGCGGTCGCCGCACAGGGCGCGCGGGTGATCGTCGTGATCCTGTCGGGCGATGGCCGCGACGGGGCGAACGGCGTCGTCGCGGTGCGCACGGCCGGTGGATTGGTGTTCGCGCAGGAGCCCGCGTCGGCCGCGCACCCGGCGATGCCGCAGGCCACGATCGACACCGGCTGCGCCGACGCCGTGCTGCCGACGGCGGCCATCGCTGCCGAACTGGTGCGCCTGAGTCGCCATCGCGAACTGCTGGGCAGCGGTCCGGGCGACGACGGCGCGGCCATGGGGGAAGCGGCGGCGAACCAAGAGGCGGCGGCGGACGCGGCGGCATTGCAGAGCGTGCTGGCGTCGTTGCTGGCCCACGGCCACGTCGACTTCCGCGTCTACCGGCGGACGACGATTCGCCGGCGGGTCGCCCGCCGGCAGGCGCTGCTCGGCCATGCCACGCTCGCCGCCTACGCGGCGGCCCTCGCCAGCGATGCGGCCGAGTGTGCAGCGCTGCAGGCCGATCTGCTGATCGGGGTCACGCAGTTCTTCCGCGAGCCGGCGACGTTCGCGGCGATCGGCGCGCAGGTGTTGCCCGAACTGCTGCGCGAGCGTGCGGCCGACGAACCGCTGCGCCTCTGGGTACCCGGCTGTTCGACCGGCGAAGAAGCGTTCTCGCTGGCCATCGTCGTGCACGAGTACCTGCAGTCGATCGGGTCGCCGGTGCGCCTGCAGATCTACGCCTCCGACGTCAACCCGGCGGCGATCGCCACGGCGCGCACCGGGCGGTTCTCGCAGCGCATCGCCGCGGCGGTCGGTCCGGCGCGCCTGGCGCGCTGGTTCCTGCCGGTCGAAGGTGGCTACCAGGTCGTGCCGGCCCTGCGCGAGTCGTGCGTGTTCACCGTGCACGACCTGCTCGAGGACCCGCCGTTCTCGCGCCTGGACCTGATCAGCTGCCGCCACGTACTGATGTACCTGGTCGACGCGCAGGCGACCGTGCTGCGGCTGTTCCACTACGCGCTGAACCCGGCCGGCTTCCTGGTGCTCGGCGCCGCCGAGAGTCCGGATCTCGGCGACGCGTTCGCGGTGGTCGATCGCGGCCACGGCATCTACGCCCGTCGGCCGGCGGTGCGGCGGGCGGTGCCGCTGCCGTCGGCGCCGCGCCGTCGGCCGGGCGAACTGGCGCTGCGGCGGCCGTTCGCGGGCCTCGTCGAGGATGCCACGGAGAGCCTGCGGCGCGGCGTCGATCGTGTGTTGCTGGCGCGCTGCCGCGGGGCGGCGGTGCTGGTCGGCAGCGCCCTCGAGGTGCTGGAGATCCGCGGCGATGCGCGGGCCTACCTGGCGTTGCCGGTCGGCGAGGTCAGCTACGACCTGATCAAGCTGATGCCGACGACGGGGTTGTTCCTGCAGGTCGAACCGCTGGTCCGTCAGGTCGTGCACGACGGGGTGGCGATCCCACCGCGCCGCGTCGTGTTCACGGTGGGCGGTGCCGTGCGCGAGGTCGTGCTCGAGGTCGTGCCGGTGCACGGTCCCGGGGTGCTGGCCGCGCTGGTCTTGTTCGATGCCGACGGCGCGGCTGCCGAGCGTGCCCCGGCGGCGATCGCACCCGTCGCGCCGTCGGTCGGCGACGCCGCGGCGCAGACGCTGGTGCAGTTGACCGCCGAGGTCGCCGAGGCGCACGACCGGTTGCGTCGACTGGCCGAGCGCAACCGCGAGATCGAAGCCGAAGCGGCGAGTGCCGCCGAAGAAGCGCTGTCCGCGAACGAGGAACTGCGCAGCCTCAACGAGGAGCTGGAGACCGCGAAGGAGGAGCTGCAGAGTTCCAACGAAGAGCTGCAGGCCGTCAACACCGAGCTCGAGCACAAGAACGCGGCGTTGGCGAAGGCCCGCGACCAGGCGCTGTCGATCATCGGCACCGTGCGCCAACCGCTGCTGGTGCTCGACGAGGAGCTGCGCGTCGTCATCTGCAACGAAGCGTGCCAGCGGGTGCTCGGCCTCGCGCCGGCCGAGTGCGAGGGACGGTTCCTGGCGTCGCTGGGCGGGGGCTTCTGCGATCTGCCGCCACTGCGCAGCCTGCTGCTGGCGGTCCGCCAAGGCGACGCCGCACCCGCGGTGCTCGAGGTGGCGCGCGACGTGCCCGGCCGCGGCGAACGCACGCTGGCGATGAGTGCGTCGCGGATCCCGGGGCTCGACATGGTGCTGCTGGCGATCGACGACGTGACGCAACTGCGCAGCGACGCAGCGGCGCTGCGGCGGGCGGAAGAGCACCTGCGGCAGACGCAGAAGATGGAGGCGATCGGCCGGCTGGCCGGCGGCATCGCCCACGACTTCAACAACGTGCTGACCGTCGTGCAGGGCTACTGCGAACTGCTCTGTCCGCGGCTCGCGCGCGACGCCACCAGCCTGGAGATGGTGCACACGATCCAGGAGGCCAGCGAACGGGCCAGCGCGCTGACGCGCCAGCTGCTCGCGTTCGGCCGCCGCCAGGTGATGCAGCCGAGGGTGCTGGCACTCGACGGCGTCGTCGCCGACTTCGACCGGCTGCTGCAGCGCCTCGCCGGCGAGACGATCCGCTGCGTGGTCGAGGTCGAGCCGGCGCCGTGGCGCGTGCGCGTCGATCCGGCGGAGTTCGGGCGCGTGCTGATGAACCTCGCGCTGAACGCGCGCGACGCGATGCCGAGCGGCGGCACGCTGACGATCCGCTGCCAGAACGTGCTGGTCGCCGCGGGCGACGAGGTCGCGGCCGACGTGCCGGTCGGGCGCTGCGTGCTGGTCGAGGTCGAGGACACCGGCGTCGGCATGGACGCGGCGGCGCAGGCGCACCTGTTCGAGCCGTTCTTCACCACCAAGGATGCGAGCCGCGGCAGCGGGCTCGGCCTGTCGACCGTGCTCGGCATCGTGCAGCAGAGCGGCGGCGCGATCCGCTGCCGTTCCACCCCTGGCGTCGGCACGTGCTTTCGCGTCTGGCTGCCGGCGGTCGACGCCGCCGACGAGCTGCCGGGGGCTCCGTGCCGCGGCACGGCGCCGTTGCCGCGCGGCAGCGAGGTGGTGCTGCTCGCCGAGGACGAACCCGGCGTGCGCGCGCTGTCGCGGCGCGTGCTGGCGAGCAGCGGCTACACCGTCGTCGAGGCGGCCAACGGGCTGCAGGCGCTGGCCGCCGCCGAGCGCCACGCCGGCGCCATCGCGCTGCTGGTCAGCGACGTGATGATGCCGGAGCTGGGTGGCGTCGAATTGTGGGAACGGCTGCGCCGAACGCGCCCCGGCCTGCCGGTGCTGTTCGTGTCCGGCTACACCCCCGACGATCGCGTGCGCGTCGCGGTCGCTGCCGGAGCCAGGTTCCTGTCGAAGCCGTTCACGCCGCTGGCGCTGGCCTCGGCGGTGCGCGCGGCGATCGACGGCGCGGCGGCGGGGGTGCCGCCGCGGAAGTAGGCACCGCGGGCGAACTCGCGGGCCGCGCGGCTATCGTCGGCGGCGATGGCCGCGACCTTCGACGAGCAGGGCTTCGCCGTGCACGAGCGTGTGCTGGGCGAACGCGATCTCGCCGCCCTCGCCGCGTGCTTCGCCGACGCGCGCGCTGGCGACCGCGACGGCCTGGCCCACGCCGCGGTGCGCACGATCGCGTGTTCGGCCACGGTGCGCGCCTTGGTCGAGCCCGTGCTGGGCAGTGCCGCCGTCGCCATCCGTGCGACGCTGTTCGACAAGACGCCGCAGACCAACTGGCTCGTCGCCTGGCACCAGGATCGGGTGGTGCCGGTGCAGCAGCGCGTCGAAGTCGCCGGCTACCGCGCGTGGTCGCAGAAGGACGACCAGTGGTTCGTCGAGCCGCCGCTCGCGGTGCTCGCGAACCTGCTCGCGGTGCGCCTCGACCTCGACGGCAGCGGCGAACGGTCCGGCGGCTTGCGCGTCGTGCCCGGTTCGCATCGCCATGGCGTGCTGCCGCCAGCGGCGATCGCCGAACGCGCCGCGGCGGGGCCGGTGGTGCTGCCGCTGGTCGCGGTGGGCGGGGCCATGACGATGCGCCCGCTCTTGCTGCACGCGTCGTCGCGCGCAGTCGACGCGCCGCACCGCCGCATCGTGCACCTCGAGTTCGCGCCGGGGCCGTTGCCGCCGCCGCTCGCCTTCGCGCGCGCGATCGCGGGTATGTCCTCGCCTGCGTGAGTGCGTGCGCGGCTGCCCTCACGACGACTGCGGCAGCCGCCGGTCGCACCGTCGGCCGGCACGCAGCGTCGGCCCTGCGGGATGGGCAGGCGGCGCCGGCGCTGGGCCGCGAGCCTTGACCCGCTGCGCGATGCCGCGGATCGTTCCGCCGCGTCGTGCTGCATCCTCCTGCGGCACCGCACGAACCTCGCCCCCAACGTGCTGCTCGTCGCGCTGACCGCCTGTGTGTTGCTGCCGCTGTGGCTCGCGCGGCAACGCAGCGCCGTGATCCTCGGTGGGCTCGCGCTCGGCGCCGTCGCGTGGGCCACGTTCACGCAGCCGCCCGCTGTTCACGAACGCAACGACCAGCGCCCGCTGGTCGAACCGCATGGCGCGTACATCGGCTCGGCGAGCTGCCGTTCGTGCCATCCGGCCGAGCACGCGTCGTGGCACGGTTCGTTCCATCGCACGATGACGCAGCTGGCGACGCGCACCACGCTGGTGCCTCGGTTCGAACGGCTCGAGCTCGATTGGTTCGGCGAGAAGGTGGTGCTCGAGTGGCGCGGCGAGCGGCTGTGGACCCAGTTCCGGCGCCGTGGCGGCAAGCCCGCCGACGTCGAGCGACCGATCGAACAGTTGACCGGTTCGCACCACGTGCAGGTGCTGTGGTACTCGACCGGCGTCGAGCGCGAACTGGCACCGGTGCCGATGGGCTTCCACCTGGAGCAGCGGATCTGGATCCCGCTGACGACG
Source organism: Planctomycetota bacterium (assembly GCA_044351865.1). Lineage (GTDB taxonomy): Bacteria > Planctomycetota > UBA1135 > UBA1135 > UBA2386 > UBA2386. Next base: position 1,522 of record JBILEY010000294.1, on the reverse strand, counting down.
GTGTTCGTGCTGCCGCCGGAGTTCCGCGATCCGCCCGATCCGGGCACGTGGAACAAGAGCTGCGACATGTGCCACGCGACCGGCACGCTGCCGCGCGTCGACATCGGCCGCACTGACACCCAGGTCGCCGAACTCGGCATCGCCTGCGAAGCGTGCCACGGGCCCGGCGGCCCGCACGCCGCCGCCAACCGCGAGCCGCTGGCGCGCTACCAGCACCGCGCCGCGGGCGGCGACGACACCATCGTCAATCCGGCGAAGCTGTCGGCGCCGCGCAGTGGCTCGGCCTGCGGCCAGTGCCACTCGGTGTCGATCCTGCGCCAGCAGCACTTCGATGCGTGGCGCGAACAGGGATCCCCGTTCGTGCCCGGGGGGGAACTGGTGACGACGCACCTCGTGCTCGGCCCCGAGGATCGCGACGCGGTCGAGCTGCGGCGCGAACTGCAGAAGAACCCGCACTTCTTCCGCAGCTCGTTCTGGTCCGACGGCCAGGTGCGCTTGTCGGGGCGCGAGTGGAACGGCGTGCGTCGTTCACCGTGCTACACGCACGGCCAGGGCGAACGGCAGCTCGATTGCACGTCGTGCCACGCGATGCACACGGACGACGGTCGCGTCGGCGAGACGTGGCGACGCGAGGGCCAGATGCGGCCGCAGATGGCGAGCGGGGATCCCGGCTTCGGCAACGCCGCGTGCACGCAGTGCCACGAAGCGCTGGCGGCCCCCGACGCCCTGCGCGCGCACACGCACCACGCTCCCGACTCGATCGGCAGCCGCTGCTACGACTGCCACATGCCGCACACGTCGGTCGGCCTGATGAAGACGTCGCGCAGCCACACGATCGACAGCCCGGACGTGAAGACCGAGCTGGCGACCGGCCGGCCGAACGCGTGCAACCTGTGCCATCTCGACCGCACGCTGCAGTGGACGGCCGAACGGCTCGCCGCCGATTGGGGCGTCGCCATGCCGGAGCTCGACGAGGCGCAGCGCAGCGTCGCCGCCGGCGTGCGTTGGTTGCTGACCGGCGATGCGGGGCTGCGGCTGATCGCCGCCGCGAACTTCGGCAAGCCCGCAGCGCAGCAGGCCGCGGGCCGCGACTGGATGGCGCCGTTCCTCGCGCGCGTGCTCGACGATCCGTACTACGTCGTGCGCTTCCGTGCCGCGGCGACGCTGCGTGGGCTCGGCTACGACGAAGCACTCGCCGGCTTCGTGCACACCGCCGAGGTGCCGGCGGCGCAGCGCTTCGTCGACACGGCGATGGCCGCGTGGCAAGCTCGCGGCCCGCTGCCACCGCGGCCGGCGCTGCTGCTCGACGCCGAGGGGCTGCAGCAGACGCGATTCGCCGCGCTCTACGCGCGCCGCGACAACCGCCCGATCTACCTCGCCGAGTGACTTCGCCGCACGAGCCCCGCATGAACGCCGACGCTGCTGCCGACGGATCCGCCGACTTGCTGCGCTTGCGCCGCCGTCACCTGGTCACCGGCTGGACGAGCCTGCTCGCGTTCGTGCTGCTCGGCGGCGTGCTCGA
>JBILEY010000293.1:0-6730 GCA_044351865.1 Planctomycetota bacterium | reverse complement strand
TTCCGCTTCTCCGACCTTACCGCTTCCCTCGATGATCCTCGTCACCGTCGGCACCGACCAACCGTTCGATCGCCTCGTCGCCGCCGTCGACCGTTGGGCGGCGAAGAACGGCCGCCAGGACGTGTTCGCGCAGATCGGCCACACCGAGAAGCGGCCGCAGCACATCGCTTCGACCCCGTTCATCGAACCCGCGGACTTCCACCGCAAGTTCACCGAAGCGAGCGTCATCGTCGCGCACGCCGGCATGGGCACGATCCTGTCGGCGCTGCGCTACGGCAAACCGATCGTCGTCATGCCGCGCCGCGCGTCGCTCGGCGAACAGCGCAACGAACACCAGCTCGCCACCGCGAAGCACCTGCAGGCGCTCGGCAAGATCCACGTCGCCCTGGACGAGAACGAACTGCTGGCGTGCCTCGATGGACTGGCGCAGCTGAAGCCGCTCGCCAGCGTCGGCCCGCACGCGGCTCCGAGCCTGCTCGAAGCGTTGCGCCGCTTCATCCACGCGCCCCGGCGCTGACGCGGGTCCGTCAGGCCTTCAGCAGGTCGCGGCCCGCCGCCAGCACGCGCTGCAGTTGCGGACTGTCGATCTGCCGCCACGCCGTGCACGCGACGTAGGGGATGCGCATGTCCGGCAGCTCCCCGACGCGCTGCAGCCCGTAGTGCCGTTCGAGCACCGGGGCCAGTGCCGCCGGCGCCAGCAGCAGACCCCGGCCTTCGCGCGCCAGCGTCTTCGCCAGGCCCGAGTCCTCGACTTCGGCGGCGACCGCGACCGTGATTCCGGCGGTGCGGCAGAAACCGTCGAATGCCGCGCGCAGCAGGTTGCCGGCGACCGGCAGCACGAACGTCGTGCCGGCGAGCGAGGCCGGGAAGCGGCGGCGCAGCGGGCGCGCGGTGGCGGCTGGCGCGAACACGCCGATGGCGGCTTCGCCGAGCGGATGCTGGAACAGCTTCAGCCGCGCCAGCGACGGCGGCGGCTCGTCGAGCAGCACGACGTCGAGGCGGTGCAGTGCCAGTTCGGCGAGCAGCCGTTCCGCCGGGCCTTCGCGCACGATCGCGCGGCATGGGTGCTCCGTTTCGAACGCCGGGCCGATCAGCTTCGCCGCCAGTTCCTTCGCCACCGAGTCGGCGACCCCGAAGCGCAGCAGCGTGCCCCGCCCGCCGGGCGCGCCGTGCACGGTCGCCATCATCTCGCCGCCGAGCGCGAAGATCTGGTCGGCGTAGTCGCGCACGGTCTCGCCGACGGCGGTCAGCACCAGGCTGCGTCCCTGCTTGGTGAACAGGCGCTCGCCGATCTGCTGCTCGAGCTGGCGCAGCTGCACGCTGATCGAAGGTGGGCTCGTGTGCAGCAGCCGGCTGGCGCGGGCGATGCTGCCCTCGTGCGCGACGACGTGGAAGTAGCGCAGGTGGTGGAAGTTCAGCCGGTCGAGCATGGTTAGATTTTTCGTCAGGATACCGTCGGAAACATGATCTGGAGCCAAAGGGTTGGCGGCCCGATCACTGCGGCATGACCCGCCCGACGCTCTGCAAGTCTTCTCTTCCCGCTGGCTCCGCCGACGTCCAAGGCGCCTCGGCGCCGACGCCGCGCCTGCCGGTCGAGGTCCGCTTCGCCGGCCGCCCGCGCAGCCACTGGTTGGCCCGCTTCGCCGACCTCTACCTGAACCGCGCGCTGCAGCGTTTCCGCCATCGCGTGGTGCACGCCCTGCTGCGCGTGCGCGACGTCAACGGCACGCGCGGCGGCGTCGACCAGCAGTGCTCGCTGGCGCTGCAGCTGGTCGACGGCCAGGGCGTGTTCCTGCGCGAGCTGACGGCGACGCCGAAGGAGGCCGTCATCCGTCTGTCGCGCCGCGCGCAGCGTGTGCTGGTCGACCGCCGCCGCCCGCGCCAGCGACCCTGAGCGAGCGCTGCCAACTGGATCTGCCACGCCTGCTGTGGCTTTGCCCGCGTCAAGTCTGCGAGCCGAGTCCCGACTGCGAAAGGAGAGCGCACCATGAATCCCGTCCTGACGTCCGACACCAACCTGCTGCTCGTGCACAACCGCTACGGCACCAGCCTGCCGTTCTCGGTCGAGATGCTGGCGACCAGCCTGCTGGTCACCGGCATCCAGCCTCCGGACGCCTACGCGATCGCGTCGCGCCTCGGCACCAGCTTGCGGCTCGAGGGCCACACCGAGATCGAGTCCGAACGTGTGGCCGCGCGCGCCGGCGACCTGCTCGAAGCGCTGGTGGGCCCGGCGGAGGCGGGGCGCTACCGCGCCTGGCGGCAGTTCCGCCACATGGGCCGGCCGCTGGTTCTGTGCCTGCTCGGGGCACCCGGCGTCGGCAAGTCGTCGCTCGCGACCAGCCTCGCCGCGCGCCTCGGCATCCACCGCGTGGTGCCGACCGAGGCGGTGCGCGAGATCCTGCGCTCGGTGGTCGGCAAGAGCCTGCTGCCCGAACTGCACCTGCCGGCGCACGAGGCGGTGACGTCGCCGCGCGATCCGTTCGGCAACGGCTTCCTGCGCCAGGCGCAGGCGGTCAGCAACGCCGCCACCGCGGTCGCGGAGCGCTCCGTCGCCGAAGGCCGCAACGTGCTGCTGGTCGGCGCCCACCTGGTGCCCGGCGGCATGCGGCAGGAACTGCGGCAACGCGGCTCGCCGGCGGTCGTGGTCGAGATGCTGCTGACGCTCGACGACGAACGCCTGCACCGGGCCCGACTGCTGCGGCGCGTGCGCAGCGACCCGGCGATGCCCGGTGTGCGCCACCTGCAGCACTTCGGCGCCGTGCGCGCCCTGCAGGACAAGCTGGTCGATCTGGCGCGCAGCAACGGTGTGGTCGCGCACGAGGTGGCCACCGAGAAGCTGCTGGTCGAGTGGATCGTCGACCACACGCTCGCTGGGGCCGGGCTGTTGCCGGAAGCGGCCTGAGCGGGGCGGCGCAAACGGCGAGATTCTCGAGCCACTGCGAACGAACGGGCGCCGCGGGCCGCTGCTCCCAAGGCATGGCCATCGTTCCGCAGCTTGTCTCCGCCGTCTGCGCCGCGTTCCTCGGCGCTGCCCTCACCGCCCAGGGGGCACCGTTCCGCGTCGCCGACCTCGCCACCGCGGCGGCCGCGACCTACGACTTCGGCACGCTGCTCGGCGGCCGCTTGTGCGGCAGTTTCGCCGTGTTCATCGCCGGCGACGACGGCGAGACCCGCATCTGGCGCACTGACGGCACGCCGGCGGGGACCGTCCTGCTGCTGAGCGTGCCGGTCGGCTACCCGAGCAGCACCGAGGTCGAAGTCGTCGGCGGCAACGACCGCGCGTTCTTCGTCGGTCCGGACGCCAGCGCCGGCACGGTGCTGTGGACGACCGACGGCACCGTCGCCGGCACCCAGGCGATCGGCAACGGCGGCAGCGCGCCGCGCAGCCTCGCCTACGACGCGACCGCCGCGCTGTGCTGGTTCTCGGCGACCGACACCAGCAACGGCCGCGAACTGTGGCGCAGCGGCGGCACCGTGGCCAACACCGTGCGCGTCACCCAACTGCGCACCGGTGGCCTCGACGGCATGCTGGCCGAGCCGAAGCAGATCGCGCCGTTGCCGAGCGGCGTCTACTTCGCCGGCCAGAACAGCACCAGCGGCGTCGAGCTGTGGCGCATCAGCGGCATCGCGCAGAGCCTGTTCGCGAACCTCGCCACCGGCTCGGCGAGCAGCAACCCGCGCGACTTCTGCTGGAGCGGCGACTACCTGATGTTCGCAGCGGCCGGGGCGAACGGCCTCGAGCCCTACTGTGTCGCGCAGGGTGTGCTGCAGGCGATCGACGTCCAGCCCGGCGCGAGCGGATCCGTGCCGCGCACGATCACCGTCTACCAGCCGGCGCTGACGCAGCCGATCTTCTGGTTCGTCGCCAACCAGGATCTCTATCGCTACAACCCGTTCAGCCAGAGCCTGAGCGTGCAGGACACGATGCCCTTCGGCGGCTATGTCGAATGTGCGCTCGGCACGAGGATCGTCTACAGCCAGGGCGCCTTCTTCGGCTGGAACTTCCGCAGCATCCCAGGCACGGGCGGCACGCCGACCACGATGGTGAGCAGCATCAACCGCGTCCCCGGTGGCGAGCCGCATCGCATCGGCAACAGCCCACCGCGCGCGGTGATGGTCTGCGAGGATCCGTTCGACACCTACACGATCCACCGCAGCGACGGCACGACGGCCGGCACGACGGCGATCGGCAGCGGGACGACGACCCGCGTCGTCACCGAGCTGCCCGGCGGTGCGGGTGCGCTGCTCGCCGACGGCCGCGTGGTCTCGGCGACGAACGGGCCGACGCCGCTGGTCCCGGCCTTCGTCAACGCCGGCTCGAATCCCGATCGGCTCGCGGCGATGGACGGCAACGTCGTGCTGTTCTGCACCGGCAACCTGCCGTGGCGCAGCGACGGCACCGTCGCCGGCACGCAGCCGCTCTACGGCGTGCCGGCGCTGCAGTCGGGCTCGTTCAGCCCGCGCTTCCTCGGCCAGCGCTTCTTCGTCGCGAACCTCGCCGGGCTCCGCGTCTACCGCACCGACGGCACGCCCGCTGGGACCACGTTCCTGCCCGGGCTGGTCGGCGGCGGCACCACGGTCCATTGGGCGAGCACGCCGACGCGGTTGCTGCTGTTCCTCGGCAACAACCTGTACGCGATCGACGGCGTCAACGCCCCGCAACTGCTGCACAGTGGCCTCGCGGCCGAACCAGCACCCGCGCCCCTCGGCAACCTGGTGCTGTTCCGCGGACAAGCCGCCGCCACCGGCGTCGAACTGTGGCGCACCGACGGCACGCCGGGTGGAACGGCCCTCGTGCGCGACATCCGTACTGGCCCGGCGAGTGCGCTGGGCGCTGGCACCGAGACCACGTGGTCGATGCATGCCGTGCCCGGCCTGCTGCTGTTCGCCGCCGACGACAGCCTCGGCGACGAAGTGTGGCGCACCGACGGCTCGACGGCGGGCACCGCGCCGGTGACCAACATCGCGCCGGGCCCGGCGGCAGCGTTGATCACGCTCGGGCCGACCACGGCGATGGGGCGCCTGCTGTTCGCGGCGACGTCGCCGACGGCGGGACGCGACGTGTGGAGCACCGACGGCAACCTGAGCACCGATCTGTTGGTCGACGACCTCACCGGCAACACGGTGCAGTTCCTCGGCGCCGCCGGCCCGCAGTGGCTGTTCACCATCGGCGACGCGTCGACGTCGCGGCTCTACCGCACCAGCGGCACCGCCGCTTCGACGGTGCTGCAGAACAACCTCGTCGGCGGCGCGGTGGCGCCGGGCATCGCGTTCACCGCCTACGGTCCGGTGCAGGGCGTGGCGCTGTTCGGCCTCGGCACGTCGGTGCAGCGCACCGATCCGACCGGCATCAACACGTTCCCGCTCGGCCAGGCGCCGACGCTGGCCGAAGGCGCCGACTGGTTCTCGCTGCCGGGCGCCGACGTCGCCGTGTTCAGCGGCGTGTCGACCGGCTTCGGCCGCGAACCGTGGCGCAGCAACGGCCTGCCGAACGGCACCTCGCGCCTGCTCGACGTCAACCCGGGCAGCGCGTCGTCGGCGCCGCGCGAGTTCACGCACGCCGGCGGCCTCGTCTACTTCACCGCCGACGACGGCAGCACCGGCCGCGAACTGTGGGCGATGGCGACGTTCCCTGCCGTGTTCGCCTACGGCCAGGGCTGTCCCGGCACCGGCGGCCTGGTGCCGCAGATCGCCGCCGACGATGCGCCGCGCCTTGGTGCGACGATCGACTTCGAGCTGTCGTCGGCGCTGCCGAACGCGATCGCCGTCCTGGCCCTCGGCCTCACCGGCTTCGAGATCCCGATCGGCGGCGGCTGCAGCGCGCTCAACGACGCGCTGGTCGTGACCGGCGTGCTGACCGGGCCTGCGGGTGCGGTGCAGTTGCCGCTGCCGCTGCCGGCCTCGCCGGCGGTCGTCGGCCTGTCGGTGTTCGCACAGTATGGAGTGCTCGATCCGAACGGCGCCTTCGCGGCGACGCTGGCGTTGACCAGCGGCCTGCAGGCGTTGGTCGGCTTCTGAAGGCGAACGGGTCCGCGGCGTCTTCTGTCCGGAACCGCAGCGGGGCAGCGCTGATGGATCCGTGAGTGATCCCCACCTGCATCCGCTGTTCGCCTCGCTCGGCGGCGCCGCCGTGCTGCGCGCCGCCGTCGACGACTTCTACGACCGCGTGTTCGCCGACGCCGAGCTGGCGCCGTTCTTCGCCGCCAGCGATCGTCGCCGCCAGCGCGACCACCAGTTCGAGTTCCTCGCCGCCGCGCTCGGTGGCCCGAACGGCTACCGCGGTCCCTCGCTGCGCACCGCGCATCGTGGGCGCGGCATCACCGCGGCGCACTTCGCCCGAGTTGCCGGCCACCTGCAGGCGGCGTTGCTCGCGGTGGGAGTGCCCGACGACGTGGTGCGCGCGATCGTCGCCACGGCGGCTCGTCTGCAGCCGGAGATCGTCGACGCGCCGGGCCAGTGAACGGGGTGAGGGCCTGGGTCGCGACGGCGGCGAGAGTGCGCATGCCTTCGCATGCTGGCGGTCCATACCCGTGTGCGACGCTGCCCGCTTCACTGCCGAGTTGCGGCGCGCAGTCGTTCGAGCTCCCGATCGCGTTCGGCCAGAGGCGCTCGGCGATCGAACGGCAGCAGCCGCGGGCGCAGGTTCACCAGGGCGCTGGCGGCCAGGTCGCACCGGCGTTCGCCGCCCAGCACCGTGCGATCCGCGAGCAAGGCCCCCAGCAGCGCCACG
>JBILEY010000292.1:0-6732 GCA_044351865.1 Planctomycetota bacterium | reverse complement strand
TCATCGCCGTCGCCGAGCGCTTGCGCCGTGCGCAGCGCACTGCTCTTGGCGTAGCTCATCTTCGTGCGCCCGTTCGGCAGCACATTGCCCATGCTGCCCGAGCGGTCGACGACCAGCACCATCGCGATCGAACGCTTGTCGACCTCGATCGGATCCTTCGCCATCTGCGCGCCCTGGGTGTCGCCGGCCGGCGGCTCCTTGGTCGGCGGTGGCGGCGGCGGCGGCGTCTCGCTCGGCGGCGGCTCGTTCGACGGCGTTGCGGCCGGGCTGCGTTCGCTGCCGGTGCCGTCGGCGATCTCCGGCTGCATCGGTGCGGGCCGCACCGGCAGGATCGCACGCAGCGGTTCGTCGGCGGCGCCGAACGCGGGCGCCAGCGCGAACAGGCCGACGCCATCGAGCACCGCCGCGACCAGTTCCTGTTGGGCGCCGGCGGGCAGCGGCTGGCCGAGCACGACCGCGGCGACGTCGCGCCATTCGGCCGGCGGAGCCGTGGCGTTGACGACGCGAACGCCCTGCGCCTGCAGCGCCGCGGCGGCGATGCCACTCGGTTCGAGCACGAGCACGGTGAGTGCTGGCGCGATCGCCGCACCCCCGCGCACGGTGATCTCGGCATCGGCGAGCGGCACGACCAGTTCGACGGTCAGCGCCACCGCGTCCGGCACCAGGAACGACACCGGCGGCGGCGCACTGGTGCCGAGCGCGATCGGCGCGCGCAGCACTTCGACGCCATCGGCGCGCACGCGCAGTTCGGCGGCGAGTTGGACGCCGGCGATGGCGGGCGCCACGACCTGCAGCGCCAACGGACGCCCGGCGACGATCGGGCCCAGCGCCTGCACCTGCAGTTCCTCCGGCTGCAGCGGCAGTGCCGCCGGTTGCACGGCGCGGGCGCCGAGCACGCCGCCGCCGAGTTCCGGAGCGAACGGCGCGCGCGACGTCACCAGCAGGTGCTCGGCGCTCGGGTCGCTGCCGGCGGCGGCCACCAGCAGGTCGGTGCGCGCGCGCGCGGGATCGCCAGCGAGCACTGCGCTGCCGCGGCGCGCCGGCACTTCGCCGTTCTCGACCGCGGGCTGCCACAGCGCGACGACGACGAACAGCAGCACCAGCAGCCAGGCAGCGGCGCGCGCGATGGGCCGCGCGCTGGCGACGACGCACAGCCCGAGGGCGGCGAGCGCCATGGCGGCGACGGCCACCACGCCGAACGGGCTCGCCAGCGCCGCCGTCGCGATCACGGGCGCCGCACCGGGGCCGGCAGGAACACCGGCGACAACCAGTCGACGCGATCGCCGAGGTCGCGGCCGCGGCCGAAGTCGACCTCGAGCACCAGCGTGCCGCCCGGCTTCACCGGCAGCATGCCGGCGTCGACCACTTCGCCGCTGTGCAGGCCGCGCTTCTGGAACACCACCTTGCCGTCGATCTCGATGGCGACGTCGACGTCGGCGCGCAGCGGCAGTTCGCTGCTGCTGTCGTCGATGCCGACGCGCGTCCAGAACCGCGCGGCGCCGTCGGGCACGCGGAAGGCGAGGCGGCTCCTGCTGTGCACACCGAGGCCCTTGCCGTGCGCGCGGCCGGCGACCTGCAGCGGCCCACCGAGCGCCGAGCGATCGCGTTGCCACGACCACAGCGCGTCGCCGTCGACCGAACTCTCGCGCACTTCGCTCGGCGTCAGGTCGGAGGCGAACACGGCGCCTTCGCCGACGAACGTCAGGCAGCCGAGGTCGCCGACGCGCAGGCGCAGGTCGTGTTCGCCGTCGCCGCGCAGGGTCCACGCTTCGTCGGTGGCACTCGCCGAGCGCACGCCGAGCCGGTCGGCGGTGCGCGTCAGCAGCAGCGCCGTCGGCGGCTGGGCAGGCGCGGTGGCGCCGGCGAGGCGCAGGGCGAAGTAGTCGCCGGTGGCGAACCAGCGTGGCTCGCCGCCTTCGGCCTGGAAGCGGATGCCGGCGGCGCCGAACTGGTGCAGGGTGCCGGCGACGACGTCGAAGCCGATGTTGGCGCGCACGAACAGGGCCTCTTCGACGCCATCGGGCAGCGCCAGGGTCAGCAGCGGCGGCGCGCCGGCGGCGGCGAGCAGCGACAGGCGGTCGACCAGCAGCGGCACCGGGCCGAGCACCGGCGACAGCAGTTCGAGGCGATCGCCGCTGGCATCGCCGCCGGACAGCGTGCCGCGCACGACGTCGCCGCCGGCGAGGTGCGCCGCCGCCAGCGACGGCACCACGACCGGCGCGCCATGGATGGCGAGCACGGCCGACGCCGCGACGCGCTGGCGTTCGCCGGCGGCCGTCTGCACGTCGAAGCCGCTCGCCGCATCGCCGGCGACCGACCGGGCAGCGAGGATCGTCCCGTCGCGCAGCGCCACTTCGAACGGCGCCTGCTGGGCGGTGGCGCAACCACTTGCCGCGGCGGCCACAACGGCGGTGGCAGCCGCCATGCCAGATTGACGGAGGCCGACGCGAAGCCACCGCGGGAAGCTGCCACTTTGGCGCGAGCGGCCTCGGCCGCCGGTGCCGCCGCCATCGCGAAGATCGAGCTCAAACGGTTTGGCTTTCGGCATTTGCATCTGTCTGTCCAACACGGGGCCGCACCGGCCTTGAGGCCGGCACCACCTTTGCTCTGCGGCGCGCCCATTCGCTGAGCCCACCCACTCGGGTCGGGCGGCGCATCGGGCAGCTCCGCACCGTTTCGACGGATCGGCATCGCTGCCAACCCCCACGAAGTATCCAGATTCCTCCTCGAGGTTGTGATGGTCAAACAACTCGTGTTCGAAAACGACGCCCGCGAAGCCGTGCTGCGCGGCGTCGCCAAACTGGCGAAGGCCGTTGTCTCCACCCTGGGCCCCCGCGGCCGCAACGCCGTGCTCGACAAGGGCTGGGGCGGTCCGACCGTCACCAAGGACGGCGTCAGCGTCGCCGAAGAGATCGAGCTCGAAGATCGCTACGAGAACATGGGCGCCAAGCTGGTCCGCGAGGCGGCCAGCAAGACGTCGGACGCGGCCGGTGACGGCACGACGACGGCGACCCTGCTCGCCCACGCGATCGCCGAAGAGGGCATGAAGTACCTGACCGCCGGCGCCAACCACGCCGAGCTGATCAAGGGCATCAAGGCCGCCGCGGCCGCCATCGTCGACGAGCTGAAGAAGATGGCGAAGCCGGTCCCCGGCAACGACTACAAGGCCATCGCCCAGGTCGCGACGATCTCCGGCAACAACGACGCGGAGATCGGCAAGATCCTGTCCGACGCGATGAAGAAGGTCGGCGAGAACGGCGTCATCACCGTCGAAGAGGGCAAGGGCCTGGAGACGGAGGTGAAGGTCGTCGAGGGCATGCAGTTCGACCGCGGCTACCTGTCGCCGCACTTCGTCACCAACAACGAGGACATGACGGTCGACCTGCGCGACTGCCTGGTCCTGGTGCACGAGGACAAGCTGTCGAACATCCGGCCGCTGCTGCCGCTGCTCGAGAAGCTGAAGGAGAGCAACAAGCCGCTGCTGATCATCGCCGAGGACGTCGAGGGCGAAGCGCTCGCCACGCTCGTCGTCAACAAGCTGCGCGGCGTGCTGAAGGTCTGCGCGGTCAAGGCGCCGGGCTACGGCGACCGCCGCAAGGCCATGCTGCAGGACATCGCGATCCTGTGCGGCGGCGAGGCGATCTTCAAGGACCTCGGCCTCGACCTCGAGAAGGTGCAGCTGCGCCAACTGGGCGTCGCCAAGAAGGTGCTGATCGACAGCGACAACTGCACGATCGTCGAGGGCAAGGGCAAGCCGGCCGACGTCAAGGCGCGCGCCGAGCAGATCCGCCGCGAGATCGACGCCACCACCAGCGACTACGACAAGGAGAAGCTGCAGGAGCGTCTCGCCAAGCTGACCGGCGGCATCGCCGAGATCCGCGTCGGCGCGCACACCGAGACGGAGATGAAGGAGCGCAAGGCGCTGGTCGAGGACGCGATGCACGCGACGCGTGCGGCGATCGCCGAGGGCATCCTGCCGGGCGGCGGCACCGCGCTGCTGAAGGCCGGCAAGGCGCTCGACAAGCTCGAGCTGACCGGCGACGCCCGCTTCGGCGTCGAGCTGATGAAGCACGTCGTGCAGAAGCCGGTCCGCCAGATCGCCGAGAACGCCGGCGTCGACGGCGCCGTCGTCGCCCGCAAGGTGCTCGCCGGCAAGGGCACCACGCACGGCTTCAACGCGCTGACCAAGGAATACGGCGACATGATCGAGTTCGGCGTCGTCGACCCGACCAAGGTCACGCGCAGCGCGCTGCAGAACGCGGTGTCGATCGCGACCCTGCTGCTGACGACCGACTGCGTCATCACCGACGCCAAGAAGGACGACAAGGCCGGCGGCGAAGCCGGCGAGATGTGACGAGCGGCCCAGTCGCTCGGACCAGCCCCACAGACACACCCCCCACACATTCATCGGAGTAGACGAAAATGACTTCTTTGCGCCCCCTCGAGGATCGCGTCGTGCTGAAGGTGCTCGACGCCGAAGAGAAGACCGCCGGCGGCATCCTGCTGCCCGACACCGCCAAGGAGAAGCCGCAGCGCGGCAAGGTCACCGCCGTCGGTGAAGGCAAGTTCGGCAAGGACGGCAAGCGCATGGCGCTCGACGTCAAGAAGGGCGACATCGTGCTGTTCGGCAAGTACGCCGGCAGCGACGTCAAGGTCGGCGGCGAGGACCTGAAGATCCTGCGCGAGAGCGAGATCCTCGCCAAGGTGGAGGGCTGATCCCGATGGCCAAGCAGATCATGTACGACGACCAGGCGCGCCGTAAGGCGGTCGCGGGCGTCCAGAAGCTCGCCCGCGCGGTCAAGGTCACCCTCGGCCCGGCCGGCAAGAACGTCATCATCGAGAAGTCGTTCGGCGGCCCGCAGGTCACCAAGGACGGCGTCACCGTCGCCAAGGAAGTCGAGCTCGAGGACCCGTTCGAGAACATGGGCGCCAAGCTCGTGCGCGAGGTCGCCAGCAAGACCAACGACGTCGCCGGCGACGGCACGACGACGGCCACGGTGCTGGCGGAAGCGGTGCTGACCATCGGCCAGCGCTACCTGACCAGCGGCGTCGACCCGAACCACCTGCGCGCCGGCATCGACGCCGCGGTGGCGACGGTGACCGCCGAGCTCGCCAAGATGGCGAAGAAGATCGACAACAAGAGCCGCGACGAGATCGCGCAGGTCGGCGCCATCTCCGCCAACAACGACATGGAGATCGGCAACCTGCTCGCCGACGCCATGATCAAGGTCGGCAAGGAAGGCGTCGTCACCGTCGAAGAGGGCAAGAGCTTCAAGACCGAGCTCGAGCACGTCGACGGCATGCAGTTCGACAAGGGCTATGTCTCGCCCTACTTCATCACCGACCCGAAGTCGATGGAGGCGGTGTTCGAGAACGCGCTGATCCTCGTGCACGAGAAGAAGATCTCGAACGTGCGCGAGATGATCCCGCTGCTCGAGCAGACCAGCCGCAGCGGCAAGGCGCTGATCCTCATCGCCGAGGACGTCGAGTCCGAGGCGCTGGCGGCGCTGGTCGTGAACCGCCTGAAGGGCGTGCTGAACGTCTGCGCGGTCAAGGCGCCGGGCTTCGGCGACCGCCGCAAGGCCATGCTGCAGGACATCGCCACGCTGACCGGTGGTCAGTGCATCAGCGAGGACCTCGGCCTCAAGCTCGAGAACGTCACGCTCGAGATGCTCGGCTCGGCCGCCAAGATCCGCATCTCCAAGGACGCCACGACGATCGTCGGTGGCGGCGGCAAGAAGGCGGAGATCACCGCGCGCGCCGACTCGATCCGCAACCAGATCGAGAAGACGACGTCGGACTACGACCGCGAGAAGCTGCAGGAGCGCCTCGCCAAGCTGACCGGCGGCGTCGCCATCATCCGCGCCGGCGCGATGACCGAAGCCGACATGAAGCAGACGAAGCAGCGCATCGAGGACGCGCTGAACGCCACGCGCGCGGCCGTCGAAGAGGGCATCGTGCCCGGCGGCGGCGTCGCGCTGCTGCGCGCCAGCAAGGCGCTCGACACCCTGAAGGTGAAGGGCGACCAGCAGTTCGGCGTCGAGATCGTCAAGCGCGCCTGCGAGGCGCCGATGCGCCAGATCGCCGAGAACGCCGGCGAGGACGGCTCGGTCGTCGTCGACGAAGCGCTGAGCAAGAAGCCGAACGAAGGCTTCAACGCGCTGACCGGCGAGTGGGTCGACATGTTCAAGGCCGGCATCGTCGATCCGACGAAGGTCGTGCGCAGCGCGCTGCAGAACGCGGCGAGCATCGCCGGCCTGATGCTGACCACGAACACGATGGTCACCACGATCGCCGAAGAGAAGAAGGCGGTCGAAGGAAGCACGAGCTGACGGCAGCGGCGAAGCCGCTGCCCTCAGCTCGGGCTCTTCCGGCGAAGGCGCCGGGACACGAGCCGACGGCAGCGGCGAAACCGCTGCCCTCAGCTCGGGCTTTTCCGGCGAAGGCGCCGGGACACTGCGGGGGCGATTCGACGCAATGGGTCGGACGCCTTCGCCGGGGGGCTCGCTTCGCTCGCGGGGCGGAACGGGCCTGCTGACCGCGGTTGGTCGGCGTTCGCAACGTGTGGTTTCGGTGCCTTCTGCCGGCTGGCGGCTGCGCCGATAGAGCCCGTCGGCTCCGTTCCTCCCATGGCCCAGAAGCGCGACTACTACGAAGTGCTCGGCGTCGACCGCAAGGCCGACGACGACACCATCAAGAAGGCCTACCGCAAGTTGGCCCTCGAGAACCACC
>JBILEY010000291.1:0-6739 GCA_044351865.1 Planctomycetota bacterium | reverse complement strand
GGAACCAGCGCAGCGACGTGTCGCCGTGGCGCTTCGCCAGCCGCAGGCCATCGCCGCCGACGACCAGCGGCACGTGCACGAACTGCGGCGCCGGCAGGCCGAGCGCGCGGTAGAGCAGCAGCTGCCGCGGCGTGCTCGGCAGCAGATCGTCGGCGCGCACGACCTCGGTGACGCCCTGCGCCGCATCGTCGACGACGACCGCGAGCTGGTAGGCCGGGCCGCCGTCGCGCTTCTGCACGACGAAGTCAGAGCACACGCTGCCCGCCTGCGGCCCGGCGAAGCCGTCGGCGAACGGCACCGCGTCGACGTCGACGCGAAAGCGCAGCGCCGCGTCGCGCCCGGTCTGCGCCTTCGCGTCGGCGAGGTCGCGGAACTTGCCGCGGCACGTGCCCGGATAGACCGGACCATCGGCCCCCGCTTCGTGCGGCGCCGACGCCGCCTCTTCGATCTCGCCGCGCGTGCAGACACAGGGATAGGCGAGGCCCTGCGCCAACAACCGCGCCGCTGCCGCGCGGTAGCGTTCGAGGTGTTCGCTCTGCACCAGCGGCTCGCCGTCCCAGTCGAGGCCGAGCCAGCGCAGGTCCTCGATCGTCGCCGCCGCCGCCCCCGCCTTGATGCGCGGGCCATCGATGTCCTCGAGCCGCAGCAGTAGAGTGCCCGAGCGCGCGCGCACCGACAGCCAGGCCAGCAAGAACGTGCGGGCGTTGCCGAGGTGCAGGGCCCCGGTCGGGCTCGGCGCCAGCCGGCCCACCACGTTCGCCTCGCCACCACCCGTCTCACTGGATGCAACCATCATCGCCGCAGGGCCTCGTTCTACGCATCGACGCCAAGGTCTGCCATGTCGAGGTCGCGGGCGAACGACGGCAACTGCCGCTCGCCGGCAAGTTGTTCGACAACCGCTCGCACGAGAAGCGCCCGCTGGCCGTCGGCGACCGCGTCGTGCTCGACCCGACCGGCAAGGCGATCGACGCGGTGCTGCCGCGCAGTTCGCAGCTGCACCGGCGCGCCGCCAGCGAAGGCGAAGCCGAGGCGCAGGTGCTGGCCGCCAACATCACGCACGTGCTGGCGGTCGCGTCGGTCGCCGAGCCGCCGTTCCAGCCCGAACTGGTCGACGGCATCCTCGCCGCCGCCGCGCGCGAACGCATTCCGACGACGCTGGTGCTCAGCAAGATCGACCTCGACCACGCGCTCGCCGCGCAATGGTCGCAGGTCTACGCGCACGCCAACGTGCGCGTGCTCGCCACCTGCACGGTGCCCGGCCACAGCACGACCACCACACTTCAGGAACTGGCGCAGCTGCTGCACCAGAACCGCTCCGTCGTCGTCGGCCTGTCCGGCGCCGGCAAGTCGTCGCTGCTGAACGCGATCGTGCCCGGCGTGCAGCTGCGCACCGGCGACCTCAACCACATCCGCCAGGGCCGTCACACGACGACGCACACCGAACTGCTGCCGCTCCCCGGCGGCGGCCACGTGCTCGACACGCCAGGCATCCGCAACTTCCACCTCTTCTGCACCGGCTCGCAGGAGCTGCAGTTCCTGTTCCCGGAGATCGCCGCGAAGCTGCCGGAGTGCGAGTACCGCAGCTGCCTGCACGACGGCGAATCGAACTGCGCGGTGAAGCAGGCGCTGGCGCGCGGCGAGATCGGGGCGACGCGTTACCGCTCCTACGTCACGATGCTCGGCAACGCGCTGGCGGCGGAACGGCCGGGGCCGAAGTCGGGCAAGGCGCCGCAGCGCGGCGGCGGGCGGCGGCGACCACGCGGCTGAGCGGCAAACCAGCGGCTGGCGGTCGCGCGGGACCGCGGCTGGACGGCGTTCGCAGGGCGTGGAACGATGCGCGGCGGCTGCGCACGAAGGACTGCCGCCATACCTGTATGCCGAGCCATCCACCTCGCCGTCGAACGCACGATCTGCTGCGCATGGCTGGCGCCGCGGCGACCACGCTGCTGCTTTTGACCACGGCGGCGGCGCAGACAGCACCGAACGCGCCGCGACTCGTTCAGACCGGGCAAGTGTTCGCTCGCGGCGACGGTTCCGCGCAGCCCTTCCTGCTGGTGACCACCGACCGCAGGCGCGCGCTCACGTCGGGCAGCGAACGCGACCTCGTCTGGTGGGATCTGCCGGCGAGGCGCGTGCTACGCCACATCGATCCGCCAGAGTACCGCATGCGGCGGCTGCAACTGCATCCGGTGGAGCCTTGGCTCGTCTGGCTCGCCGACGATGGCAGCGGCCTGCGCGTCGACCTCGACACCGGCCGAAGCGAAGCGCTGACCAAGGAGCAGATCGCCGGACTGACGATGCCCGCAGGACAGGACTGGCTCCGCGACGATCCGCAGCGGCGATGGGGCGCTGCCGCAACGCCGGGCGGTGCGCCTCCAGCGCTCCCCGAGAAGGAGCGTGCTGGACGCGGCGCAGCCAGCGACGAACGAGCGCCCGCGTGGATCACCGACGCCGACACCACCCTCGAGGTCACCGACGGCGAACTGCTGCTCCGCGGCAAGGCGTGGTGGCAGCTCTTCGCCCTCAGTACGACCTACTGCGCGGCCCCAGTACAGCTCGCGTTCTCTCGCGATGGCTCCTTCCTGGCATCGATCGCCAAGTGGCAGACCCAGTTGGTCGATGCCGCCGGGCGTGAGGTTGCGACGCTGCCGGGGCCATGCGTGCTGACCGCGGGCACTGCACCGGATGAGTTCTGGGTGGTCACCTGGAACGCCATGCAGCGATGGAGTGGCACGAGTCGCGCGTTCGTAGGCGCCAAGATCCCGTGTGAAGGCGCTGGCACCTCGTCCCGCGTGCTGGTGCGCGACGGCAAGCTCCTCCGCCCCCCGACGATTCCGTCGTTCATCCACTTCGACGAGACCATCGGCTTCGCGGTGCCGAGCGCACTTGGCGCCACTCTCCATCTGTCGAGTTCCAAGAGCATGGACCTCGAGCCCATGCGGCTCGTGTTCACCATGTTGTCGAGCTCGCCACCCACCGCCGAGGAGATCGCGAGCAGGAAGCCTGGAGTGCTGAGGCGCCATGGCGCGAACGCGCAGGCGACGCACGCAGTCGAGTTCGAAGCAAAGCCGTGTTGGCTGGCCCTGGTCGCCGACCAGACGCTCGCCGCCGTTGGCCTCGTCGATGGCACCGTGCAGCTATTCACGGCGGCGACCCTGCAGCCGGTCACGAAGGCGAAGTTCGCCGTTCCCTTTGTCGCTGCCGTGGCGCTGGGTCCGGAGCAACTGCTCGTCAGCACAGGCGACCGACTGCAGCGGCTCGATGCCAAGACGCTCGCGGTGCTCGGTGACATGGCACTGCCGGACGGAATGTCTCGCGTGGACCGGCTCGTCGCCAGCCCCGATGGTCGTCGCCTTGCGATCTCGTGCGGCAGCGACGTCCGCATCCTGACGATCGAGTAGCCGACCGTGTTCGCCACGAGACTGCACATGCCGCCCCCAAGCTCTCGACGCCACCTTGCGCCGCGCGCTGCATCGCGCACGTTCGCCATCACGGCCCTGTTGTTGGCGAACACCGCCGCCGCGCAGGCACCACCAGCCGCACCGCGCCTGACGCAGACGGGACGCGTGTTCGCCATGGGCAACGGCATCGCCGGTGATCTCTGCTTCGTGACTCCCGACAGCAAGCGGATCCTGGTGCTCGGCCGCGAACGCGACGCGGTGTGGCTGGACCTGCCTGCACGCCAGGTGCTGCGGCATGTCGATCCACCGGGACCAGAGTTCGAACGCGTGCAGGTGCATGCGAGCGAGCCGTGGCTCGTGTGGCGCGCGGCGGACGGCCGCGGACTGCGCATCGACCTCGACACGGGCCAGCGCACGGACCTCGGCAAGGAGCAAGTCGACCAGTTGCCAAAGACAGGTTGGCTCGAGGACGGTCGGCCGTGGCAAGGCGAGTCCGCCGCTTCGCCGAACGGCAAGTTCCGCGTGGTCTTGGAGGAAGGTCGCTGGCGGCGAGAGCCGTCCACGGGACGCCGCTTCCCTGTTGGCTGGATCGCCAACGATGGCCTCGTGTTCACCACGGACTGGGACGAACTCGTGCTGTACGGAATGTACCCGTTCCAGACGCGGCGGATCCCGCTGCGGTTCTGCGGCAGCCCGACACGACTCGCGTTCACCACCGACGGGTCCTACCTGGCGGTGATGAGTGGGACACAGGTGCAGGTGGTCGACGCCGCCGGGAAGCAGATCGCTGTCCTACCAGGGCCGAGTGTGCTGACCGCAGGCCCGGCGAACGACGAATTCTGGCTGGTCGGTGACGGGCCCCCTACCCGGTGGAGCGCCAGCGCTCCGAGTGCGCTGCAGGCGGATGCCACCACAGGCCGAGTGAGGCAGAGACTCGATCACGTGTTGGTTCGCGAAGGGCAAGTGTGGTCGGGATACCAGTTGATGATGTCGAACGTCAAGATGATCGGGTACGTGATGATGAAAGGAGGGGCGGTCGCGGAGCTCATCGGGAGCTCTGGGATGCCGGAGGCTCTCGGGCTCGTGGCCAGCGAGGCCAAGAACGCGGCTTTCCTGCTGATGCCCTTTCAGGAATCAGGCAAGACGGTGCTAACGGAGCTTTGGCGTTACGACGGGAACCGGAAGGTCACGCATGAAGTGCGACTCGATGGTCCAGCGCTCTGGCTGACCACGGTCATGAACGGCACGCACGTGGCCGTCGGCAGTCTGGACGGCACGATGCAGCTGTTCGACTGCGACGCTCTGCAGCCGGTGAAGAAGGTCCAGTTCCCCAGCCGCCTGCTCGCTGCGGTTGCTTGGCGCCAAAAGGATTTGATCGTCAGCATCGGCGACCGCCTGCAACGGATCGATGCGAACACGCTCGCGGTGCTCGGCGACATCGCCTTGCCGGACGGCTTGCCGCACGCAGACCAACTCGCCATCAGCCCCGATGGTCGCCGCCTCGCGATCGCGTGCGGCAGTGACGTTCGCATCCTGACGATCGAGTAGCGAGGAACCGCGCTCCATCCACTCGCGCGGCCGCCAGCGCCAACGCCTCATCGCACGAACTCGAACCATCCGCCGATCGCGACGACGGCGAACGAGACAGTGACGGCGATCCACGCCAGATCGCCGCGGCGCAGACGACGTGCATGCCTCGGCAGCAGCCACAGCAGCATCCCGAGGCAACCGAGCAGGCTGACGTAGGCGACGGGAACCAAGCCCACGCTGCCCACGGACAGCAGCAGCATCGCCGGCACGGCGATCCACGCGATCCACGGACTCGGATCCACTCCCAGCACGCCCCGGTACAGCAACAACCCGCCGACCCCATAGCACAGCACGAAGAGCGACCAGCCGATCAGCGACACGATGCCGAAGAAGCGCACGACGGTGCGTTCGAAGGCCAACGCATCGCGCGGCTCGCCCATCAGCGCTCCGTGCGCGCCTTGCTGCGAACGGCACGTCCCCCACGCGCCGGCGCCGAAGTCGGCATCTCCAGCGCCTGCAGCGCTGCCACCAACGCGGCGGCGACCTTGCGTTCGCCGGCGAGGGCGCTGACCAGCCGCTGGTTGCACTCGATCTCGATGCCGAGGTAGCTGCGCACCGGCAGACGCGCGCGCAGGTGCGTGGTGAAGCCGTCGGTGTCGCCGAAGTACGGGAAGTTGCGCCGCACGGACAGCCCGCGCGCGACCAGCTGCGTCTTCAGTGATTCACAGAACGCGACCTCGAGCGGCCGCTGCGGATCGCACAACAGCCCGATGTCGTTCTTGCGCGCGACGCCACCGAGCTGCGGCGTGAACGAATGCACGCTGAGGTGCAGCACGCGCGAGCGGCGCGCCGCCGCCGTGATCGCCGTCTCCGCCTGCTGGCGGTACGGACGCCAATAGCGCGCCAGCCGCTGTGCCAGCGCCGCCTTGTCGAGCTGGTTGCCCGGCACCAGCGCCCCATCGACCTTCGCCGCGACGACCCGCGCATGGTCCTCGCTGCGGTTCAGGTCGGCGACGAGCCGCGACCACTGCCCCACGTGCAGCGGCACCGCGAACGCGCGCGCGATCGCTTCGGCGATGCCGAGCGCCCCCGGGTCCCAGCCGCGGTGCGAACGCAGCACGGCGCGCGAGAGGCCGAGGTCGCGGAGTTCCTTCGGCACCGCGGGCGACGCGTGCTCGCAGGTGA
Source organism: Planctomycetota bacterium (assembly GCA_044351865.1). Classification (GTDB taxonomy): domain Bacteria; phylum Planctomycetota; class UBA1135; order UBA1135; family UBA2386; genus UBA2386. The sequence goes on along the minus strand of JBILEY010000291.1, from coordinate 623 downwards.
CGAGCAGCTGCAGGCCCTGCGGCGACGAACCGCGCGTCACAGCGGCAGTGCAGCCAGCGCACTGGCCGCGAACGCCTTCGGGTCGACGCGTTGCCAGACCTGCACCACCTTGCCGGTGCCGTCGAGCAGCACGGCGATGCGACGGTGCGCGCGTGCGTCGGCGCTGTCGCAGGCACCGTAGGCCATGCCCATCGTGCGCTTGCTGTCGCACAGCAGCGGGAACGGCAGGTCGTGCTTCTGCTGGAACGCCGCGTTCGCCGCCGCGTCGTCGACCGAGACGCCGAGCACCACGACCCCGCGGCGCTCGAACTCGGCGAACTCGTCGCGCAGGCCGCAGCCTTGCGCCGTGCAGCCGGGCGTGTCGGCCTTCGGATAGAACCAGACCAGCACGTGCTTGCCGCGGTAGTCGGCGAGCGTGTGCTGCTTTCCGGCCTGGTCGGCGAGCGCGAAGTCCGGAGCCTTGGCCCCGCGCTGCAGCTTCGGTGCGGCTTCGGCGGCGGCGCCGCGCGCGCGGCCGCGACGATTGCCAGCCGGCCGTTCGCCGTCGCCGGTGCGGCCCTTCGCCGCGTCATTGCCTGCGGCCTTCGTCGCCGGCACCGCCGCCGCTTCGCCTTCGCCTGGCT
>JBILEY010000290.1:0-6749 GCA_044351865.1 Planctomycetota bacterium | reverse complement strand
CGCACCGCCAGCAGCAGCCAGCCGACCAGGAAAGCCACGCCACCGAACGGGGTGACGGCGCCGAGCCACTTCGTGCCGGTCCACACCAGCGCGTAGAGCGAGCCGCTGAACAGCAGCACGCCGAGCAGGAAGCCGATCGCCGCGGCGCCGGTTCGGCGGCCGCCGAGGCCGAGCACGCCGCAGCCGAGCAGGGCCAGGGCGTGGTACATCTGGTAGCGCACGCCGGTCTCGAAGGTCGCCAGCTGGGCGGGTTCGAAGTGGTCCTTCATCGCGTGGGAAGCGAAGGCGCCGAGGGCGACGGCGAGGCCGCCGAGCGCGGCGCCGAGGCGCAAGCAAGTCGTGGGCTGCATCGCCGCATGCTACGGGCGCTTCCGGGGCGCGCAGCGGGCCGTTCGGCCCCGGCCACGCGGGGGATCCTGCCTGGGTTTGGTCCCCGCGGGGCCTGCGTCCGATAACAGCGGTCATGCGCCGACTCCTCGCCATCGCCCCCGTGCTGGCCCTTCTGGCTCGGATCCCTGCCCAGGACCCGCCGACGATCCCCGCCGTGCAGAAGGCGCTCGACGCCATCGCCGCCGAACTGCGCCTCGACGCCGCTGGCCTGTCGGTCGTCACCGCCGACGACGAACTGCACCGCAGCTGCAAGGGCTCGATGGACGCGACCACGGTGCTGCCGATCGCGTCCGCCAGCAAGTGGCTGGCGGTGGCGACGATCCTGACGCTGGTCGACGAGGGCAAGCTCGACCTCGACCTGCCGGTCGCGCGCTACGTCAAGGAGTTCGAACGCGACGACAAGCGGCACATCACGCTGCGCCAGTGCCTGGCCAACACCAGCGGTCTGCCGCCGCGCCTCGACGATCGCATGCGCGGGTTCGACATGGCGAAGTTCGCCGCCGAGGCCGCCGATGCCGGCGTGCGCGAGCAGCCGGGCATGTCGTTCCGCTACGGCGGCGTCGGCTTCCAGGTCGCCGCGGTCGCTGCCGAACGCGTCACCGGCACCAGCTGGCATGCCTTGTTCGCGTCGCGTCTCGCGGCACCGCTCGGCCTCCAGCACACGAGCTTCGGCACGCTGCTGCCGGTCGGTGGCCAACCCGGCACCGCGGCGTTGCCGTGGGTCGCCGGCGGGGCGGTGTCGTCGCTCGCCGACTACACGCGCTTCCTGCGCATGCTCGCCGGCAAGGGCAGCCTCGACGGCAAGCGCGTGCTCAGCGAAGCGAGCGTGCAGCAGATGTTCCGCGACCAGGTCGAGCCGAACGTCGAAGTGCATGCCGTCGGCTTCACCGCCGGCAAGCTGCGCTACGGCCTCGGCACGTGGATCGAGACGTTGCCGAGCGGGGGCGTTCGCGTCATGGATCCGGGCGCATTCGGCTTCACGCCGTGGCTCGACCTCGATCTCGGCGTCGGCGGTGTGTTCGCGGTGCGCGATCGCGCTGCGCGCGTGCTCGAGAACCTGCGGCCGCTGCAGGAAGAAGTGCGCAAGGCGTTCGGCTCGCCGGTGGTCAACGGCACGGCGAGTGAGCACGAGCTGGCGTTCGGCGGTCGCGATCGCCGCTACCTGCTGCACGTGCCGCCGAAGGCCGCCGGCGCCGCGGACGAACGGCGCCCGCTGCTGCTGGTGCTGCACGGCGGAGGCGGCAACGCCGAGCAGGTGCGCGAAGTCACCGGCCTGGCCGAGCTCGGCGCGCGCGCCGGTTTCGTCGTCGTCTTCGCCGACGGCACGGGCGTGCTGCCGAAGCGTCTGCTGACCTGGAACTCCGGCGGCATCCCGGTCTACGCCAGCGAGAAGAACATCGACGACGTCGGCTTCCTGAAGGCGGTCGTCGCCGACGTCGGCGGCAAGGTCGCGATCGATCCGGCGCGCGTCTACGCGGCTGGCCACAGCAACGGCGGCATGATGTGCCATCGCCTCGCGCGCGAGGCCGCCGACGTGTTCCGCGGCATCGCCGTGGTGTCCGGCGCGATGAACTTCACCGCCGCCGACGCGACGTCGCCGATCGCGGTGCTGCTGGTGCACGGCACCGCGGACGGCCACGTTCGCTACGAAGGCGGCGCGCCGCGCACGTCGATCGGCAAGGCCGGCGACCGCACCGACGCCTCGGTGCGCGCCGCGGTCGACTACTACGTCGCGCGCAACGGCCTGCGCGCCTACCCCGACAGCCGCACCGAGGGCAAGGTCAAGATCGACGACTACGACGTGCCGCGCGACAGCGAACGCACCGACCGGCCGCTGCCGGTGCGCGTGCTGACGCTCGACGGCGGTGGCCACGCCTGGCCGGGCTCGACGGCCGAGCAGCGCCTCGCCGACAAGCCGTTCCCGTTCGACTGCTCGCGCGCGATCCTGGCGTTCTTCGGCGAGCTCGCGACCGCTTCGGCGCCGGCGGCGACACCGCGCTGATCCCGCGCGCCGCGGCGCCGCTCACCACCAGAGTCGCCAGCGCCACACGCGTTCGGCATAGCCGGTGGCGGTGCGCACGACGTCGAGCTGGTGTGCCTTCAGCAGCTCGCGTCGCTTGCCGCGCGCTTCGTCGTCCTCCTCGGCGGCGTCGCCGCCGAACGGTGCCATCGGCACGAACTCGCGCAGCGCCATGGTCCACCAGGCGACCGGCAGCGCCGCGAAGCCGTCGATCTCCGAGCGCGCGTGGCCGTTGCAGCCGGGCGGCAGGTGGCGCTGCACGTCGACGAGCGCCTTCGCCGCCGGGGCCTCCGCCGGCGCGCCCTTGGCGGCGCGCAGCAGCGTTTCGACGTTCGCTTGCGCCCCGGCACCGCCGGCGACCACGAAGTGCTTGGCTCCGACGGCCAGCCAAAGGTCGTAGCCGAAGCTGCCGTAGCGGAGCAGCTCGACGCCGTCGACGGTCACCGCTTCTTCGCGCATCAGCATCGGCTTGCCGTGCTGCAGCAGCGTCGTCAGGCCCTTGGCGAACGCGTCGCGATCGCGCAGGCCGACGGCGAGCGTCCAGTCGGTGCGCTCGATCCGATCGATCTCGTCGAGCGGGCCGTGCCAGAACACCACTTCGTCGGTCGCGTGCGCCAGCAGCTCGGTGTCGGGATCGATGCCACAGTCCTTGCGCAGCTCCTCCGTCATCTCGCCCGTCGTCTGCTCCTGCATGCCGGCGAGGGCGGCGATCGCGGCGCGGTAGAGCCCATGGAAGTCGAAACGGCCGACCTTCCACGACGCCGCGCCAGCGGGCACCAGCCCGTGCGCCGTCGGCACGCCGGCCGTCGCCGGCAGCAGCGCCGCGAACAGGCCGCGCTCGTCGCTGGTGAACTGCTGCGCCAGTTCGAACTGCACGTGCGGGCCGGCGGCGGCGACGCTCATCGCCAGCTGGCCGAGGCTCGGCAGGCCCAGGCTCTTCATCATCGTCGCGTCGCGGGCGCCTTCCTTCGCGATCGTGTTGGCGACCAGCGTCGCCACGTCGAGCTGCATGCGCAACGCCGGCGTGTTCGGCAGCGGCGGCTTGCCGGTCGCGTCGGCGCCAAGTTTCTGCATCGCGGCGAACACCCCGGGCACCATCGCTTCGGGGCCGACCGCCATCAGCACGTGCTTGCCGTCGACGAACGGCAGCACGAACGCGTCGCCGTCTTCGCGCCGCACGTCGCGCAGAGCCCCGCCGAGCTCGAGCTTGCCTTCGTCGCCGCGGATCGCCATCGCGAACAGCGTGCGCAGGTCGTTCGCCAGGCTGCCGAGGTCGGTGCGCCCGTCGCCTTCGATCAGCGTCGCCATCGCGATCGCGTCGCCGGCGCTGCGCGCGTCGAGGTCGAGCCACACGCCGATGCGGATGCGGCCCTGGTGGCCGAGCAGGCGCTGCTCCGCCGCTGCGCCGGTTTCGTCGCCGCCGAGCATCGCCTTCGCCTGGCCGAGCAGCGGCAGCACGCTCGGTTGCCACAACGCCTTGCCCTGCTCGGACGCGAGCAGCGAGCCGAGGTTGGTCGGGCCGAGTCGTGTGCGCCAGCCGTCGGGGCCGACGGTGTCGAGCAGGAAGTGCGGGGCGGCCGGCACGGCCCTGGCGACGGTGGGCGTCGACGTCGTCGGCGCATCGGAAACCTGGGCGAGGCACACCGCGGCCGTGGCGACGGTGGCGATCAGGAAGGTCTTCATGGTTGGACTCTCTCGAGCCGGCGATCGTGCGCGCCGTTCGTTGGTGCGTCCATACGGCGGAGCTACAAACAGCCGCGCGATGGCCGAACCGTTCAAGAACTGGATCGACGCGGCGCTGGTCGAGGGCGCGGCGGAGCACCTGCAGCGCGCGTGGCGAGCGTTCCCGCGCGCGCAGTTCGTGCAGCAGGCGACGGCGGGCCTGGCGAAGCTCGAACTGAAGCAGCGCGTGCAGCAGGTGGCACAGGCCCTGGCCACACACCTGCCCGACGACTTCGAACGCGCCTGCGACGTCGTCGAAGCGACGCTGGCGCCGCCGCAGGACGAGTTCGAGCTGAAGACGCTGCGCACCAGCGACGCCGGGCTCGCCGGCTGGATCGTCTGGCCCTTGACCGAGTTCGTGGCGCTGCGCGGCCTCGCCCAGCCCGCGCGCGCGCTGCGCTGCTTGCGCGCGCTGACGCAGCGGCTGACGGCGGAGTTCGCGATCCGGCCGTTCCTCGTCGCGCACGAAGTGCTGGTGCTGCGCACGCTGCACTCGTGGTGCGACGATCCGAGTGCGCACGTGCGGCGGCTCGTCAGCGAAGGATCGCGGCCGCGGCTGCCGTGGGGCCTCCGGCTGCAGCGCTTCGTGCAGGATCCGTCGCCGACGCTGCCGTTGCTCGAACGGCTGCAGGACGACGCCAGCGACTACGTGCGGCGCAGCGTCGCCAACCATCTGAACGACATCGCCAAGGACCATCCGCACGTCGTCGCCGACTGGCTCCATCGCTTCTTGCCCGACGCGCCACCGACGCGCGTGGCGCTGCTGCAGCACGCGAGCCGCACGCTGGTGAAGAAGGGCGACCGCGCCGTGCTGGCGGCGTTCGGACTCGACGCGGCCTTGCGCGGTTCGGCGACGCTGTCAATCGAGCCGGCGGTGGCGAGGATCGGCGGTGCGGTCGAGCTGGTGGTGGAGCTGCGGTCGTCGGCGCGCCGCGAGCAGAAGCTCGTCGTCGACTACGTCGTGCACCGCGTGCTCGCCGACGGCTCGACGTCGCCGAAGGTGTGGAAGGGCTGGAAGCTGACACTGCCGGCCGGGACGGCGAAGTCGCTGCAGAAGCGCCACTCGCTGCAGAAGGTCACCGTGCGCACCGATCGGCCGGGCCGGCACGCGGTCGAGCTGCTGGTCAACGGGCGCGTGGTGGCGACGTCGGCGTTCGAGCTGCGGCGGTGATCGTCGGCGAGGCCGTTCCTGCTTCCCCGAAGCGCTTGTCGCAACCGTCGCCCCGATCCGCCACGATCGCCGTCCATGAGCCGCGCCCTGCAACTGAAGTTCGTCGCCGCAGTGCCCGACGTCGGCCAGCTGCCCGAATCCGCCGCCGAAGTCGCGTTCCTCGGCCGCTCGAACGTCGGCAAGTCGTCGCTGCTGAACGCGCTCGCCGGGCAGCGCCTCGCCCAGGTGTCGGCGACGCCGGGGCGCACGCAGGTGCTGACCTGCTTCCAGGTCGAGCGCGGGCGCGGCACGCTGGTCGACTGCCCTGGCTATGGCTACGCCCAGGCGCCGAAGAAGCTGCGGGAAGGCTGGTTGCCGATGCTCGAGGGCTATCTGCTCGGGCGCGAGAACCTGACCAAGGCGCTGCTGCTGCTCGACGGCGAGATCGGGCCGACGGAGTCGGACCTGCACATGCTCGACTGGCTGCGCGAGCACGACCTCGACGTGGCGCTGATCGCGACCAAGCGCGACAAGATCAAGCCATCGCAGCGCGAACGGCGCCGCATCGACCTGGCGGCCGCCTGCAAGGTCGACATCGGCGAGGTGTTCTGGGTCAGCGCCGAGGCGGACTTCGGCCTTTCCGAGCTGCGCGACCAGGTGCGGGACTGGCTGGCCTGAACTGGCGTCGATCCGGCGTCTTCGCGGCGCGGTGACCTGGGAAGAACTCCTCGTCTCGATACGCTGGCCGGGGTCGGCATAGTTGCCGTGCCGCGGTGGGAGTCGCCCCCATTGCGCAGAAACCAGCACCGCGGGCCCCGGCCCGCCTGTTCCTGCCATGCCGATGCCCAGGCCGCCGTTGCGTTCGCTCGTCCTCACGTGGTTCGTGGCTGTCGCCGCATGCGGCGGCGGTGGTGGTGGCAGCGCGATCGTCGAGCCGCCGCAGCAGGACATCGTCGTGGAACTCGGCGTGGTGACGACGCGGGGCAGCGCCGTGATCACGTTCGAAGCGGCGGCGCCGGCGTTCTCCGCGGGAGCGGTGTTCTCTGGCGTCTGGTCGGCCGGTGGCGTCGCCTACGGCTCCAGCACCTGGATCGCCCTGACCACTTCGCAGCTCGCCACCGTCGTGCCGCGCGGGCTGCCGCCGGGCAACTACGACGTCGAAGTCGCGATCCTCGGGGGCAAGGCACGGGCGCGCGCCGGCGTCGCGCCGACGCCGTGGACCTCGGATCCGGAAGGCGACGTGCAGCAGTTCGCGAACGACACCGCGGCGCGGTTCGCGACGTTGCGCGGCCAGCTGGCATCGCTGCGCGATCCGGCGCTCGCCGCCTCGTTGACCGCGGATCTCGATCGTCTCGAACTGCTGCGCCAGTCGTTCGCGGCGAGGGTGCTGGACGCCTCGCTGGCCGAGAAGAACGCGTTCGAATTGCTGTTGCTCGCCACGCCGCAGCTCGACGCCGGCCCGATGAC
>JBILEY010000041.1:0-20642 GCA_044351865.1 Planctomycetota bacterium | reverse complement strand
GTCCATCAGGATGCGCTGCGCCCGCTGGTTGTCGTCGCCGCTGTTCGGCAGCGTGCGCACGTAGTCCATCACGGCGTCGAACTGCGGCCGGCGGAGCATGTTGCCGTTGACCATCAGCATGCCGTCGCTGCCGAACGCCTCCTTGAGCTCGTCCTGGCTGGCGACGCGGGCGGCGATCGGGCGGACCTGTTCGACAGCGGCGGCCATCTGCTGCGCCATGGTGCCGGCGTCGATCGCGCGCCAGGTCGGCTTGCTCGGCGCGAACTTCTCGGTCAGCAGCGCCTTGGCGCGCGTGGCCCGCTCCTGCGCGTACTGGATCTCCTTCATCAGGCGATCCTTCTCCTTCTGCAGCGTCGCGGCCTCTTCGGCCGGCGTCGGCTGCGGCTTGTCGGGGTCCTGCTTCGGCTGGGTCGTGCCAGCCGCCGGGGTGCCAAGCGCCGGGGAGCCGGCAGCGGGAGCACCGGCGGCCGGAGCACCACCCTGCTGGGCGGCGGCGGTGGCGGCGAGGAACAACAGGGATCCAACGACGAGACGGACTTCCATGATTCGATTGGCCTTCGGTTGCAAAGGCGGGCAGGGATCAAACCGGCCCTGACCTGGAGGTGCAAGGGGGCGCGGCGGCGGTGACGCCAGCGGGCCTCGGCACCGGGTGCGGAATGCAGCGGCGGAAGTGTTCGGCCGCGGCTTCGACCACCTCCGGCAGCACCAGGAAGGCGGAGTAATGACCGAACGGCACGCAGAATCGCTGCGGCCGACCGAGTGCCTCCCACAGCAGGTCCTGGTGGCGGGTCGGCACGACCGTGTCGAGCGTGCCCGTGATGAACAGCACCTTCTCGGTCGCCACGGCGTGCGCCGTGCGCAGCGGCTCGTGGCGGAGGTTCTGCAGTACGTCCTGGCGCACGTGGTCGTCGCCGACGCCGTCCGCTTCGTGCCGCCAGTGCCGCCAGCGCTGCACGCGGTTCTCGCTGCTGGTGACCACCAGGTCGGCGACGTCGCCGCCGGACAGGCAGATGGTCACAGCCGTGAGGTCGGGTTCGGCGGCGGCGATCGCGGTCGCGACCATGCCGCCGAGCGAGATGCCGAGCACGCACAAGGCCGGCGGCGGCTGGTCGCCGGCGCGCAGCCACGCCAGCAGCAGGCGCTGGTGCAGCACCGTGCGGTGGAACAGTTGCTCGAGCTCGGGGCCGCGCTGCGGCTCCTTCATCGCGCTGGCGACACGTTTGCACAGCGCCACGTCGAAGCCGCGGTCGAGCAGTTCGCTGGCGACGGTGACCATCAGCTCTTCGCCGCCGGCGAGGATCGGCACCAGCAGGATCAGCGGGGCTGCGGCCTGGCTGCCGGTGCGTGTGCGCCACAGCGAGAAGTGCACGTGCTCGCCGAGCCCCTGCAGTTCGCCGACGAAGCGGCCGTCGTCGGTACGTTCGCCGTGCACCAGCTGCGGCGGCGGCACCACGCGCGGCTCGGCGACCTCAGGCGGGCACGGCAGCAGCGGACGCGAGGCGGTCGGCGGTGACGTCGTCGAGCACGCCACCAGCAGGCTGGCGGCGACGGCGAACTGGGCGTGGCGCGAGCGGAGCATGGGAGCGCCAGCGTAGCTGCGATGGCTACGCTGCGACGCGCCAGTCGCCGAATGGGGGGCGTGCGTCGGTGCTTGCCGCACGGAGAGCGACGAAGGTGCCAAAGCAGACGACGCAGCGGGGCCGAGTGCGTCGGTCTCGCGGTAGACGGGCCCCGCGTTGCGGCGTCCAGGCAAGGCCTGAGCCGGGTCGCCCAGCGGGCGAGCCGGTTCAGAAGCTGCCAACGGTCAGGACCAGGGCACCGCTGGTCGTCGTCTCGACGATGGCGAGGGTCGCGTCGAGCTCGAGCACGACGAGTTGCTGGTGCAGCACCGTGCCGGCGAGCGCTGCCGTGTTCGGGATGGACAACTGGGTCTCGACGGTGCCGGCGACGGTCGTCGTCAGCTCCATTGCGTCGGGCGTGGTGAACAGCGAGCAGCCAGCCGGGACCGACGGCAGCAGGCCCTGGAGCGGGATCGAGGTTGCGCTCGCACCGGTGACGACCGCGACGAGTGCGGACGCCGCGAGTCCGGTGCCGCGCGCGCGGTAGGTGGCGCCGGTCCACGGCAGGTTGAGGGCCCGATAAGTGTTGGCGCCGCCCGAGCCGGGACAAGCCGAGCCGGCGACGGCCACCGTGGCGGGGCAAGTCGTGGTGAGGCGGGCAAGGTAGGCGCTGCCGAGGCCTGCGACTTGGATGAACCCGCCACCCGCCATGAGGTCGCCGTTCGGCAGGGGCAGCAGCGCGAGGATCGAGCTGTTGATTCCCGACCCCAGCGACGACCAACTCGTGCCGTTCCAGCGGGCGATGCGGCTCGCGGGCGCTCCCCCCGCCGTCGTGAATCCGCCTGCCGCCACCAGGTCCCCGTTCGGCAAGTGCCTCAGGACCCTGACCGAGCTGTTGGTTCCCGCGCCGAGTGGCGACCAGGTCGTGCCGTTCCAGCGGGCGATGCTGTTCGCCGCCGTTCCGCCCGCGGTCGTGAAGGAGCCGCCCGCGATCAAGTCGCCGTTCGGCAGCGGCAGGAGGGAGTAGACGAAGGAGCTCGTCCCCGCACCGAGCGGCGACCAGGTCGTGCCGTTCCAACGGGCGATGTTGGCTGCCGCGGTCGTCCCCGCCGTCGAGAAGAGACCTCCCGCAATCAGGTCGCCGTTCGGCAACGTCGTCAGCGACATGACGAAGTTGCTCGCGCCCGTGATGCCCTGACCGAGCGGCGACCAGGTCGTGCCGTTCCAGCGTGCAATGCTGTTCGCGGGCGTTCCACCCGCCATCGTGAACCGGCCTCCCGCAATCAGGTCGCCGTTCGTCGCCGTCATCAGCGTGAAGACCTCGTCGTTCATTCCCGCACCGAGCGCCGACCAGGTCGCGCCATTCCAGCGCGCGATGCGATGGGCCGGCACGCCCCCTGCTGCCGTGAAGCTGCCACCCGCCACCAGATCGCCGTTCGGGAGCACCAGCACGGCGTTGACCTGGAAGTTGGGGCCCGCACCCAGTGCCAACCACCGCGTGCCGTCCCATCGCGCGATGGCATTCGCCGCCAGGCCCTGCGTCTGCGTGAACGAACCAGCCGCCACCAGATCGCCGTTCGGCATCGTCGTCAGGGCGCGGACTGCGCCGTCCATGCCCATGCCCAGCGAGGACCATGTCGTGCCGTTCCAGCGGGCGATTCGGTTCACGGCCACGGCGTCGGTCGGCTGCCGATTCACCGCCGCGTCGCCTGCTGCAGTGAACCAGCCGCCCGCCACGACGTCGCCGTTCGGCAGGGTGGTCAGCGCGAACACGTCGTGGTTCACGCCCGCGGCCAGCGACGACCACGTCGAGCCGTTCCAGCGCGCGATGCAGTTGGCGGTCACACCGCCCACACTCGTGAACCAGCCACCCGCCACGACGTCCCCGTTCGGCAGTGCGGTCACAGCATGGACGTACGGGTTCATGCCGGGGCCCAGAGGCGACCACGTCGAGCCGTTCCAGCGCGCGATCCGATTCGCCGGGGAGCCGCCCGCCACGGCGAACTCGCCGCCAGCGACCAGATCCCCGTTCGGCAAGGGCGCCAGGGCGGTGACCGTGTAGTCCATGCCCGAACCGAGGGCCGACCAGGTCGAGCCGTTCCAGCGCGCGATGTAGTCCGCGGCCGCACTGCCCCCGGAGAACGCTCCGCCCGCCACCAGGTCGCCGTTCGGCAGGCGCGTCAGGGCGCGGACGGCGCCGGTCATGCCCGAGCCCAGCGGCGCCCAATTGGTGCCGTTCCAGCGCGCGATGCAGTTCACGGTCACGCCGCCCGCCGTCAGGAACGTACCTCCCGCGACCACGTCGCCGTTCGCCAGCGTGGTCAGAGCGACCACGTCGCCGTCCATGCCCGAACCGAGGGCCGACCAGGTCGAGCCGTTCCAGCGCGCGACGCGATTCGCCGCCACACCGCCTGCCGTCGTGAAGGATCCGCCCGCGACCACGTCGCCGTTCTGCAGGGTCGTCAAGGCGGAGACGTTGCCGACCATGCCCGAACCGAGGGCCGACCAGGTCGAGCCGTTCCAGCGCGCGACGCGATTCGCCGCCACACCGCCTGCCGTCGTGAAGGATCCGCCCGCGACCACGTCGCCGTTCTGCAGGGTCGTCAAGGCGAAGACGTTGCCGACCATGCCCGAACCGAGCGCCGACCAGGCCGTGCCGTCCCAACGCGCGATGCGATTCGCGACCACGCCGCCCGCCGTCGAGAAGGTGCCGCCAGCCACCAGGTCGCCGTTCGGCAACGTGGTCAGGGCTCGCACGGAATCGCTCGTCCCGGGGATGCCCTGCACCGGCTGCCACGCCGTCCCACATTGCGCCGCCGCGGGCGTCGCTCCCGCGATGAGGCAATGCAGCAGGAACACGCCGGTGACCCAGCGACACCACGCGGACATGGCGGTCAAGGAGCTCATCATGATTGGACTTCGTCACACGGTGGGGAATCGGATGGGGGCGCAGCGGCTGACGACGGTCGCCTTCGAGACCGCGCGGCGTCATTCGGGGCCAGTCCGAGCGCGCCCTTCGCGCATCATGGCGCGGGTCCCTCTGCCTGCAAGCCGTCCGCTCCAGCCCGCAGGACGGCGTCAGAACACGTGCACGACGTAGAGCACGATGCCGGGCGCGCCGTCGATCGGCGACTCGAGCAGCGAGTAGAGCGGCGAGCGGTTCAAGAACTCCATGTCGTCGCCGATCGACAGGTGGTAGCTGGTCAGCCCCGCCGGCTGGTAGTGCAGGTCGAAGCGAACGGCGACGTCGCCGGTGTCGTAGTCGGTGCGCGCGCGCAGTTCGGCGGCGAGCGCCTCGGTCAGCGCGATCTGGTAGCCGAACTTGCCGATCTGCTGGCTGCTGCCGATGCGGAAGCCGGCGCGGCTCAGCATCAGTTCGACCGGATCGTCGAGGTCGTCGAGGTGCACGCGGACCGACACGCGCGTGCGCGAACTGCCGCCGTCGCGGTCCTGCGGCTCGGAGAGCGGCAGGTAGTCGGCGCGGAACGCGGCGAAGTCGGTCTCCAGTTCGCGTGCGATCGGCAGGCGGCGCAGCAGCTGGCGGAACGGCTGCTGCAAGAGGCGCGGGCCGTGCTTCTGCAGCCACTCCTCCTGGTCGGCCAGCAGCAGGTCCTCGCCGACCAGCAGCGTGCTGCGCTGTTCGTCGGGCAGGTAGAAGTCGAGCAGCGGGTTGCCGCCGGTGCGGCGCACGCGGCGCTGGTCGTTGCGCACCAGGTCGATCAGGAAGTGCAGCGTCTCGCGTTCGATCGGGTCGTGGATCGCGTCGAGGTCGATCGAGGTCAGCACGTGCGTGCGGATGGCGTCGACGTCCTCGCGGCGCCGCGGCGTGCTGTCGTCGGCGAACCGTGGCAGCGCCTTCGGCACCTTCGGCGTCTCGACGCGTGGTTCGCCGGGGCCCTGCAGGCGCTCGTCCGGCGGCAGGTGCTCGATGCCGATGCGCAGCACGGTGCCGCGTGGCATCGACGCGGCCAAGGGTTCGAGCCGCGGCGCCGGAACGGCGACCGTTGGCATGGGCGACGGTTGGACCGGTGCGACGCAACCGGCCAGCACGCACCCGAAGATGCCGAGCACGAACCTCACGACACGGACCTCGGACAAAGAACGCGAACGACGACGACCGGAGCATCGGCCGAGCCCGGTGGCTCGCTGGACTCCGGTCGCACGACGGTGCGGGATCCATCTAGCTCCGTGTCCTCGCCAGGTTGCGCCAATCGTGCAGCGCTACGTTGGCATCGGCGGCTGGCGGCCAGCGTTTCTGCGGGGCCGCCGTTTCGTCCGTCGCCGGGACCGTCTCGCGGTGGGACGAACTGCGCGCGCGACCGCGGTCCCGTTGCGGACCGCGGTGCGGCTCACTGGCCGAGGGCTCGGCGGCGCAGCCCGTCGGCGGGCTGGAAGCGCGGCGCCATCGCACGCGCGAGTTCGTCGAGCGCGGCGGTGATGTTGGCCAGCCCTTCGCGGCGCGCGAACTGCGTGATGCCGCCGGTGAACGGCGGGAAGCCGATGCCCATGACGAGGCCGAGGTCGAGGTCGCGTTCGTCCTGCACGATGCCCTCGTCGAGGCAGCGGTACGCCTCGTCGACCAGCGGGTAGATCAGTCGCTGCACGAGCTCGGTGCGCGACGCGGTGCGCGGCGGCACCCCGCGCTGCTGCATCAGTTGCGCGACCACGGCGCGGCCCGGGCCCGCGCTCTTGCCGTCCTTACCGTAGATGCCGCCGCCGGTCTTCTGGCCGAGGGCCTTCGCCGCGACCATCGCCGCGAACAGTTCGCACGGCACCATGCGCTGCGGGAACGCGCCCTGCATGACCGCGCTGACCTTGGCGGCGACGTCGAAGCCGACCTCGTCGATCAGCCGGCACGGGCCCATCGGCATGCCGAAGTCGAGCATCGCCTGGTCGATCGCTTCCGCGCTCGTGCCTTCGAGCAGCAGGCGCGCGGCTTCGTTCAGGTACGGCGCGAGGCAGCGGTTGACCAGGAAGCCCGCGGTGTCGGCGGTGACGACCGGGAACTTGCCGAGGCGCACCGCGAGGCGGCACGCGGTGGCGACGGCGGCGTCGTCGGTGTCGCGGCCGCGGATCACTTCGACCAGCGGCATCTTCTCGGGCGGGTTGAAGAAGTGGATGCCGACGACGCGTCCGGGCTTCGGCAGCTTCGAGGCCATCGCCGTCACCGACAGCGAGCTGGTGTTGGTCGCCAGCACCGCCGTCGCCGGCAGGCCGCGCGCCACCGCTTCCGCCATCAGCTTCTGCTTGACGGAGAGGTCCTCGACCACGGCTTCGAGCCACAGGTCGGTGTCGCCGAGCTGGCCCCAGTCGGTGCCGACGGCGAGGCGGTCCTGGATCGCCGTCGCTTCGTGCGGCGCCAGGTGGCCGCGCTTCAGCCGCTTCTTCAGTTCCTGTTGCAGGCGGCCCTTGGCCTTCGCCAGCGGCGTCAGGTCGACGTCGCACAAGCGCACGCGCAGGCCCTTCTCGGCCAGCTGGCCGGCGATGCCCGCACCCATGACCCCGCCGCCGACGACCAGCGCGCGCTGCAGGTCGCGCGCCCCTTCTTGCTTGCCGAGGCGCTTGCTGCGCTCTGTGAGGAAGAACAGGTGCACGAGGCCCTTGCTGACCGGCGTCACGATCATCTCGCCGAGCGCCTTCGCTTCGGCGGCGAAGCCGCGGTCCTCGGCCTTGGTGAACGCGTCGACGCAGCACTGCAGCGCCGCGCGTGGTGCCGGGTAGAAGCGGGCCTGCCCCTGCCGCAGCGCCTTCTCGGCGGCGCGCACGGCGAGTGCTCGCAGCGGCGTCTTGCTGAGCCAGAACGCGGCGCCGCGCAGCCGGCGCTTCGGTGCCTTGCTGCCGGCGGCGAGGCGCTTGTCGAGTTCCTCGCGCGCGGCGCGCAGCAGCTTCGCCGACGGCACCAGGCGGTCGACGACGCCCTGCTTCAGCGCTTGTTTGCCGCGCAGCAGCTTGCCGTTCAGGATCAGGTCGAGCGCCTTCGGCAGGCCGACCAGGCGCGACAGGTTCTGCGTGCCGCCGAAGCCCGGCAGGATGCCGAGCTTGACCTCGGGCAGGCCGATCTGCGTCGCCGCGTGGTCGCTGGCGACGCGCACGTCGCAGAACAGCGCTAGCTCGAGACCGCCGCCGAGGCACGGGCCCTCGATCGCGGCGACCACCGGCACCTTCAGTTGGCGCAGGCGCTGGAAGATCGAACGGCCGCGCACGGCCGCGGCTTCGCCGTCCTCGACGCGGGTGATGCTCTGGATCAGGCCGACGTCGGCGCCAGCGCAGAACATGCCCGGGCCGGGGCCGGTCAGCAGCACGCCGCGCACGCGTGCGTCGCCGGCGAGCTGCTGCAGGATCGCGTCGAGCGACTCGAGCCGTTCGCGCGTCAGCGTCACCATCGCTTCGTCGGCGCTGCCGAGGCGGAGCAGGGCGATGCCGTCGGCGTCGACGGTGCACAGCGCGAGGCCGCGCGCCGGATCGGTCGCGGCGGGGGCGGCGGAGCGGTCGTTCCTGGTGGTGGTCATGCGGCCTCCAGCACGACGGCCTGGCCCTGGCCGCCGCCGATGCACAGCGACGCGAGGCCGTGGCGTTTGCCGCGCGCGCGCAGTTCGTGGGCGAGCGTCAGCACGAGGCGGGCGCCCGAGGCGGCGATCGGGTGGCCGAGCGCGATCGCGCCGCCGTTGACGTTCAGCTTGTCCATGTCGACCTGGCCGATCGCGTCGGGCAGCGAGAGCACGCGCTTGCAGTAGTCGGCGTCGGCGAACGCGCGCACGCAACCGAGCACCTGCGCGGCGAACGCTTCGTTGATCTCCAGCAGGTCGAGCTGGTCGAACGACAGCCCGGCGGCGGCCAGCGCCTTCGGCGTCGCGTGCACCGGGCCGAGGCCCATCGTCGTCGGCGACAACGCCGCGGTGGCGGTGCCGCGAACGATCGCCAGCGGCGCCAGGCCGAGCTGCTTGCAGCGGGCGAGCGACATGCACAACAGCGCGGTGGCGCCGTCGGTGATCTGGCAGGCGTTGCCGACGGTGACGTCGCCTTCGCGCTTGTCGAATACCGGCTTCAGCTTCGCCAGCGCCTGTTCGGTCTGCTCGGCGCGCACACCGTCGTCGGCGAGCACGGCGGCCTTGTAGTCGGGGCCCGGCACGAACGGTGCGCTCTCCAGGGCAAAGCGCTGCGCCTGTTGCGCCGCGGCGGCGCGGCGGTGGCTCTGCAGCGCGAACGCGTCCATCGCCGCGCGGTCGATGCCGAACTGGCGCGCCACGCGTTCGGCGGTGTCGCCCATCAGCATGCCGGTGGTCGGGTCGGTCAGGCCTTCGACGATCGACAGCCGCGGCTTCAGCGCGCGCGGACGGAACGACAGCAGCGCCTTCGCCTTCTGCCACGCCGAGCGGGCCTTGCCGAGGCGGGTGAAGAAGCGCACCAGCTCGGGCCCCATCAGCAGCGGGAAGTTGCTCATCGACTCGGCGCCGCCGACGAGGAACACCTCGCCCTGGCCGGCGCGAAGCCGCTGTTCGGCGGCGAGCACCGATTCCATGCCGGACGCGCAGTTGCGCATCACGGTCACCGCCGGCGTCGTCTCCGGCAGGCCGGCGCGCAGCGCCGCCACGCGCGCGACGTTGGCCTCGCGCGCGTCGGGGCCAGCACAGCCGAGGATCACCTCGTCGATCGCCTGCGGGCGGATCGGCGTGCGATCGAGCAGTTCGCGGAACACGTGCGTCGCCAGGTCGGCAGCGGACGCGCCCTGCATGGCGCCGCCCGCCTTGCAGAACGGGGTGCGCACGCCGGCGACGATCGCCAAGGTGCGGGACGGGTCGTTGTGGTCGTTCATGCCTTGGGCCTGCTGTCGACGAACCGCTTCTCCTTCATCTCGGTCTCCATGCCGATCTTGCGCAGCATCGGCTCGAGGCCGAGGAACTCGACGCGGTTCGGGGTGATCTCGAGGCGCGTGTGGAACAGTTCGCGCACGCGCGCGGCGGCGGTCTCCGGTGCACTGCCGTCGCGCAACGCCAGGTGCACCGTCATCTCGTCGACCTCGAGCGGGTCGTCGTCCTTCTTGCGCAGCTCGATCTGCCACTCCTCGACCTCTGGCATGCTGCCGAGCAGCACGGCGCAGTCCTCGAGGTTGACCAGCGTGCCCTTGACCTTCAGCAGCTGCAGGTCCTTCAGGCTCGACTCGCGCGTCAGGTCGCTGCTGATGCGCGGCACGGTGCGGCCGCAGTGCGGGCACGGCTCCCAGCGCAGGCCGCCGCGCACGAGGTCGCCGGTGCGGTAGCGGAACACGGTGCTGGCGCGCGCGTGCAGCGGCGTGAACACCAGTTCGCCGTCGCTGCCCTCGGGCAGCACTTCGCCGGTGCGCGGGTCGACGACCTCGAAGATCGCGAGGTCGGGGTAGAGGTGGTAGCCGGTGTAGGCGTTGTCCTTCGTCGGGCACTCGGCGAACGCCATGCGTGCCTCGGTGAAACCGTAGGTGCCGAAGATGCGCACGTTCTTCGCTCCAACCTCGCCGAGCAGCACCTGCAGCTTGTCCTTCATGCCCGGCGGCACGCGTTCGGCGCCGAGCACGACGCAGCGCAGCGACGACAGGTCCATACGTTCGGCGGCGGCGCGGCGCAGCAGGTGGTAGACGTAGCCCGGCACGCCGATCAGCGCGTCGGCCTTCAGGCGCGACATCGCACGCAGGTCGCCGCTGCTGCCCATGACCTTGCCGCCGCCGGTGGACAGCACCATCATCCCGGCCGCCTGGCCGGCGAAGAACACCTGCCAGAACGCGAGGTGCGGCGCGTACGGGAAGATGTTGGCGACGCGGTAGTCGGGCTCGAGGCCCATGACGTCGATCAGGCGACCGCCGGTCTCGCGCAGGTTGCGCAGGTCGTGCGGCGAGTAGAAGAACGGCACCGGCTCGGCCGAGCGGCCGGTGGTGAACGTCATGAAGCACGGCGCGTACTCGTCGCGGATGCGCGCCTTCACCGCCGGCACGCCCTGGGTCCACTTCTGCCACAGCAGCCCGAGCTTGCGCCCGAGCGGCCACGCCTGCTTGATCGACGCGGCGTCGGGCTGCAGCACGAACTGCTTGAAGCGCTGCGGTTCCTCCGCGGTCGGCAGCAGGTCGCGCTTCTGCGACAGCGGGACGCGCTGCAGGTCGTCGACGGTGCGGATCTGTTCGGGGCGCACGCCGGCGCGATCGAACAAGGCCCGGTAGAACGGCGAGAACGGGTAGAGCTGCTCCCGCACGTACTGCTGCAGCAGGTGCCCTTGCAGCGCGCGTTGCTCCGCGCGCGGCATTCGCTGCAGGCGTTGCCAGCTGATCATGGTGCGCGTCCTCGTGTGTCCTCTGTACCTAGTTGTCGGCTGCACGCGGTTGCAGGCTTCAGGCAACCTCGGCCCCCGACCGATCTAGGGAGGTACATCGGCAGCCCGCGAGCAGTCCGTTCGCAGGTGCCGACGAGCACGCCGTGAGAACGCCGCATCCGCACCCGGCTCCGCCTCATGATGCGGGCGGCGGCGCCTTGCCGCTCCCGCACGGCGAGTCCGCGTCGACCGACCCGGCGCATCGCCCGCGGCGCACGGTCCTGGTGCTCGGCGGCGGCGGCATGCGCGGCTTCTGTCACATCGGCATCGTGCGCGCGCTCGAACGCCTCGGGCTGCAGGTCGACGAGGTCGTCGGCACCAGCATGGGGGCGGTGATGGGCGGGCTGTTCGCCGCCGGCAACGACAGCCACCGCATGGAGACCGCGGCGGCCGAGATCTCGCTGAAGGACTTCTTCCGGCTGAACCTGCTGAAGTTCCTGGTGCGCGGCTACCGGCACCCGTCGGTCTACAAGGGCCGCACGTTCCACGAGCTGCTGCGCAAGTGGCTGCCGCACTCGTCGTTCGCGGCGATGCACCGGCCGTTCTTCTGCAACGCGCTGTCGCTGACCACCGGCGCCTCGCGCTTCTTCGGCCTGCCCGGTGCCGACTCGGTGCCGGTCGCCGACGCGGTCTACGCCAGCGCCTGCCTGCCGACGATCTTCGAACCCGCACCGATCGACGGCGACCACTACGTCGACGGCGGCATGACCGAGACGCTCGGCCTGCGCATCGCGCGCGCGCGCGCCGCCGACCTCGTCATCGCCGTCGACCTGTCGCACCGCGACCAGCACGTCGAGACGCCGTTCCGCGCCAGCCTGCCGCACATCCTCTTCCAGACCTACGAGGTGATGGGGCAGGCGCTGAACGAGCACAACCTGCACCGCTACGTCGACGAGCGCACGGTGCTGATCAAGCCGAAGGTGTCGCACCTCGGGCTGCTCGACATGCCCGACGTGAAGGAGATCGTGCGCATCGGCGAACGCGAAGCGCTCGAGGTGCTGACCACGCACCCGCTGACGCGCTACCTGTGCGATCCGAACGTCGTCGCCGAAGAAGACCGCATGGTGGCGCGCCCGCGCGACCACGTCGTGCTCGACGTCGACATGAACGCCTGCATCCACTGCGGCATCTGCGCGGCGACGTGCGCGACTTCGGGCTACGCGGCGGTGCCGCTCGGCTCCGTGGTGCGCAAGCTGCACAACTACGAGTGCACGCGCGACATGGCGTGTGAGCGCAACTGCCCGACGGGCGCGATCCGGCTGCAGAACCTGTAGTCGCTGCGGAGGTGCGTGGCGTCGGCCTGCGCCCTCGCCGCGGTCGCGGTCAGTCGTCGTCGAGGTTCTGGTCCGGATCCATGCTGCCGTGCAGCACGCGTTGGACGACGACCGCGTCGACGAGAACGGTGTAGAAGGCGACGTGGCGCACCAGGAGCAGCGACCGCTAACCGGGACGAAGGTCGTCGCGGCGTCGACCGCGGCTCGGGCGCGAAGCGCACGACCGCAGGCCTTCTGCCAGCTCCTCGAGGTAGCGGTCGGCTTGCTGAGCGCCGAAGAACTCCGCTGTGTAGGACCACACCTCCATCAGGTCCGCCTCTGCGGCAGGACTGAGCAGCAGCCGGCGCTTCACGCGGGCTTGCGACCTGCGGACCTTCGTGCCTGCTTCTTGATCTTGGCCAGGTCGAGCGGGCCTGCGGTCCCGCTCTTCTCTCCGGCGATCAGGGCCCTGCGCAGGGCCTTCAGGCGCGTTTCGCGCTCTTCGAGCAGGCGCAGCCCCGAGCGGATCACGTCCGTGGCACTCTGGTAGCGCCCGGCCGAGACGAGCGCAGCGACGAACGCGTCGAAGTGATCACCCAGGATGAAGGACGTGTTCTTTGGCATCTTGGTCTCTGCCAGCTGCGGCGTGGTACCAGCATCTGGTACATCGGTCAAGGTGGGCAACGCCTGGAGCTGGTGCTCTGGAGCATGCGTCGTCACCAGAGTCGCCCGCGGATGCGGCGCGAACAGCAGGCCGGCCGCAGTCGGTCGCTGCGTGGCCCGGCCCGTCAGAAGCCGCCGCCTAGATCCGGTTCTGACCGGGATCTTCGAGAGTGCGCGCCTTTCAGCGACTGCGCGCCGCCGGTCGCACCTCTGCGTATGGGCCGAAGCCGCGCCATGGACGAGCATGGCGTCCCTGCCTGTTGGCGCGCGACACCTTGCGACCCAGGTTTCCGGCCAGGCCCTCGCATCGCGCACCGACGATCCGCTCATGGGTGCCTTCGAACGCTTCTTGTCGTGGTGGGTGGCGCTGGCGATCGCCGCCGGCCTGCTGCTCGGTCGGGCGTGGCCCGAACTGGTCGGGCGACTGGCGTCGTGGGAGCTGGCCGGCATCAACCTCGTCGTCGCCGGACTGATCTGGGCGATGATCTACCCGATGATGCTGGCCATCGAGCCGCGCTGCCTGGCTGCGGTCGGGCGCCGGCCCAAGGGCTTGGTGCTGACGCTGGTCGTCAACTGGCTGATCAAGCCGTTCACGATGGCGGCGCTGGCGTGGTGGTTCTTCCGCAGCGTGTTCGCCGGCTTCGTGCCGCCCGCCGACGCCGAGCAGTACATCGCCGGCATGATCCTGCTCGGCGTGGCGCCGTGCACGGCGATGGTGTTCGTGTGGAGCCAGCTGGTGCGCGGGGATGCGGCCTACACCCTGGTGCAGGTCACGGTGAACGACCTGATCATGGTGGTGGCGTTCGCCCCGATCGCGGCCTGGCTGCTCGGTGTCAGCGACGTCGTGGTGCCGTGGTCGACGCTGTTGTCCTCCGTGGTCCTGTTCGTCGTGGTGCCGCTGGTCGCCGGCGTGATCATCCGGGTGCAGGTGTCGCGGCGCGGCGGGCAGGCGGCGGTGGCGACCCTGCAGGCGCGCTGCAAGCCGGTGTCGATCGTGGCCCTGCTCGCGACCGTCGTGCTGCTGTTCGCCTTCCAGGCCGAGACGATCGTCGCCGCGCCATGGCGGGTACTGTGCATCGCGGTGCCGTTGCTGCTGCAGAGCTACGGCATCTTCGCGCTCACCTACGCGGCGGCGTTCTGGCTGCGGCTGCCGCACCCGGTGGCGGCGCCGGCCGCGTTGGTCGGCACGTCGAACTTCTTCGAACTGGCGGTGGCGGTGGCGATCGGCTTGTTCGGCCTGTCGTCCGGGGCGGCGTTGGCCACGGTCGTCGGCGTGCTGATCGAGGTCCCGGTCATGCTCTCGCTGGTCGCGTTCGCCAACCGCACCCGGCACTGGTTCCCGGCGGGCTGACGGCTCGCTGTGGGGGGGTGAGGTGGAGGCCGCGGCGAACGCGGCGCCTCCTCCGCCCTTCGCCCGCTGGATTCCGGCGAAGCACTCCCGATCATGCGCACCGCAGCTCCGCGCGCCGCGAACTGCATCGGCGGCGGCGGTTTCGGCGATCGATCGGCCACAAGCGCCATCTGTCGTCCTGGCCACCCGCCCGCGCTCCCGGCTGCCCGCCCCCGGCATGAAACTCTCGACCACGCTCCTGCTCGTTCTCGTCGGCGGCCTTGCCGTTGGCGCCGTCTGGATGGCCCTGAAGCCGCCGCCTTCGACCAAGGTGGTCACCGCCAAGGTCGAACGGCTCGCCAAGCTGCGCTCGTTGGTCACCGCCTCGGGCGAGATCCGTGCCAAGGAGTTCGTCGACATCCAGGCCGAGGTGACCGGCGTCATCCAGGACCTGAAGGTGCGGGAGGGCGACAGCGTCAAGGCCGGCGACGAACTGCTTCGGCTCGAGGACCTGCAGCTGAAGGCCGAGGAGGCGTCGGCGGTGGCGCAGGTCGGTGCCAGCGAGGCCGACGTGCAGAACAGTGCGGTCGGCGTGCAGACCGCCGAGGCGAGCCTGGCCGCCGAGCACAACGCGCTGGCCAATGCGCGCATCGAGAAGGAGCAGTCGCAGACGTCGAGCGACCGCGCCCGGGCGTCGTTCCAGCGCAAGCAGGAGCTGCACCAGAAGGGGCTGATCGGCAGCGAAGAGTTCGAGGTCAGCGCCGCCGAGGCGCGGCTCGCCGAGCAGCGCCTGCAGTTCGCGACGGCCCGCATCACCCAGGCCGAGGCTGGGGTCAAGGTCGCCGAGACGCGCGTCGCCGCGGCGCAGGCGGGCCTGGCGGCGGCGAAGCAGCGGCTGGCGTCGGTGCGCGCGTCGCTGGCGCGTGCCACCGACATGGCGAGCAAGACGGTGCTGCGCGCCCCGCTCTCGGGCCTGATCACCAAGCTGAACGTCGAGAAGGGCGAACGCGCCGTGCCCGGCATCCAGAGCAACCCGGTCGCCACGCTGATGACGATCGCCGACATGTCGGTCATCGAGGCGGAGATCCGCGTCGCCGAAGCCGACATCGTCGAGGTCGCGATCGGGGCGTCGGCCGAGGTCGAGGTCGAGGCGATGCGCGACGTGAAGCTGGTCGGCAAGGTCACCGAGATCGGCCAGAGCCCGATCCAGGAGACGACGGCGTCGAGCAGCAGCCAGAACCAGCAGAGCAAGGAGTTCAAGGTCGTCGTGCGGCTGATCGATCCGCCGGCCTCGCTGCGGCCGGGCTTCACCGCCAACGCGCGCATCACCACGGCGGAACGCAGCGACGTGCTGGTGGTGCCGTTCCAGGCGCAGACCGCGCGCGAGCTCGAGTTCGACGACAAGGGCGCCTACGTGCCGCCGCCGGAGCCGAAGCAGGGCGAGAAGGAGCGTGTGCTGACCGCCGCCGAGCGGCAGCGCCGCAAGGAGACGAAGGGCGTGTTCGTGCGCCGCGATGGCCGCGCGTGCTTCGTGCCGGTGACCTTCGGCGTCATCGGCGAGACGCAGGACGTCGAGGTGCTGGCGGGTCTCGCCGAAGGCGACGAGGTGATCACCGGCCCGAACGCCGCGCTGCGCACGCTGAAGGAGTGGGACCGCGTCGAGCTCGACGAGAAGCGCATGGGGGCCGCCCTGGCACCGGTCGAACGTTGAGTGCACCGATGAGCGAGCCGTTGAGCGACGACGAAGTCATCCGCACCGAGGCGCTGACCCGCTCGTATGCGATGGGCAGCACGACCGTGCACGCGCTGCGCGGCGTCGACCTGGTGATCCGCCGCGGCGAGTATGTCGCGATCATGGGCCCGTCGGGCTCCGGCAAGTCGACGCTGATGAACCTGATCGGCTGCCTCGACACGCCGACCAGCGGCGAATACTGGCTGTCGGGTGAGCCGGTGGCGCAGCTGCACCAGGACCAGCTCGCGCGCATCCGCAACAAGGAGATCGGCTTCGTCTTCCAGACGTTCAACCTGCTGGCGCGTGCCACCGCGCTGCGCAACGTCGAGCTGCCGCTGATCTACGGCGGCGTGCCGCCGGCCGAACGCCGCGCGCGCGCCGAAGAAGCGCTGCGCGAAGTCGACCTCGGCGACCGCATGGACCACCGGCCGAACCAGCTGTCCGGCGGCCAGCGCCAGCGCGTCAGCATCGCGCGCGCGCTGGTGACGCGGCCGTCGTTGCTGCTCGCCGACGAGCCGACCGGCAACCTCGACAGCAAGACCTCGCACGAGATCATGGCGCTGTTCGAGCGTCTGCACCGGGCGGGCAACACCATCGTCGTCGTCACCCACGAACGCGACATCGCCGACCACGCGGCGCGCGTGGTGACGATCCGCGACGGCCTGATCGCCAGCGACGAGCTGCGCACGCGCACGGAGGCGACGTGAGCTTCCTCGAGGCGGTGCGGCTGGCGATCGAGTCGATCTGGGCGAACCGGCTGCGCTCGTTCCTGACGCTGCTCGGCGTCATCATCGGCATCGCCGCCATCGTCTCCACCTGGTCGGTGATCCAGGGGTTGAACGCCTACGTCAGCGAGAAGCTGTCGAACCTCGGCAAGGGCGTCTTCGTCGTGCAGCGGTTCGGCATCATCACGAACCGCCAGCAGTTCCTCGACGCGGCGCGCAAGAACCGCAAGCTCGAGCCCGCCGACGCGCGCGCCATCGCCGAGCGTTGCCCGAGCGCCGCTGCGGTCGCCTACGAGGTGCACGCCACCGTCGACCTGCGCCGCGACCGCTACGAGCTGCGCGACGTCGACGTCGGCGGCATCACCTGGCGCCTGCTCGAGATCGAGCCCTTCGACGTCGCCGACGGCCGCATCCTGGCCGAGCACGAGGAGCAGAGCGGCGCGCCGGTCTGCTTCGTCGGCCACGACATCGCCGAGCGCCTGTTCCCCGGTCTCGATCCGATCGGCAAGGAGCTGCGGGTGAAGGGCGTGCCGCTGCAGGTCGTCGGCGTCGCGGTGAAGAAAGGCAGCCTGCTCGGCGTGTCGCAGGACAACTACCTGAAGATCCCGTTCGCGCTGCATCGCAAGCTGTTCGGCAGCCAGCGCTCGATCAACATCAGCGTGCAGGCGGCCGACGCCGAACGCATGGACGTCGCCATGGACGAAGTGCGCGGCGTGCTGCGCGCGCGCCACCACCTGCAGCCGAGCGATGCCGACGACTTCGACTTCCTGACCGCCGACGGCATCAATTCGCTGTGGGCGACGCTGACCGGCACCATCTTCGCCGTCGCCATGTTCGTCGTCGGCATCTCGCTGGTGGTCGGCGGCATCGTCATCATGAACATCATGCTGGTGTCGGTGATCGAGCGGACGCGCGAGATCGGCGTGCGCAAGGCGGTCGGCGCCAGGCAACGCGACATCGAGATGCAGTTCCTGATCGAGGCGGTGCTGCTGTCGTGCCTCGGCGGCGCCATCGGCATCGCCCTCGCCTACGGCGCGGCCGAGTTGCTGGCGGCGTTCACGCCCCTGCCGGCGCGCTTCCCGGTCTGGGCGCCGCTGCTGGCGTTCGGCATCTGCACGCTGATCGGCGTGTTCTTCGGCATCCACCCGGCGCGCCGCGCCGCGCACCTCGACCCGATCGAGGCGCTGCGCACGGAATGACCATGCGCCGCTTCGTCGCCATCCGGGAGAACGTGCGCCTTGCGTTCGAGACGCTCGACGCGCACCGCTTCCGCTCGTTCCTGACGGTGCTCGGCATCTTCATCGGCGTGCTGCTGGTGGTCGCCGTCGCCTCGGTGCTGAACGGCTTCCGCCAGTCGGTCGTCGACCAGGTCGAGCAGTTCGGCACCAACAACATCTACGTCTACCGCATGCCGTTCGTGCAGCTCGGGCCGATGTCGCGCGAGCTGCGGCAGCGGCGGCCGCTGCGCCTCGAGGACGCGTGGGCGGTGCGGCGGCACTGTCCGTCGGTCGAACTGGTCTCCCCGGCGATCCAGGTGCCGATGTTCCTGAAGCGCGCGGTCGCCGGCAAGGAAGAGGTCGACTCGCCGCGCGTGCGCGGGGTGTTCCCGGACAACGTCGAGGTCGCCAACCGCGTGCTCGAGCAAGGCCGCTTCTTCACCGAGCAGGAGAACGAGCACCGCGTGCCGGTGGTCGTGCTCGGCCACGCCGTCGGCAAGGCGCTGTTCCCGAACGGCGGCGCGCTCGGCAAGCAGGTGCTGGTCGACGGCCGCGGCTACACCGTGGTCGGCTTGCTCGAGAAACGAAAGGACTCGCCGCTCGGCGGGCCGAACGAGGAGGACGCGCTGATCCTCGGGCCCTACTACACGATGCGCCGCTTCTACCCGAGCGAGGACGACCACTTCCTCGCGGTGCGCGCGAAGAGCGGCAAGCTGCAGGAGGCGATCGAGGAGATCAGCACCGTGCTGCGCAAGCAGCGGCGCGTGCGCTGGAACGAGAACGACAACTTCGAGGTCAACACCGCCGACACGCTGGTGTCCGCGTTCGACGACATCGTGTTCGCGGTGCTGGCGGTGATGTTCCTGCTGTCGACCGTCGGCTTCCTGGTCGGCGGCGTCGGCGTGATGAACATCATGCTGGTGTCGGTGCGCGAGCGAACGCGCGAGATCGGTCTGCGCAAGGCGGTCGGCGCGCGCCGCGCCGACATCCTGTTCCAGTTCCTGGTCGAGGCGATGGTGCTGTGCACGATCGGCGGTGTGCTCGGGCTGCTGGTCGCCGAAGGCCTGCTGGCGCTGATCGGCGCCGCGGTGCCGCAGCTGAGCGCGGTGACGCCGATGTGGGCGCGCGTGTTCGCGTTCGCGGGGTCGGCGAGTGTCGGCCTGTTCTTCGGCTTGTGGCCGGCGTGGAAGGCCGCGAGCCTCGATCCGGTCGAGGCGCTGCGCTTCGAGTGAGTGCGTGCGGCGGCGCGGACCGAGACCGCCATCTCACGAGACCTCGCCGTCGGGGCATGCGTTCAGCGCGCGAACACCAGCGTCGCCATGACGCCGTGGTGGTCGCTCGGCCAGCGGCCGTTCGGGCTCGGCGCGTTCCGGATCGCCGCGCGCCGGGTGACGAGCCCTGCCGACGCCAGCACGTAGTCGATCTTGTCGCCATCGGTGCCGCCGCGGAACGCGTGGAAGGTGCCGACGGCGCGCGCGTCCGGATGCAGGTCGCGGAACGTGTCACGCAGGCCGGCCGCGTGCAGCGCAGCGAGCGGCGGCGAGCCTTCGCCGGTGTTGCAGTCGCCGAGCACGACGTGCGGGCCGGGCATGATGCGCAGCCGCTGCGCCACGAGCTCCGCCGAACGGGTGCGGGCCTCGGCGCCGCGGTGGTCGAAGTGCACGTTCCACACCGTCAGCGTGCGTTCGCTGCTGCGTTCGCGCAGCGTTGCCCACGTGCAGATGCGCGTCAGCGCCGCGTCCCAGCCGACCGATCCGACGACGTCCGGCGTCGGGCTCAGCCAGAACGTGTCGGACGCGGCGATGTCGAAGCGGCGCGTGTCGACGTAGAGCGCCGCGTGCTCGCCGCGCTGGCCGCCGTCGCGGCCCAGGCCGACGCGCTGGTGGTGGGGGAGCTTGCCATCGAGGAACTCGAGCTGGCCGTGCAGCGCCTCCTGCACGCCGAGCACGGCGGGATCTTCGGCGGCGATCGCCGCCGCCAGCATCTCGCGGCGATGCGGCCACGCGTCGTCGCCGTCGCGCGCGCTGCCGTAGCGCACGTTCCACGACAACACGACGAACGGCTCGGCAGGTGCTGGCATGGGCGAGGAGTGGGTCGAGCAGGCGGCGAACAGCAACGCGGCGGCGAACGGCAGGCGCATGGTTCAGCGCACCGGCAACGCCACGGCCTGTTCGGTCGTCAGCTGGCGCAGATCGCGGCGCACGGCGCGGCGGTACTCCGGAACGTCCTCGAGGGCCAGCAGGCGATCGCCGTCCGGCGCCAGCGGCGGCATGCCGACCACGACCGTGTCGACGCTGTCGTCGAGGTCGTTGGCGATGCGGTAGCCGCGTTGGCGCAACTCGCCGGCGAGCTGTTGCCGCGCATGCGGTGCCGGGAAGCGGCCGAGCAGGTAGATCGTGTTCGGCAACGTCGGCGTGTTCGGCGGCGTCTCGCACGCGGCGAACAGCAGCAGGCAGAGTCCGGGCAGCGCGAAGGTGCGGGCGATGGTGCGGCGACGCATGGCGGCAGCGTCGGCGTCGCGTTCGTGGCACGCAAGACCACGATCGCTCGCACCCTCGGCTCGCTTCACCAGGCGAGGTCGCGCGCCGCCGCCGCCCGCCCCGGATTGAGTTCGACGCCGATCGCGTGCAGGCCGAAGTGGTTCGCCGCTGCCAGCGCCGTGCCCACGCCGCAGAACGGATCGACGATCGTCGTGCAGCCGGCATGGTCGCGCAGCCACGGCACGACGAACTCCAAGGCACTGCGGCCCATTGCGCGCGGCCAGCTCATCGCGCCGAGCTCGGGCAGCACGTCGGCGGTGGCGTGTTCGATCGCGTCGCGGCGATCGAAC
>JBILEY010000656.1:0-2517 GCA_044351865.1 Planctomycetota bacterium | reverse complement strand
CGGATGTGCACGGCGTCGTGCGGCGCGAGCTGCTCGGCTGATCGCGCCGCAGTCGCCGCGCAGCTCAGCCCTTCTGCTGCTTGCTGAGGAACTCGATCAGGTCGCGGATCTGCCGGCGGTTCAAGGCGCCGCCCATCGGCGGCATCGCGCTGGCGGCCATCGGCGTGCGCTTCACGATGTCGGCGCTCGGCACGTCGTTGCTCTCGCCGCTCGGCGAGACGATCGTCACCTTGCCGTCCTGCTCCTTGGTGACGACGCCGACGAACGTGTCGCCGTCCTTCGTCTCCAGCGTCACCGTGCCGAAGCCTTCGGCGATGCGCGCACTCGGCGTGATCAGGGACTCGAGCAGCTGGTCGCGGGTCAGCTTCTTGCCGATGCCGTCGAGCGCCGGGCCGGCGTTGCCACCGGTGCCGCCGAGGTTGTGGCAGCGCGTGCAACGCGTCGCTTCGAGGTCGTGGAACACCGCGCGCCCCGCCTTCTGGTCGCCGCCTTCGCGGCAGGCGAGCCAGGCGCCGAGCGGGCCGGTGGCCGCGTCCTTCTGTTCGCGCTGTTGCAGGCGCGCGCGCAGTGCCGCGTCGTCGTGCTTGGCCGCTGCTTCGAACAGGTCGAGGTGCAGCACGGCGCCGAAGTCGCCCTTGTCGAGGCGGTCGAAGCACTGCATCAGCGCGGCGACCGCGCTCGGATGGCGCAGGTCGCCGAGGGCCTGCAGCGCCGCCTGCTTCTCGCCGACGGTTGCGTTCTGCAGCAGCGACGCCAGCAGCGGCACGGCGTGTTCGGGCGCGGTCTTGCTCAGCAGCGAGACGGCGCGCTGGCGCAGCTTCGTCGGCGCCTTGCCGTCGATCGCCGCCAGCGCGGGGATCAGTTCGGGGGCATCGAGCTTCGCCAACGCTTCGAGCGCGTCGAGCCGCGCGTCGGGCGGCGCCTGCGTCGAGGCGAGAAGTGCCGCCAGCTGCGGGCCCGCCTGCTTCAAGCCCAGCTGGGCGGCAGCGCGGGCCGCGGCGCCGGCGACCGGGCCGTCGGCGAGCAGGGCCGGCAGCGAGCTGAGGAAGTTCTGCGCGACCACCTGCGGGTTCTCGTGCACCGTGGGCCGCCAGTTGCCGGTCACGCGGCACTGGCCGTGCGGCGCCAGCCATTCGCCGAGCACCGCCAGCGCTTCGAGGCGCGTCGCGATCGCGTGGTTGCCGCGCGTCGCCGTGTGCACGAGCGCTTCGCCGTGTTCGGTCTGGCCGAGCACGCGGCACGCGTTGATCGCGCGCCAGTCGATCGCTTCGCCGTCGGTGGCGTCGTCGTAGCAGCGTCGCGCCAGCGCTTGCATCGCCGCGTTCACCGGGAACTCGTAGATCACGCGCGCGGCGTCGCCGCGCAGGCCGGCGTCGCTGTCGTCGAGGAGGCGCGCGACTTTGCCGTCGCCGAGGCGGGCGAGCGCCAGCAAGCAGGCGCGGCGAACGGCGACCGACGGATCGCCGAGGTTCTGGACCAGTGCATCGCGGGCCCCGGGAGTCGCCAAGGCGAACACCAGCGCGTGCCGCAGCACGGCATCGTGGTCGTCGTTCTGGCGTGCGGCCTCGAGCAGGTCGGCGGCTGCCGCCGGCTGCTCGTCGCCGTAGGTGGCGCTCGCCAGCGCCGCCTCGCGCACGACACGCGGATTGCCGTCCTTCAGCCGTTCGATCAGCCGCGCCTTGCCCTTGTCGACGTGCACGTCGCCGAGCATGCGGCAGGCCAGCGCGCGCACGTCGGCGTCGCCGTCGTCGAGCAGCTTCGGCAGCGACTTGCCGGCGGCGACGTCGCGGCGGCCGAGGATGCCGAGGGCCAAGATCGCGTGGCGGCGCGCACGCGGCTGGTCGCGGTCGGCAGCGAGCGTCGCCAGCATCGCGACGACGCCCGCATCGTCCTTCGCCTTGTCGACCAGCGCGAACTGCGCCTCCTGGCGCACGCGGCGGTCCTGGTGCGCGAGCAGCGCGCGCAGCGTGTCGACGGTCTCCTTCGCCAGATCGCGCGCGAGCCACGCTGCGGCGTCGTTCGTCGGATTGCCATGGCGGAGCCGGTAGATGCGGCCCTTGCCGGTCTTGTTCCAGCCCGACACCCAGTCGAGCACGCAGACCGAACCATCGGGCGCGAAGTCGACGTCGGTGACGAGCGCGTTCCACAGCAGCCGTTCGCTGCTGGCCAGCACGTGGCCAGCTCCACTCGGCAGCAGGCGCAGCGCGTGCACGCCGCTGTAGCTGGCGCCGCCGCGGAAGTCGCACAGCAGGAAGCAGCCGCGGAAGCGTTCGGGCAGCGAACCGACGTCGTAGACGAAGCCCGACGGGCCGTCGGCGAAGTTCGCGATCGGCGGCACGATCCACGTCGGCTGGCCGGGATGGCGCGGTTCCCACAGGCGGTCGCGGTTCCACGTGCCGCGGTCGGACAGCCACTGGTAGCCGATGCGCCAGCCGCTGTCGGCGCCGGGCAGGATCTGCACGAGGCGCGCCTTGTCGCCGCCGTCGCTGTTGTTGTCGCCGGTGAACAGGTCGCCGT
>JBILEY010000459.1:0-4313 GCA_044351865.1 Planctomycetota bacterium | reverse complement strand
ATCGCCGAAGTCGTCGAACGCGAGCTCCTGCGGGTTGCGCAGGCCGCGGTGCACGACTTCGAGCTTGCTGCCGTCGAGTTCGCAGCGCAGCACGGCGCCTTCGTGCGGATACGCGAGCGTGCGATCGCCCTGCTGCACGTGGAAGCCGCGGTCGCCGATCGAGAAGTAGAGGCGGCGATCGGGGCCGACGATCAGGCCGTGCAGGTCGTGGCCGATCAGCGAACTGTGCACGCCGTAGCCGTCGTGCACCGCGGTGCGTTCGTCGGCCACGCCGTCGCCGTTGGTGTCGCGCAGGCGCCACAGCTTCGGGATGTTGGTGAACCACACGTCGCCGCCGACCGGCAGCACGCCGGATGCAACGCCGTCGGCGAGCTCGGCGAAGCCGTCGGCGAACACGGTCGCACTGTCGTAGACGCCGTCGCCGTCACGATCGACGAGGCGCCGCACGCGTTCGCTGTAGCGCGCGTAGTGGGCGAGCTTGTCGGCGACGTGCTTCTCGTACTTGCGCACGCGGTCGGCGACGGTGAGGCACGCCAGGTCCTCGTCCTTCCACTGCATGAAGTTCCGCGTGTCCGGCACGCCGTCGTTGATGCGGAAGGTCTCGGCGACGTAGCACGTGCCGTGGCCGTCGAACGCGAACGCGACGACGTTGCACAGGTCCGGCTCGGCGGCGGCGAGCGTGCAGGTCCAGCCCGGCGGCAGCTGGAAGCCGGCGATCTGCTTCTGCGCCTCGTCGCTGTGCTTGGCGACGTACATCGGCTGCGTGCTCGGGTCCTTCGCCGCGTCGTGCTGGGCGGCGAGCTGGGCGGCGAACGTGGCGGCGACGGCGAGGACGGCGAACGGGCGCGGACGAGGACGAGCCATCTGCGCATGCTGGCGGCTCTGCCGATCGGGCGCCACGGGGTTGCCGCGCCCTTCCGCCGCGCAGAACCGCAGGCCGGCCCTCAGGCGACCCGGGCGTCGCCGCGATCAGGCCGGGCTCACCGGGTCGCCTCGGGCGGCGCGACGGCGACCGCTGCCGCGCGTTCGGCGGCCTTCTGCATGCCGCGCAGCATGCCGGCGAACACGAGGCCGTGCAGCGGCAGCACGGAGTACCAGTAGAGGATGCCGAGCAGTCCGCGCGGCTGGAACCGGGCGGTGAGGCCGAGCTTGCTGCCATCGCCTTCCGGGTCGACGGTGACGGTCAGCGTGGCGATGCCGGGGAGCTTCATCTCGGCGCGCAGTTCGAAGCGGCGGCCGGGCACGACGTCGGTCACGCGCCAGAAGTCGAGTGCGTCGCCGACGACGAGGTCGTGCTGGTCTCGCCGGCCGCGGCGCAGGCCGGGGCCGCCGATCAGCTTGTCCATGGCGCCGCGCAGCCGCCACAGCCAGTTGCCGCCGTACCAGCCGTTGTCGCCGCCGATCGCAGCCGCGGTCGCGTAGGTCGTCGCCGGCGTCGCGGCGACCTGGATCTCGCGGTGGTCGACGTAGGTGGTGCCGCCGGCCCAGTCGGGGTCGCCGGGCATCGCTCCCGCGTCGGTCCAGGCCGTCTCCACTTCGTCGACGGCGCGTTTGCCGAGCGCTGCCTGGATCGCTTCGCGCATGGTCAGCAGCGGTTGCGGCATCAGCTCGGCGGCGCGGCGGTCGCGGCAGACCGTGCGGTTGCGCAGGCCTTCGGCGAGCGGCCGCGCGATCGTGTGCGGCACCGGCGTGATCAGGTGGATCCACAGCGAACTCAGCCGCGGCGTCAGCACCGGCACCGGCACGACGATGCGGGCACGCAATCCGCGTGCTTCGGCCATCACGCGCATCAGGTCGCGGTAGGACAGCACCTCGGGGCCGCCGATGTCGAGGGTCGCGCCGATCGTCGCCGGAACGTCGAGGCAGGCGACGAGATAGTGCAGCACGTTGCGCACCGCGATCGGCTGCGACTCGGTCGTGACCCAGCGTGGCGTCACCATCGCCGGCAGGTGCTCGACGAGGTAGCGCAGGATCTCGAACGACGCCGAGCCCGAGCCGATGATCATCGCGGCGCGGAGCACGGTCACGGGCACGCCGGTCGACGCGAGCGCGTGTTCGACTTCGCGGCGCGAGGTCAGGTGCTCGCTGAGGTCGCGGCCCATCTCGCCGAGCCCGCCGAGGTAGACGATGCGGCCGACGCCAGCGGCCGCGGCAGCTTCGGCGAACGTCTTCGCCAGCGTCAGGTCCAGCTGCCGGTAGTCGCGGCCCTGCGCGATCATCGAGTGCACGAGGTAGTAGGCCGCCGCGGCGCCTCGCATCGCGGTGGCGACGGCGTGCGGGTCGGTGAGGTCGACCTTCTGCACCGTGACCTCGGGGTCGTGCCGCCACGGCCTTGCATCGAGCTTGCGCGGCTCCCGCACGAGGCAGACGACGCGGCAGCCGGCGGCGAGCAGGCGTGGCACCAGACGGCCGCCGATGTAGCCGGTGGCGCCGGTGACGACGACCGTGCGACGGGAGGGCGGGGCGGCGGCCGCCGGGGGCGTGATCGCGTCGGCGGCGTGTGGCATGGGGTCGGGTTCGTCGCGACGGTCGAGCGGATGCGTGGACGTCCTCTGCCAGCGCCAAGCGGAGACGTTTGGCTCGAGCTCGAGGCCTCGCCATCGGCACCGCGGCTGTGGCGAGCGATCACCATCTTCTCCGTGCCAGCGAGCGGTCGATCCAGATTTCTTGTCGCCCAGCCCGTAGGACTTCCGCATGAAGATCCACGGCCCCGTCCTTTCTCTCGTTCTTGCGGGCCTCGTCGCCGCGCAGAACCCTGCGCCGGTTCCCGCTGCCGACGACGCGGCGCTGCTGGCCGCGACCAGGAAGGCGGTCGCTTGGATCGAGCGCCAGGCCAAGCCGGTGGCGGGGGCCAAGGACGCCGTGATGTTCCCGGGCAGCGCCGAAGGAACGGAGGCCCCGACGGCGATCGTCTACGGCGGCACGGCCGGCGTGCTGCTGTTCCTCGAGAACGCTGCCAAGGTCCTCGACGACGCGCGCGCCCGTTCGCTCGCCGACAAAGCCGCCTTCGGATTGCTCGCCGTCGCCACCAAGGACGCGCACGGCATCACGTGGGCGGGGGCCGAGCGCGAGGAAGGCTCGGCGGCGCTGTACGTCGGCGATGCCGGCGTGGGTGCCGCGTTCCTCGCGCGGGCACGTCTGCGCGGCGACGCCGAAGCGCTCGCCACCGCGACCCTGGTCGGCAAGTCCCTGCTGTCGCGCGCCATGAAGGAAGGCGACACGCTGCACTGGGACAAGCAGGTCGAGATCATCTACGGCACCGCGGGCACGGCCCTGTTCCTGCTCGATCTCGCCGCCGCGTGCGACGACGCCGCCACAGCCGCGCGCTTTCGCGACGGGGCGAAGGCGGCGGGTCGTCACCTGATCGCCGCGTCCGTCGTGCACGACTCGAAGCCGGCACAGCGCAGCTGGCGTTGGCAGCTCGCGCGCAATGCGAGCTACACCGGCTTCAGCCATGGCACGGCCGGCGTCGGCTACGCGTTGCTGCGCATCGGCCTCGAGTGCCAGGACGAAGCGTGCGTGCAGGCGGCGAAGGACGGGGCCGAGTGGGTGATGGCGCTCGCGGTGAGCAAGGACGGCGCGATGCGCTTCCCGGTCGCGCCGAAGTCGCCGGTCAGTCTCGGTGGCTGGTGCCACGGCGCGCCCGGCACCGCGCGCTTGTTCCTGTTGTTGCACGCGGCGACGAAGGAAGCGCGCTGGCTCGAGGCCGCGGTCGCTTCGGCGAAGTGGGTCGTGGTGCAGGCCGGTCCCGCCGATGCCGCGATCCCGCCCGCGTTCCCGCCGAGCTACTGCTGTGGCGTCGCCGGTGCGTTGGAGTTCTTCTGCGACCTGCAGCGCGCCACCGGCGATGCGCAGTACGGCGCGTTCGCGCGGCGCGCCGCCGGCTACCTGCTGCAGAAGGCCGAAGTCGACGGCGATGGCCTCAAGTGGGCGAACGGCGCGAACGGCCACGAAGCCGGCAAGGACCAGCACAACGTCGACCTGATGCTCGGGGCCGCGGGCGAAGCGTTCGCGCTGCTGCGGCTGGCGACGTTGGCGACGACGCCCGATCCGGTCGTCGGTTTGCCGGACCGCAGCGTCGCACCGCGCGCGGGCAAGTAGGTGCGAGCGGTACCGGGGCCGATCCGGAGACGGATCGCGGCAACCGGGGGCTTGAGGCGCATGGCAGGTGGCGGCGATGCTCCGGCATGCGGTTCGTGCTCGATCACGGCCGGTGGATAGTGGTGACCCTGCTGCTGCTCGGCGGGCTCGTCGTCGCGTCGGTGTGCAGCGGTGGCGCGGATCACGAACGGACCGCGCGCCTCGGCCGGTTG
>JBILEY010000289.1:0-6848 GCA_044351865.1 Planctomycetota bacterium | reverse complement strand
CCGCTGCCAACGCCGAGCTGGTGCGGGTGCCGGTCGCCGACGTGCAGAAGGTCGAGCCGGCGAAGTTGTCGCCGATGCCGAGCGATCTGGTCGACGCGTTGTCGGCCGACGAACTGCGCGCGCTGCTGGCGTTCCTGCTGGCGCGCGGCAAGTCGTAGCGCCGCACGATGCCGGCGGCGCGCCGTGCCGCGCTTCAGCTCGCCGTCGCGATGGTCGCGGCGTTCGGGAGCGGCAGGCCGTTCTCGCGGCAGGCGTCGACGAACGCGTGCTGCATGCGCCGGCGCAGCACGAAGAACTGCAGCGCCGCGGCCCCGCCGCAGCGCGCGGTGGCCAGCAGTTCGTAGCCGATCGGGGTGACGCTCTGCAGCACGACGGTGACCTCGCCGAGCTGGTCGGCAGGCAGGAGCTGGGCGAGGCTCGCGCGCAGCGACGTCGCCAACTGAGCCAGCATCGCGTCGAGCGCCTTCGCTTCGTGCGTGCGGCCGAGCACCAGCTGCGCATCGGCGACGAAGCCGCGCGACAGGTTGCGCGGTGTCTGCTTCAGGAACTCCGCGGTCGGGAAGCTGCGCTGCGAGCCCCAGTGTTCGACGACCACGGTCTCCGGCGTCTGCGTGCGCACCGGGCCGAAGGTGCCGTCGGCCAGCAGCACGACGTCGCCTGTGCGCGTCGGGAACCACGGTTCGTCGGGCGCCGATGCGCGCGAACGCTTGCCGACCAGGAACTGCAGCGGCACGCGCAGCACACCGCCCTGCAGTTCGGGGTTCTCCAGGCGCGTGTAGAAGCGCAGCGCCTGGATGCGGAACGGCAGGCCGTCGACCAGCAGGCGTTCGCCTTCGCGCACGCCGCCGACGTTCAGCAACAGGCGCATCTGCTCGAAGAACTGCGGCAGCGTGCGCACCAGCACCCAGCCGGCCCCGGTCAGGAACACGATGCCGAGGGCCAGCAGCAGCCAGTCGTTGCGCACGTACGGCACGACCAAGGCGCCGGCGATGGCGGCGACGACGACCAGGATGCGCAGCAGCACCTCGAGCAGGCGCAGCGAGAAGCCGCGTTCGCCGCGGCGGCGCAGCAGGCGGTCGGTCAGCGCGCGCAGGCCGAAGAAGACGACGACGAACACGCCGACCGTCAGCAGCAGGCTGAGGCCGCTGCTCTGCAGGAACTGGCGCACGGCATCGGTGACGTTGCCCAGCAGCGACGTCTCGTCGTCTTCGAGGCGCAGCAGGTTGGCGCGCAGCACCAACAGCTCGTCGTTCTGGCGCGCCACCAGCGGACGCCAGCGTTGCGCCAGTTCGCGCTCGGCCTCGGCGCGGGCCGCCGAGGTCGCCGGGAGTTGGTCGCGCGTTCGTTCGACTGCGCGCTTCGCCGCCTCGGCGGTGGCGAGGCGCTGGCCGACCTGCTCGATGCGGCCGCGCAGGTCCGATACCTGGCGTGGTCCGGCGGTGGCGTCCTTCAGCGTCTTCAGCAGCGGGCGGATCAGCTGTTCGAGTTCCTGCTGCAGGTCGAACGAGCGCGTCGACGGCTTTTCGAAGTCGGCGACCTCGAGCTGCGCGGCGAGGCTGGCGAACTGCAGCTCGAGCTTCTGCACTTCGGCGTCGAGCTCGGCGAGGCCGGGGGTGCCAGGTGCCCTCAGCGCGCGTTGGCGTTCACTGCGGCGCTCGGCCAGCACGGTGGCGAGGCGATCGAGGGCCTCGGCGGTCGTCGCATCGAGCGGGCGCTGCGGCGCAGACGTCGGCGGTTGCTGCTTGGTCGGTTCCTGGGGTGTCGCCGCGGTGGGTGCCGGCGGCGGCTCGACCTGGCTGGCAACGGGCGACGCAAGGGCGACGGCGAGCAGCAGCGTGCGGACGAGCATGCCGGCACGCTATCGCGCCGTGTGCGGCCGGGCACTCACCAGAGCTCGGCGAACGGCACTTCGACGTCGGGCAAGATCGCGAGGCGCAGCGACTCGGTGGCGATGCGGGGCGAACCGAACTTGCTGCCGTCGTGTACGAACTGGGTCACCGTGTGCGCATCGCCGTCGACGAGCCACAGCTCTGGCGTGCCGACCGCCTGGTAGCGCAGCCGCTTCTGGTTGCGGTCGCGGGCAGCGGTGCCCTTCGACAGGATCTCGATGGCGAGGTCCGGCGTGCCGAGCAGGCGCGACGGCAGGATGCGTTCGTAGTGAGCAGGCAGCACGACGATCAGGTCGGGGCGCACGATGTCGTGCCTGCCGAGTTCACAGTCGACGTCGGTGAAGACCTTGCCGCGTCTCTCGCGGCCAATCTTCAGCATCAGCTCGAACAAGAGCTCGGCCTGCAGCCCCTGATGCGGAGTGCCGGCGGCCGGACTCACGACGACCTCCCCGTCGAGCACTTCGTAGCGCTGCCCGTCGTCGGGCAGCAGCACGTAGTCGTCGTAGGCGAACTTCTTCGTCGGCATGCTGCTGTGGATTTGGTGGGTGCGGACTCTGGCCATGGCATCCTAGTTCTTCCTCCGACCCCGACAACCGGGGCCGGAGTGCTCTGTGTCCGCTCGCGTCGCCGCGGTCGCACTCCACCCCGAATTCCGTCGCTGGCTTCGTGCGCGGCATCCGCTACACCAGCGCCCGATGAGCGAGATCTCGACCAAGCCGCCGAGCGGCATGCGCGACTTCCTGGCCGCCGACGTCATGCGCCGCCGCCACGTGCTGGCGGTCGTGCAGCGCGTCTACGAGTCGTTCGGCTTCGTGCCGCTGGAGACGCCGACGATCGAGAACCTGTCGACGTTGCTCGGCAAGTACGGGCCCGAAGGCGACCAGCTGCTCTACCGCATCCTGCACCGCCGCGAACGACTGCAGCGCGCGCTGGCGTCCGGCAGCCCGAGCGAGCTCGAACTCAGCGACGAAGGCCTGCGCTACGACCTGACGGTGCCGTTGGCGCGCGTCGTCGCCAACTACCGCACGCTGCCGGCCTACTACAAGCGCTACGCGATCCAGCCGGTGTGGCGCGCCGATCGCCCGGCGAAGGGGCGGTTCCGCGAGTTCTACCAGTGCGACGTCGACATCACCGGTACCGCGAGCCTGCTGGCCGATGCCGAAGTCGCGGGTGCAGTGGCGAAGGTGCTGCTCGAGCTCGGCTTCACGGACTTCAAGATCCACGTCAACCACCGCGAACTGCTGCGCGCGTTCGTGACCGCGGCGGGCCTCGCGGCCGAGCAGGAAGCGCCGGCCCTGATCGCGCTCGACAAGCTCGACAAGGTCGGGCGCGACGGCGTGCTGCAGGAACTGGTGCAGAAGGGCTTCGCTGCCGAGGTCGGGCCGCGATTGCTCGACGCACTCGAACGCGCGCGCCAGCCCGGCGCGCTGGGGGAGATGGCTGCTGCCGCGGGCCCGTTCCAAGCGCCGGCGCAGTCGCTGCAGACCTTGTTCGCCGCTGCCGCCGAAGGCCCCGCCGGCCCACACCTCGTCTTCGACCCGACGCTCGCGCGCGGCCTCAGCTACTACACCGGCCCGATCTTCGAGATCACCTGCCAGGGCCTCAGCGGTTCGATGGGCGGCGGTGGCCGCTACGACAACCTGATCGGCATGTTCCAGAAGCAGCCGGTGCCGGCGGTCGGCTTCTCGCTCGGCCTCGAGCGCGTGCTGCTGGTGATGGAGGAGCGAGGCATGTTCCCGCCGCTCGGCATCGGCCCGCAGGTGCTGCTGTGCCGCATGGCCGACGTGCCGGCGGCGGCGGCGATCCGCGTGGCGACGCAGTTGCGCGCGCAGGGCCTGCGCGTCGAACTGTTCGCCGACGACAAGGCGATGGGCAAGCAGCTCGGCTACGCCGACACCATCGGCGCGCCGTTCGCGGCGATCCTCGGCAGCACCGAGCTCGCCGCCGGCACGGTGGCGCTGAAGGACCTGAAGGCGGGCACGCAGGTCGCGGTGTCCGTTGGCGACGTCGGCGTGTTCGTCAGCAAGCGCAGCTAGCGGTCGCGGCCGCTGCGAGCGTCAGCCGCCGACCGGCAGCGTCAGCACCGGCGAGCGACCCTTGCCGGACGCCGACTGCAGCGAGAACAGGAAGTGCAGCAGGTTCAGCGACGCCTTCGACGCGTGGTCGGTGTCGTCGACGTAGAACCAGTGGCCGCGGTGGTAGATCGCCACGTAGGCGCTCGCGGGGCGGCTCGGGGCCGAGCGGATGCGCATCGTGCTGCCGAGCAGCGTACGCCAGTCGAACGGCGTGCCGTCGGCGTGTCGGGTGACGGTGACGAGCCCGGCGTCGACGTGCTCGTCCGGGGCTTCGACCGCCTGCGACAGGAAGTACAGCAGGCCGAGCAGCGAGCGGCCGCGCATGCCGATCTCGTCGGGGGCGCGGTGGAACGGGAACTGCGTCAGCTGGAACTCCTCGCGCCCAGGCTCGAGCGCCAGCGTGCGGCGCACCGCCTGCAGGTCCCCGTGCCGCGGGCTCGCCGGATCGTTCGGCGCGCGCAGCCAGAACACCGGCTTCTGCCCGGGCGGCATCGTCTCGCCGGCGACGTGCTCCCAGTTCATGCCGAACAGGCCGTTCTCGGCGAGGCGCTGGAGCTGGGCGGCCAGCGCGAGGAAGCGTTCGTGGTCCGGTGGCGCCGCCGGCGTCGGGCCGGTCGCCGTCGGCGCGTTGTGCACGTCGTTGATGCGCTGCACGCACAGCAGCAGCAGGCGGTCGACGCTCCAGCCGGTCTGCGCGAAGAACAGGATCGAGCCGAGCGGCATCGGCGACAGCATGCGCTGCGCGAACTCTTCGCCCTGCAGCGGCAGGTAGGTGATCGTCGGGCGGTTGCCGAGCAGCAGACCGAGGCTCGGCGACACTTCGTCGTCGCCGTCGGCGGGATGGAGCTTGGCGCCGAGGCCGAGGCTGCGATCGAAAGTGTAGCTGGTCACGACCGACGTCAGCTCCATGAACAGCGGCGTGTCCTGGTAGCGCAGGCGCACCAGGTTCGACAGCATCTGTTCGTCCTGCGAGGCGCTGATCTCGCGGTTGTAGTTCGGGCGCTCGGCGCGGATCGAGCTCGGACCGAACTGGCTGGCGCAGCCGGCGAGCAGTGCCAGCAGTGGCAGGAACGCAGGGCGACGGGAGCGGCGCATGGGGGCCGATGCGACGGCCCGCGCGCCGCGTTGTCCAGGAGTTCGTGCGCAGCCACGCGGCGCGGTGGACGGCGTGCGCAGGGAGCGCCAAGATGCGCGCATGACCGCCGACTCGTCGCCGCTGCGTCCTTCGCCGACTGCGCTGCAGCCGGAGGAGCAAGAGCTGGTGGCGCGCATCGAAGCGGCGCTGCAGGCCCAGGACGGCGAACGGCCGCGCGCGTGCCTGTTCTCGTTGGCGCAGCAGCGCGAGAACCTCGATCGCTTCGCCGACCTGCTGGCGCGCTACCCGTCGCCGCTCGAGGAGCAGGTGCTCGACGGCCGCCGGCGCGGCCTCGACACGCTAGTCGAAGCGATGCTGCACGCCGACCAGGCGACGTTCCCGTTCCGCGCGCCGACGATGGCGTTGGTGGGGCGGGCGATGAACATGGCGCAGATCAACTTCCTGCGCATGCTGTGGATCCTGTGCGCCGGGCTGCCGGACAGCGACGAAGCGGGCGAACTGCGCGAGCTGGCGGCGCGGCGGCTGCGCTACTCGGTGCACACGCGCCTCGTCGAAGAAGTGCTCGCCGACCTCGCCACCGACGCCGTGCTCGACCGCACGCTGCGCGCGCGCGCGGTGCGCAACCTGGCGCAGCTGTGGGGCAATCGCCTGACCTGGCGCGTGCACACGTTCTTTCCGATC
The DNA here is from genome assembly GCA_044351865.1 of Planctomycetota bacterium. Lineage (GTDB taxonomy): Bacteria > Planctomycetota > UBA1135 > UBA1135 > UBA2386 > UBA2386. The sequence goes on along the minus strand of JBILEY010000289.1, from coordinate 1,107 downwards.
CTGGCGGCGACCTGGGAAGCGCGGCAGCGCGTGCGCGTCGTCGGCGGCACGCTGCAGGGCAACAGCGAACTGATGCAGTTGCTGACGCAGGGGGGCGAGGAGGAGTTCGTCGACCTGCTGCTCGACCAGGACTACGGCGAAGGCGAGCTGCTGGCGTTCCGCGAGTTCCTGTTCGGCACGTCGTCGGAGGAGCTCGAACGGCTGGCCGCGCGCATGGCCGCCGAAGGCTTGTCGAGCATCGAGCTCGACAGCAAGGTCGACGCGACCGCGCGCGACGCCGGCTCGATCCTCTACGAGTTCTTCCGCACGCGCTTCATGCAGTGCAGTGCGCGCCGCACGGCGAAGCTGCCGGGGCCGCGGCACACGGCCGAGGGCTACGTGATGCTGGCGTGGCTCGCGCGCCAGGACGGCGGCTCGGCCTGCTGACGCTCGGCGCGCGCCTTCGTCCCGGCGCGAACGACTGCGAGCGATGCGCAGCGATCCACACGCTGCTTACGCCGTGCTTACGAGGTCCCGGGTCGCCCCGCCTAGGGTCAGCGACTTCCAGTTGCTGCCCGCCATGCCCCCTCGTGCTGCCATGTCGACCTCGTCACCGCATCCGCGTCGCCTTCCGTTCGCTGCGCGCGTCCTGACCTTCCTGCCACTGCTCGGCCTCGCTGCAGCCTGCGGCAGCGAGCCACGAACGCAGCCCAGCAACCCGCCGCCGGCCGACCAGCTGCAGGCGGCGGTCCCGCCCGCGGCCGCGCCCGCCGTCCTGGCGGAACCGATCAGCACCTTCGTCCGCCGCATCCACGAGGACACCCGCGGTCGCCTGTGGCTCGGCACCAACGGGGATGGCGTGGCGCGCTGGAACGGCACGCAGCTCGACTGGTTCGGGCCAGCGAACGGGCTGCCGGGTGTGGCCGTGCGTGGCTTCGTCGAAGGCGCCGCCGGCAATCTGTGGATCGGCACCGAGGCCGGCGTGACGAAGTACGACGGCCAGCAGTTCCAGCACTACTCGAAGCGCGACGGCTTGCCGGACGACGACGTGTGGTGCCTCGAGCTCGACCGCACCGGCACCCTCTGGGTCGGCACGCTGCAGGGCGCTTGCCGGCTCGAAGGCGCGCG
>JBILEY010000288.1:0-6887 GCA_044351865.1 Planctomycetota bacterium | reverse complement strand
GCCGAAGAACATCCAGACGACGAGCTTCGGCTTCGCCGGCAGCACCACGTTCTGCAGCAGGAACAGCTCCTGGTCGGGGCCGATGCCGCTGACGGCGACGTTGCGCACCGCGTGGCCGGTGGTGCTCGCCAGCGTGCGCACGAAGCCGGGCGGATCCTGCTGCGCGCCGTAGACGGTGAACGAGTCGCCGACGAGCGCGATCGGTGCTGCGGCCGGCACGTCGGCACCGTTCGGCAAGCCGAGCGCGTCGCTCGGCAGCACGAACGTCGGCGACGCCGTGAGGTCGTGCACCGCGGCGGCGGCGGGGGCGATGCCCTGGTCGACCAGGTCGTGCGGCGGCGGGCCCGAGTACGGATCGACCGGGAACGGCAGCGGCACGGCGGTGATCGGTGTCTGCTCGAGCACGCCCGGCTGGAAGAACTCGATGCCGTTCGGCGGATACTGGCGCCGGAACGACGCCGGCAGCAGCTTCGGGAACGCGTGCAGCAGCCCCTCGATCGCGGCCAGCGGCACCAGCACGGCGAAGCCGAGCAGCAACAGGCGCAGGCGCAGCGGCGCGCGTCGGCGGGGCCGGGACGAGGCGGTCATGGCGGCGCACACGCTACCACGCGACGTGGGCGGCCGGTCAGAAGCGGTCGCGGCCAGCCGGTGGCTCGTAGGGCAGCTCGGGCGCGAAGTGGCGCCACAAGCGCGCTGACACCGCGCGCAGCAGCACGAAGCCCTCGTTGTCGCTCTTCCAGCTGGTGTCGGCCTGGTTCTTGGTGATGACGCAGAACACGTAGTCGCCGCGCGGTGCGTGCACGAGCACGACCTCGCTGCGCGAACGGTCGACGGCGCCCTGCTTGCTCAGCGTGTGAACCGACGGCGGCAGCACCGACAGCGCCTCGGCGTCCCAGTAAATGCGGGCGAGGCAGCGCTGCAGTTCTTCGCCCATGGCACGGCTGCCGAGCGCCCCATCGCGCGCACGCACCAGCAGTTCGCACATCTCGCGCGGCGTCGTCACGCCCCAGCCGAACTGCTTCTGCTCGGCTTCGCGGCCCGGCGTGCGCGAGTTGACGCGCGTCGTCTGCAGGCCCTGGTCGGCGAGCCAGCGGTTGATCGCGGTGCCGGTGCCGGCGAGCTCCTGGCACCAGAGCGATGCCGAGTTGTCGCTGGTGGTGATCATCAGCATCGCCACCTTCGACAGCTCGACGCGCTGGCCTTCGGCGAAGCTGCCGAGCAGGTCCTCGCCCGGATACAGCCGGTCCTTGGTCCAGGTCAGCTGCTGGTGGTAGTCGAGTTCGCCGCGGTCGACACGCGCCAGCAGGGCACCGAGGATCGGCAGCTTGATCAGGCTCGCGGTCGGGAACGGCTCGTCGGCGGCGAGCGCCCAGTCCTCGCCGGTGCGCAGGTCGCGCACGTAGATGCCGACGTCGCCGCGCACCTTGGCGGCCAGCGCGCGCAGGTCGCCGTCGAGCGACGACAGCGGCGGGGGAGCGGCCGCACACGCTGCGGCCAGGACGAACAGGGCGCGGGCGGCGATCAGGCGCAACATGCGCGCAGCATCGCCGCCGGGCGCGGCTCGCCACAAGCGCGAGCCGCCGGGATCAGCGCTTGCCCTTCTTCGCCGGCTTGCCGGCGGGCTTCTTGGCGACCGGCTTCTTGCCGGCGACCTTCTTTGCCACGGCCTTCTTCGCGAGCGGCTTCGGCGCCGACTTGCCCTTGGCCTTCGCCGCGACCTTGCCCTTCTTCGCCGGCGCGGCCTTCTTGGCCGCCTGTTTGGTGACCGGCTTCTTCGGCGCTGGCTTCTTCGCCACGGCCTGCTTGGCGAGCGGCTTCGCGGTGGGCTTCTTCGCTGCCGGCGTCGTCTTCGCCTCCGGCTTTGCCTTGGCGACCGGTTTCGCCTTCGCGACCGGAGCCTTGGCGGCCTTCGTCGTCACGGGCTTCGCCGCGGCCTTGGCCGCCACCGGCTTCGCCGGGCCGAGCAGCTTGCGCAGCACGGTCTGCAGGATGCCGCCGTTGCGGTAGTAGTCGACCTCGACCGGCGTGTCGATGCGGCACTGGGTCTGGATCGTCGTGACCTTGCCGGTCTCCGGGTGGATCGCGGTCACCGTCAGCTGCTGGCGCGGCTGCACCGTGTCGTCGATGGCGACGTCGAACACTTCGTGGCCCGACAGGCCCAGCGAATCGCGCGTCTGGCCCGGCAGGAACTCGAGCGGCAGCACGCCCATGCCGACCAGGTTGCTGCGGTGGATGCGCTCGTAGCTCTCGGCGAGCACGAACTTCACGCCCAGCAGGAACGTGCCCTTCGCCGCCCAGTCGCGCGAGCTGCCGGTGCCGTACTCCTTGCCGGCGAGCACGCAGAGCGGCGTGCCCTCCTGCTGGTACTTCATCGAGGCGTCGTAGATCGCCATCGTCTCGTTGCTCGGCAGGTGCTTGGTCAGGCCACCTTCCTGCTGCACGAGGAAGTTGCGCAGGCGGATGTTGGCGAACGTGCCGCGCGTCATCACGCGGTCGTTGCCGCGGCGGGCGCCGTACTGGTTGAAGTCGGCGGGCTGCACGCCGTTCTCCAGCAGGTAGCGACCGGCGGGGCTGTCCTTCTTGATGTTGCCAGCGGGGCTGATGTGGTCGGTGGTCACCGAATCGCCGAGCACCGCCAGCGCGCGCGCGCCGAGGATCGGCGCGATGGTGCCGACTTCGCGGCCCATCGTGGTGAAGAACGGCGGCTCCTGGATGTAGGTGCTGCCGCCGTCGAAGGCGAACAAGGCGCTCTTCTTCGCCGTGATCTTGCGCCACGGCGGCGGGCCCTGGTCGACGGTGCCGTACTGCTTGCGGAACGCCTCCGGCGACATGCTGCTGGCGATCGCGTCGGCGATCTCCTGCTGCGTCGGCCAGATCTCGCGCAAGAAGACCGGCTTGCCGTCGTCGTCGAAGCCGAGCGGCTCCTTGTCGAGGTCGATGTCGACGGTGCCGGCGAGCGCGTAGGCGACGACCAGCGGCGGCGACGCCAGGTAGTTGGCCTTCACGTCGGGGTTGACGCGGCCCTCGAAGTTGCGGTTGCCGCTGAGCACGGCCGACGCGACCAGGTTGCCGTCCTTGATCGCCTGCGAGATCGCCGCCGGCAGCGGGCCGCTGTTGCCGATGCAGGTCGTGCAGCCGTAGCCGACGACGTGGAAGCCGACCTGCTCGAGGGCCTGCATCAGCCCGGCCTTCTGCAGGTAGTCGGTGACGACGCGCGAGCCCGGGGCCAGCGACGTCTTCACCCACGGCTTGCGCGAGAGGCCGCGCGCCGCCGCCTTCTTCGCCAGCAGGCCGGCACCGAGCATCACCGACGGGTTGCTGGTGTTCGTGCACGACGTGATCGCCGCGATCACCACGGCGCCGTGCGCGATCACCGCCTTGCTGTCGTCGGCGATCGTCGCCTTCGCCATCAGCTGGTCGCCGAACAGGCCGAAGCCACGATCCTTGACGTCCTTGCTGAGGCCGGTGCGGAACTCCTTCTGCATCGCGGTCAGCGGCACGCGGTCCTGTGGACGCTTCGGGCCGGCGAGGCTCGGCACCACCGTCGCGAGGTCGAGCTTCAGCGTGCTGCTGAACTCCGGCACCGGCGCGTCGGGAGTCCAGAACAGGCCCTGTGCCTTGTAGTAGGCCTCGACCAGCGCGACCTGCTCGGCTTCGCGGCCGCTCTTCTGCAGGAAGCGGCAGGTCTCGGCGTCGACCGGGAAGAAGCCCATCGTCGCGCCGTACTCCGGCGCCATGTTGGCGATCGTCGCGCGGTCGGCGAGCGACATCGACGCCACACCGGTGCCGTAGAACTCGACGAACTTGTTCACGACGCCGTGCTTGCGCAGCAGCTGCGTGACCGTGAGCACGAGGTCGGTCGCGGTCGCGCCCTCCGGCAGGGCACCGCTCAGCTCCATGCCGACGACTTCCGGCAGCAGCATGTAGGTCGGTTGGCCCAGCATCACCGCTTCGGCTTCGATGCCGCCGACGCCCCAGCCGAGCACGCCGAGGCCGTTGATCATCGTCGTGTGCGAGTCGGTGCCGACGACCGTGTCCGGATAGGCGAGCGTGTCCTTGCCGTCCTGCCTGGTCAGCACCCCGCTGGCCAGGTACTCGAGGTTGACCTGGTGCACGATGCCCATGCCCGGCGGCACCACGCGGAAGTTGGTCAGCGACTGCTGGCCCCACTTCAGGAACTCGTAGCGCTCGCCGTTGCGTTCGAACTCGAGCTTCAGGTTCTCCTGCTCCGCCGTGCTGGTGGCGAACGCGTCGACCTGCACCGAGTGGTCGATGACGAGGTCGCACGGCACCAGCGGGTTGATCTTGGCGGCGTCGCCGCCGAGGCGCTGCATCGCCGCGCGCATCGCCGCGAGGTCGACGACGCACGGCACGCCGGTGAAGTCCTGCAGCACGACGCGGCCCGGCAGGAACGGGATCTCGACCTGACCGGCGGTCTTCGGTCCCCACGCGGCGATGTTCTCGACGTCCTTCGTCGACACGACGTAGTCGTCGTGGTTGCGCAGCGCCTGCTCGAGCAGCACGCGGATCGAGTAGGGCAGGCGCGACAGCGTGCCGAGACCGGCCTTCTCCAGTGCCGGCAATGCGAAGTAGGTGAAGGTCCGCTTGCCGACCTTCAGGTGGGAGCGGGACGAGAACGGATTGGCAGCCATTGGGGTGGTGGGCTCGACGGCTGACCGGCCGGTCGAGGGGGAAGCGTTCTATCCGGCCGCACCAGCGCTGGCAAAAACGCCGGTCGCCGCCTTCGCCGACTTCAGTCCCGGTGCGGAGCTGCCGATGCCATGGCCGCATGCACTTCCCCCGGAACGTCCTCCCGCTGCTCGCCGCCGGCTTGCTCGGCGCCTGCGGCACCACCAGCCAGATCGCCGACTTCGCCCGCAACGACCTGTTCTACGTCGACCCGACGTTCGTGACCAAGGCGCCCGGCGACCGGCCGGTGTTCGTGGCCCCGATCGTCGACGCGCGCGATGCCAGCAAGCTGCCGACCGGCGACCGCGGCTTCCCGATCGTCTACGCCGGCGACGAGTTCTGGGAACGGCCGGTGCCCGAGATGTTCGCCGAGGTGCTCGGCCGCGGCCTGGCACAGAGCCAGCTGTTCGCCCGCGTCGACGACCGCGCCAGCGCCACCGCCCTGGTGCTGAAGCCGACGCTGACGTCGTTCACGCTCGGCGCCACGCAGGCGATCGCCGGCCGTGCGTCGTTCGCCGACGTGTCGCTGCGCGTGCAGGTGTTCGGGCCGACCGGCGCCGACGGCAAGCGCACGCTGCTGCACGACCAGGTCTACGGCGGCCGCCTCGCCTCCGACGTCGACTTCCAGCCGATCAGCCCGTATCGGCTGGTGGCGCCGGTGCTGCAGTCGACGATGCAGAAGCTGCTGACCGGTCTCGACGGCAGCAACGTCGCGCGCAGCGAAGTGCCGCTCGACGCCGATGCCGCGGAGCTGCCGGTCGAAGCGACGGCGACGCGCCGCTGACGCCGGCGTCGCGCGCGTTCAGCCGAGTTCGAACTGGCGCTTGGCGTCGACGACGTCGCGGTTGATCGCGACCACCGCTTCCTCGAGCCGCGCGCCGAGTTGTTCGCGCTTGCCGACCTGCATGCGCACCTGGCGCATCATCTGGATCGCCATGCGCAACGTGCGCACGACGTCGCCGGCGTCCGAGTGGCCGAGGCGCTCGAGGTCCTCGATGCTGCCGCCGCGGCTCCAGCAATCGACCGCAGCGGCGATGCTCCAGTCCGGTTCCTTGATCGGATGCGCGATGCCCTGCAGCGTCTCGACGGCGATGAACCGCCTCACCGCCTCGTTCGCCCGCTGCATCAGTGGGCCGGGCTCGCGCACCCCGCGCGCATCGGGGCGTCGGCGGTCCTCGTGGATCAGCGCGGTGAACGTCGCCGCCAGCTGGTGCATGTCCATCGACTCGAGCACGCCGCTGAACAGCAGCTCGGCGACCTGGATCTCGTAGCCGTTGATGCGCTGCGCGACCTTGCCGCGCGGCAGCAGCCCGTCGTCGTCGAGGTAGCCGGCGTCGCGCAGCACCTGCATGCGCGCGGCCAGCGCCGCGTGCGCCGCCGCCTTCTTCTTGGCGCGCGTCGCCGGCGTGCCCTTCTGCGCCTGGAATGCGGCGAAGCTCTTGTCGTAGGCGGCGAGCAGGCCCTTGCTGCCGAGGCGGTCGTAGAGGTTGAGGATCGTCGAGTAGGAGAGGTTGAAGCGCGAGGTGATCGGTTCGACCTTGCCCGAGTGGAAGCGCGACAGCGGCGCTTCCATCAGGTCCTCGTCCTCGAGGATGGCGATGACGAGGCCGCTCTTGTCGAGGCCCTGGCGGCCGGCGCGTCCCGCCATCTGCAGGTAGTCGCGCGCCTTCATGTAGTCCATCTGCACGCCGTCGAACTTGCGCAGCAGGTCGAACACCACCGTGCGCGCCGGCATGTTGATGCCGAGCGCGAAGGTCTCGGTGGTGAACAGCATCTTCAGCAGGCCGGAGGTGAACAGGCGCTCGACCACTTCCTTGTGGATCGGCAGCATGCCGGCGTGGTGGTAGCCCACGCCGCTGATGGCGCGGCCGAGGATGCCGCGCAGGCCGGGATCGGCCTCGACGTCGAGCTCGAAGCGCGCGCAGATGTCGTGGAACAGGTCCTCGATGCGCGCGCGTTCGGCCCGGTCGAGCAGGCGGCGGCCCATGCTGCGCTCGGCCTTGATCTCGCACTCCTTGCGCGAGAAGCAGAAGTAGAGCAGCGGCAACAGGGCGCGGTGCTGCACTTCGTCGAGCAGCTGCACGTAGGGCCGCGGGCCGAACGGCACGCGCCGGCCGTGGGCCCGTTCGCGCTTGTCGCCCCAGCGCGAGCGTTCGCGCTCGCGGCGGCCCTGGCGCCCGCCGTGGCGGCCTTCGCGG
>JBILEY010000287.1:0-6902 GCA_044351865.1 Planctomycetota bacterium | reverse complement strand
CACGTCGCAGCGCCGGCGTGGTATGGCGTAGAAGCACACCCCCCGTTGCGCAGTACCGCGCGCTCTGCAGCAGCCCCTTCCCGGCGACTGCGCAGAGCAGCAGCGGACGCGATCAGCCCGCCGCAGCCGTCGGAACCGGAGCCCCACCAGCGACTTGGCCGTCTTCGATGAGCACCGTCGTCTGGTCGTCCACCTCGACGCGCTCGACCCACAGCTGCGCCCCGGCAGCCTTGGCCAGCTTGGCGACCTGCCGCATCGACTCGCGGTCCAGCAGGCTGGCGTCGCGGATCAGCAGCACCCGCAGGCGCGGGTTCATCGCGAGCCCGATGGCCACGGACACCCGCAGGCGTTCGGCGGCGCTGGCCTGGTCGAGCGGCAGCCCGTTCAGCGTCACCACGCCGTCGACACCGAAGCCGAGTCCCGCCACCGGCATGCGCGCGGCGGCGATCGCCTCCGCCTTCCGCTGGTCGATCGCCTCGATCTCCTGGGTCAACTCGGCGGCCTGCCGCTCCACCACCGCGTGCTCGCCGGCAACCGCGGCGCGTTGGTGGTTCTCGCGCACCAGCCGGTTGATCGACTCCGCGCCCCGGATCTGCTCCAGCAGCGCCGCCGTGTTCGCCTCGACCATGTTCGCGGTTTTCGCCTCGAGGTTCTGCACCGCCTCCGCCGACGAGCGAACGGCTTCCTCGGCCTTCGCCAACTCGGCGCGCAGCGTGGCGACGCGGTTCTGCCGGGTCGCGAGGGTGTCGCGGGCCGACACCAGGGCAGCGAGCTGCCGCGCGTTCTCCTGGTTCTGCAGCTGCGCCGCCTTCAGCTGCTCGGCCACCTCGCCGACGTCCACTGGCTCGGCCGGCGCCTCGTGCTTCGGCATCGCTTCGAAGCGGGCGCGCAGCGACGCCGCCCGCTTGTTGACCGCCGTGCGCTCGGCGTAGAGCTCGGCCCGCTTCGTATCGAGCGGCGCTAGGTCGAGCCCCACCAGCTCGCGCAGGATCTCGGCCTGCCGGGCCGACTTCTCGCGCGCGAACGCGAGCGGGTCGAACGACAGCCGGCCGACCAACGCGTCGAGCATGCTCTGCGGCGACTGGAAGCGGGCGCCCTCGCGGTTGCTCACCACCAGCTGGCCGCCGCCGGCAGCGGTGAACGTGCGGCGTACGATGATCTCGCCCAGGTCCACCACCACCTCGGCGCGGTCGGCGCCGCGGCGGATCGGCTCGGCCGGGATCTGCGAGCCGCCGCCGAGCGCCATAGCGATCGCGTCGAGCACGCTCGACTTGCCGGCGCCGTTCTGGCCGGACAGCACGACGAGGTCGCCGTCGGGCGTGATCTGCACGGCACGCAGCCGCTTCAAGTTCTCGACGCGCAGCTCCAGGATGTGGAGCGGCGTCGGCGCGGGGACGGCGGCCGTCACGACCGCACCTCCCCGTCGCCGCCGGTGCTCTCCGCCGGTTCTGCGGGCTTCGCCGCCGCGGCCGCCGTCCCGCCCTTCGCGTTCGCGACGCGCGCCGCCAGCCCGGCGACGCCCTTCTTGTCCTCGGCCCCGCCGCTCGCGGCGGCCGCACCGGCCTTCGGCACCGACGGGAACGCCTGCTCGACCGTCGTGTCGCCGTCCTTGATCGCGGTCGCGATGCCCTTCAGCGTCGCGAGCTCGTCCAGGCCGATGTCCTCCTCGCCGGCGACGTTGATCGACGCCAGGATCGCCTCCCGCGTCGCGCCGAGCTTCAGGAAGTGCGCGAACATGTGCGCTCGCCGGTTCGCGAGCGTCTCGGCGTCGCCGATCGCAGCCTTTCGCGCGGCCTCGTAGACGTCGATCCAGAAGGCGCGCGGGATGCCGCGGAACACCGCGTTGCGCAGGGCGATGCTGCAGGCGGCGTTGCCGGTGACGCCGATCATGTCGGACGAGTAGCGGCGGCCGTTCTTGCCGGTGATGCGGCGGCGCACCTCCATCGTCACCTGCACGTTGCGCTCGAGGTCGTGGAACACCCCCTGGGCGGTGATGAACTCCGCCCCCTCCTCGGTGACGCGGGCGCCGGCGCGGCAGTTGCCCCAGGCGCACGTGACGATCTCGGCGAGCCGGGCGCTGGGCCCCTCGACCGTCTTGCCGTCGCGCGGCAGTGCGTAGAAGCACTCCTCGGCCACACGCTCGTTCAGCGTGGCCATCTCCATGCACTCCTTCACGAACTTGCGCAGGCTGCGCGGGTAGGCGCGGGCCGTGGTGATCTGCTGGTCGAGCTCCGCCCTCGAGATGGCGGTCAGCACGCCGGAGTCGGATCACCCACCGCCAACGCCGACTTCGCGCCAAGCCGATGCGAACGCTTCGATCGCATCGCCGCGACGATTTCGCCGCCGCCGACTCCCCAGACTTGACCCATCCCAGATGGCATGGTCCCTTTCGGTCGCAGCGAGTTGCGTCGGCTGCGGTTCCGATGGAGGCGCTGGCGGGCGCTCGTTGCACCCAGCTCGCGAATCCATCGACCCCAGTTCGATTCTGGCCGGAACCTCCACTCCAACCGCCAGCCCTGCTCGCCAGCCCAGCTCGCCAGCCGAGTTCGGCAGTCGAACCCCAGCTCCCCCACCGCAGCCGATGAAGCGCCCCACTTCGCTGAGCGACTGGCTCGTGGTCACCGTCGGCACCGCCTTCGGCCTCGGCCTCGCCCCGATCGCGCCGGGCTCGTTCGCCGCCCTGCTCGGCGTCGCCGTGCACGCCGCCGTCTGGCACTTCGCCCCCGAGCACACGATGACCGTGCTCTGGATCTCGTTCGCGATCACCTGCGTCGTGCACTTCGTGTTGAACAACGCGGCAGCGCGCTACTGGGAGGATCCGGATTCCGGCAACTTCGTCATGGACGAAGTCGCCGGCTACCTGCTGACCGCGATCCTGGCGCACGCGTTCCTGCCGATCGAACGCACTCCCTGGATCCTGATCGAAGGGTTCCTCCTGTTCCGCGTGCTCGACATCGTCAAGCTGCCGCCGGCCCGCCAGATCGACCGCGACTGGCACAACATGTTCGGCGTGATCCTCGACGACCTGGTGTCGGCCGTCTACGCCGCCGGCCTGCTGGTGCTGCAGCTCCGCCTGATGGGCTGACCCGAGCGCCGCCTGCCCCCGTACCCGAGCTGGCTCGCACTCCGACCAGGGGAAAGTCACGTACAGCAGCGGCACGCGATGTGACGATCGGTTCGGGGTCGCCGGGTGCCGACCCGGCGGGAGAGCATGAACACCGCCACCACTTCGCTCCGTACGTCCGTCTTCTTGGTGGGCTGCACGCTGCTGGCCCAGGACCCCACCGAGCCCGCGCCGCGCGAATGGGTCGGCGGGGCGCCGATCACCGAGTGGACGCGTCTGACTGGCGACTGGGGTGGCCTGCGCTCGCAGCTGGAGCAACTCGGCATCGAAGTCGCCGGTGGCTTCACGTCGGACCTCGCGGCCCCGTGGTCGGGCGACACGCGCCGCCGCTCGTCGCTGTCGAGCCTGATCGACGTCAACGTCGCCTTCGACCTCGAGACGCTGCTCGGCTGGAAGCGCACGATCTTCTATGTCGACGCCTACAAGATCGTCGGCACCAACCCGACCAGGGACGTCGGTGACTTCGGCGGCCTGTCCAACATCCAGGGCAACGACCTCGAGCAGATCGCCGAAGTGTGGCTCGAGACCTGGCTCGGCGACCGGCTGCGCCTCAAGGCCGGCAAGGTCGACTTCAACTCGGAGTTCGCGTTCCACGAGATCGGCGGCGAGTTCGTCAACTCGACGGCGGCGATCGTGCCGACGATCGTCGCCTATCCGACGTTCCCGAACCCGGCGACGTCGATCAACCTGTTCTACTCGCTCGGCGAGAACAGCTACGTCGGCGCGGCGATGTACGACGGCGCCAACGCCAACGGCATCAACACCGGCAAGCGCGGGCCCAAGGGTTTCTTCAGCGACGACGAGTCGGACGCCTACTTCTACGCGGTCGAAGCCGGCACGGGCTGGACCGGCGGCGAACGCTGGGGCAGCGGCCGCGCGTCGATCGGCGCCTTCTACCACTCGGCCAGCTTCAGCACGTTCGACGGCGGCACCGACCGCGGCACCGCCGGCTTCTGGTGCACGCTCGAACAGCACCTGTGGCGCGAGGACCCGATCGCGAACGACGGCCAGGGTTTCGGCGCGTTCGTCAGCTTCGGCCACGCCGACGAAGACGTCTCGGCTTGCGGCAACAGCGTCGCCTGCGGCCTCGAGTGGATCGGCGCCTTCGACGGCCGCGACCACGACGTGCTCGGCTTCGGGCTGTTCTGGTGCGACCTGTCGGACGACCCGGGTGCCGGCACGCCGGAGGACGAGGTCGCCTTCGAACTCCTCTACAAGCTGCAGGTGACGACCGCGATCAGCCTGAAGCCCGAGTTGCAATACATCACCCATCCCGGCGGTGCGACCGGCGTCGACGACGTGCTGGTCGGCCTGCTCCGCCTCGAAGTGCTGTTCTGAGCAGCTCCACCATCGCTCACTTCCGGGAGAACGCTCCATGTTGCTGCGCACGAAGATCGTCCTGAACAACGTCCTGCTGGCCGGCCTGCTGGTCGTCGCCAGCGCCACCGGCTACCACGCCTTGTCGATCCTGCAGGAAGGCAACGACTTCCTCGCCGGTCCCGCCAAGGACGTGGCCAACGCCACCTGCGCCGCCCAGCAGGCGATCGGCGAGCAACAGCTCGCGGTGGCGCAGCAACTGGCCGGCGCCGCTGCCGACGGCGACCTGCAGGGCAAGATCCGCGGCGCTGGCGCCACGGCCGATCGCGCCCTCGAACGCATCCACCAGAGTGGGCTCGCCGCGGGCGAAGCCCTCGCCTCGCTGCAGCAGGACGCGCAGCGCTTCCGCACCGCGCTCGACGGGCTGCTCGCTGCGCACGACACCGCCGTCCAGCGCGAGCGTTCGCTGCACGAACACACCGAGTCGTTCAACTCGCTCAGCACGATCATGGAGGAGGTCGGCGACAGCGCCGTCGAGGTGCTGGAGAAGGACCCGGACCGCCAGGTCGCCTGGGGCCACGGCCTGAAGGACGTGTGGGAAGCCGCCGATGGCGGCATGGAGAACCGCATCGCCCTGCTCGCGCAGTACCTCGCGCTCGGCAAGCTCGAGGCCGGCGCGGCAGCGACGGCGACGCTGGCCGAGATCGATCAGGCCCTCGCCGAGCAGAAGGAGACCGCGGCGCGCATGCTGTCGACGCCGACGTTCGCCGTGCCCGCCCCGAGCCAATGGCCCGGCATGACGCTCGCGGACGTCTACACGCGCGAGTTCGCCGTGCACGAACAGCGCATGCGCGACTACGCGCAGAGCATCGTCGTGCTGGCGCCGCTGCGCACCGTCTACGACGCCGCGGCCGCGACGCTGCGCACCTCGATGCAGCGCCTCGAACAGACCATCGGCGAACGCACGACGCAAGAAGCCGCCGCCGCCGCGAGCCGCGGCGCGACCGCCCGCACCTCGCTGCTCGTCGTCTCGATCCTCGCCCTGCTGGTCGCGATCGGCCTCGGCGCCTTCATGGTCCGCAGCACTTCGCAGCGCCTGGGGCAGCTGCGCCACCGCATGGAAGCCGTGGCCGATGGCGACGGCGACCTGACCGTTCGCCTGGCCATGGCCGGCGACGACGAGATCGCCAGCACCGCGCACGCCGCCGACCGGTTCCTCGACCGCATGGACAAGGCGCTCGGCGAGATGCACACCGTCGCCGGCCTGATCGAGAAGGTGGCCGGCGAACTGAACAGCAGCGCCGGCGAGTTGTCGAACTCGTCGAGCCACCAGGCAGCCTCGCTCGAGGAGATCTCCGCCTCGATGGAGGAGATCGCGTCGATGTCGACGAGCAGCGCCGACAACACCACGGCCGCCGGCAAGCACAGCCAGGACGCCACGGCCGCCGCACGCACCGGCGCCGAGCGCACGAAGCAGTTGACCGAAGCCGTCGCGCAGATCCGCGACAGCAGCGCCGAGGTGCAGAAGGTCATCCGCGTGATCGACGACATCGCCTTCCAGACCAACCTGCTGGCGCTGAACGCCGCAGTCGAGGCCGCGCGCGCCGGCGAAGCCGGCAAGGGCTTCGCCGTCGTCGCCGAAGAGGTGCGCACGCTCGCGCAGCGCAGCGCGCAGGCGGCGAAGGACACGGCGTCGCTGCTGCAGACCGCGGCCGAACGCAGCGAGCGCGGCAGTTCGCTCGCCAGCGAAGTCGACGCCGGGCTGCAGGCGATCGTCGCCGCCTACGAGAAGGTCGAGTCGACCCTCGGCCAGGTGCACGCGGCGACCAAGGAGCAGAAGGAAGGGGCCAACCAGATCAACAGCGCCCTGACCACCGTCGACCAGACCACGCAGGCGAACGCACGCACGGCCGAACAGGTGGCCAAAGCCTCGGCGGCATCGGCCGAGCACGTGCAGCGCATGCGCCAGCTGGTCGGCTCGTTCCGCGTCAGCTCGACCTCCGGCGCGAACCGGAGCTAGACTTCTTCGTCACCGCAACGGCCCTCCTTCCCGAGAGAACACCCATGCGTCCTCTGATCCTGATCGCGATCGCGCTGCTGACCACGTTCGCCAGCGCCCAGACCACGGGCCGCCATTTCCGTCGCGACGACCGCACGCCGCAGACTCCTGCCGCGGCCCCGCAGGCTCCTGCCAGCGACGCCGCCGCGCGCACGACGACGACCAAGGTCGTTCCTCTGCGCAAGCTGCGTTCGGGCCGCGCCTGGCCGAGCTACCACTTCAGCCGCATGCCGCAGAACACGACCCCGGCGGGCGACGGTCCGGTCGACGCGTCGACGAAGACCACGACCACGCAGCGCCGCGGCTTCTGGCGCCCGCGCCGCTGAGATCGCTGGAGCGCGCCACAGCACTTCCGAAGTCGTCGCCGTCGCTGCATCATGCGCGCCACCGCGGGGGTGGCGG
>JBILEY010000040.1:0-20971 GCA_044351865.1 Planctomycetota bacterium | reverse complement strand
AACGACGACGGCAGCGCGGCCTTCCAGGCGTTGATCAGCCAGGTCGCCGGCAACGAGCTCTCGGAGGCCCAGGACGCGGAGCTGCTGATCAACGGCACGCCGGGCGGCCTCGGCGGCATCACCGTCTACCGCCCGACCAACCAGGTCAGCGACCTGTGGCCCGGCATCACGCTGGACCTGAAGTCGGTGCCGTCGCCGAACAAGGACATCACGATCACGGTGTCGACCGACGCCGAGGCGACCAGCAAGAAGGTGCAGGAGTTCGTCGACGCGTACAACAAGGTCGTCGACTTCTTCACCGAGCAGAACGCGCTGACCGCCGAGGGCAAGGCCAAGGGCCCGCTGTTCGGCGACTCGACGCTGCGTTCGATGCGTTCGTCGCTGCGCGGCATCGTCGGTGCGTCCGTCGGTGACACCGGCAACAGCGCCTACCAGCTGCTGGCCCAGGCCGGCATCACGTCCGACACCGCCGGCAAGCTGACGTTCAACAGCACGAAGTTCGCCGAGAGCCTCGCCGACGACGAAGAGGCGGTCTCGAACCTGTTCGCCGGTGGCACCAACGGCATCGCGAACAAGCTGCTCGGGCAGATCGACTCGTACACCGACTCGGTCGAAGGCCTGATCAAGACGCGCAGCGAAGCCTTCGACCGCCAGGTCAAGGACACGCAGACCCGCATCGACCAGGCCGAGCGCCGCGTCACCCTCTACCAGCAGCAGCTGGAGACGAGGTACGCGAACCTCGAGAGCCTGCTGACGCGGTTGCAGGGCCAGGGCACGTCGCTCAACAGCCTGAACCGCTGAACCACCCACCTTCCACCCACCGTCACCGGAGCCCCGAACATGACCTACGCACAAGCCGCCGCCACCTACCAGCGGAACGCCATCCTGACCGCCTCGCCGGAGAAGCTCGTGAAGCTGCTCTACGACGGCGCCATCAAGAACCTCGAGAAGAGCCGCGTCGGCCTCGCCGACCAGAAGACCGCGCGTTCGCCCGAGGTCGGCCAGGCGCTGAGCCGCGCGATGGGCATCCTCGGCGAGCTGCGCGCGAGCCTCGACCACGCCGCCGGTGGCCAGATCGCCCGCGACCTCGACCGCCTCTACGAGTTCGGCCTCGAGCAGCTGAGCCAGGCCAACCTGACGCGCACGCCGAGCGGCGTCGCCAACACGCTGCAGGTCATGCGCACGCTGCAGGAAGGCTGGAACGGTGTCATCACCGGCTGAGCCCAACGGCGCCGTCGCGACCTCGTCGCCGGTGGCGTTCGCGCTGCAGGAGCTGATCGCCTGCTGGGACCAGGGCTACGCGGCGCTGGCCAACGGCGACCTCGAGCAGCTCGCCGAGCTGATGGCGCTGGCCGACGAACATCTCGTCGTCGCCGGCGACGGCAGCAAGGACGGGCCGCATGAAGCGCGTCTGCGCAGCAACGCCCAGTCGTCGCGCGGACGCCTCGAGCACGGCATGCGCAGCGGCCTCGACGGCCTCGCCGCCGAACTGACCCGCGTGCGCCAAGGCGCCAAGGTCCTGCGCGGCTACGGCAACGCGTCGCTCGGCCTCGGCGGCAACGTCGCACGCACGGTCTGAGCCCGGCGCCGCGCGCGAGGGTCGGACTACTGCACCTTCACCGTCACCGGTGCGACCTTCAGCAGCTCGCCGGTGACGCTGCGCACACCGGGGAACGACAGCTCGACCTCGGTCTTCGCCCATTCGCGCGGCAACGGGCCGAGCTTCGCCTTGCGCGGCGCCGTCCACACCAGGTCGAGGCCGACCGGATCGTCCATCTTGCCGATCTGCTGCGCGCGCGCGAAGTCGTTGCCGGGGCCAGCGGACCAATGCGTGTCGGCGCTGGCCGAGATCTCGACGAACACGCCGTCCTTGGTGCGGTTGGTGCGCGCGGTCATCGTCGGCTCCGGCGGCGCGACCTTCGTCACCGTCGGCGTCCAGTCGCCGGCCAGCGCGAAGGCGATGCGCGGATCGGCACCCCAGCCCACCGCGTTGACGACGATCAGGTTGGCGCCAGCGCGCAGGTTCAACATCACCGGTTCGCTGGCGCCGCCGAATCGCCGCTTCTGCTCGACCTTGACCGCCGAGACGCCGTTCACCGCGATCTCGAGCAGCGTGGTCTCGCCGGAGAACTGCATCGGCAGCGGGCCGGCGGCGCTGGCCTGCACTTCGAGGGCGAACAAGCCCGCCGTGCGCTGCAGGCCGAAGACGCGCCGCAGTCGCAGCGAGCCGTCGTCCTCCTGGTCGGCGTTCGCCCACCACGACTTGCCGACCGCCGTGCCGGGCTCGGCCTTCACCAGCTTCTGCCAGCTCGGCGGTGCATCGGTGGCGGCGGCGCGCCAGCCAGTCGTCACCTTGCCGGTCCATTGCATCGCCTTGCCGATGGCACCCGGCCGCGGCTTGCCCGAAGGCCCGAGGTCGCCACCATCGCGCGCGGCCCCGATCGCCGCCGAGCCGTCCGTGAGCTCGAGGCACGGTTGCAGCGGCGGCCACGGCGCCGAGAGGTCCGCGAGCGGGCCGCGGAACTTCGCTTCGCCGCGCAGCACGTCGCGGGCGATGGCGGTGTCGCCCACGACTTCGCGGCCGGAGCCACCGACGAGGCAGCGCTCGAACACGATCTGGTCGATGTTCGTCGCCAGCATGTCGTGGTACTCGGACAGTTCGAGCGCCGTCTTGCAGTCGGCGAAGATCGACTCGCGCGTCAGCGAACAACCTTCGACGCCGAGCGCGCAGGCGACGAACGCGCAGCGCTGCAGCGACGCCCCCGGCGCATCGAGGCGGGACACGACGCCCGGACGGTTCGGCCCGAGTCCGCAGCGGCACGCGTGGAACACGCAGTACTCGACCAGCGGCTTGGCGGAACCCTGCAGGTAGACGCCGGTGCGGCTGTCGGTGAATCGGCACCGGCGGATCTCCGGGCCGGCCGGGCCGCCGCGCGTGCCCTCGAAGCGATCGTCCTTGTGCGCCGAGCCGACCTCGATGCCGACGTCGCAGTAGCGGAACACGCAGTCCTCGAACAGCGGGCTCGACAGCGGCACCTGCACGCCGGCGAACGCGTACTCGAGCCGCAGGCCACGCACGAGGTCGCGGTTCTGCGCCTCGTCGGTCGACTGGTAGAGCACGATGCCGTGCCACGTCGGCGGCGCCGACGACGCCGGTCCGGACTCTTCGGCGCCTTCGCGCGTGATCAGCACCGGCGTGGCCACGGCGCCTTCGATCACCAGGTGGCCCTTCACGTGGATCTCGACCTGGCCCTTGTTCCAACCGGCCTGCGAGCCGTCCTTGTCGGCGATCCAGACCTTGGTACCAGCGGCGATCTCGAGGCGCGAGCCGTCCGGCACGGTGACGTCGCCGGTGACGCGAACGACGCCGCTCCAGCGCGTCGTCTTGCCGAGTTCGCCTTGCACGTCCTGCGGTGCCTGCGCCGGCAGCAGCGCCGACCACGCGGCCAGCACGCTCACGAACGTCGTCAGGGTGCGCATGGTCACTTCGCCTCCAGGTCGAGGCCGACGCGCTGCGCGAAGCGATCGCGGAACTCGGCGTCCGCGTGCACGATGACGCGGAAGCGGGACTGCCCCGACTTGCGTTCGAACGCCGCCTCGACGGTCTTCTCGCCGACGACGGCCATCCACGGCGCCTTGTCCCTGCCGACCGACGCCTGGCCGGCGGGCAGCGCCACGCGCTTGGGCTCCTGATAGCGCGGGAACAGCGGCTCCACGTGGAAGGTCAGGATCGGACGGCCTTCGACGTCGCTGTCCGTGGCCCAGCTGGCGAACCCCGGCTCGGCGAGATCGACGGCGACGAACAGCTGGCTCTCGGAGTGCTCGACCCGCAGGCCGGTCAGGTCGGCGCAGCGCAGCCGTTCGTGCAGTTCGCCGGGCGGATCGCCGGCGATCGCACCGCTCCAATCCGCCGTCTTGCCGTCGAGCACGATCGGCAGCCCGGGATCGCCACAGGTGTGCAGCAGCTCGATCGGCTGGTCCGAGCACGAGGTCATGACCTCGACGCCGAACGAGAACGTGCTGCCGTAGCGATCGCCGCGCTCCTTCACCCATCGGGTCGGCACCGAGAAGGTCATCACCGCGCCGTCGATCCGCGGCGGCGAGCCGCCGAGCTGTTGGTGCAGCCAACGCCGTCCGCCGCCGTCGGCTTCGTCGAGGATCGTCGTGCTGAGCCGCACGTGCTCGAGCGGTTTCGTCGTGCCGTTGGTCGGCTCGGCGTTGTTGGGCTGGAAGCGCGACCCGACGGCGGCGCGCACGCGCAACTCGGCGCCGTCGATGCCGGTCTTGAGCTTGTCGTCGCAGTCGAAGTCGAGCTCGACGCAGGTGAACATGCCCTCGGCGAACGGCTTCTCCATGCGCAGCGTGCAGCGGATCTCGCCGTCGACGATCTCCGCCTTGAACTCGCGCGCGTCGGACCACGCCCGTTCCTTCTTGGCGGCCGCCGGATCGGTCAAGGTGGCGCTGCGCTTGCCCGAGTTGGGGGTCGTGCCCGGCGCCTGCTGCGCAGCGGCAACGGCGGCGAGGGCGAGGGCCGTGAGGACGAACGAACCCGTGTGGCGGTGCGGTGCGAGCATCGGTTCTCCCGAGAGGGCTCGCCATCCTCACCGGGCCCGATCGGCGAAGCCATGGGCGGGTGCGGGTGCGGACGCATGCACTGAGCCGATGGCCGGTCGCAGAATTGCCCTGCCGTCGCCATTCTTCGACGCAAAGTGGCGGAACCGCCGCCATTTTGCGACCTGAGCCCGCGACGGATCACGGCAGGTACGCACCGGCAGCGCGCCATCCCGGGGCGCGCTGCCGACGGATCCCGACCGGAGCGGGCAGGAGCTTCGGCTCTCAGCCGATGCTCTTCAGGTTGAACTGCGCGTCGGCGTCGGTCGGGTCGTTCGTCAGCGCCTTCTGGAAGCAGGCGCGCGCGTCGGCGATGCGGTTCAGCTTCCACAGGCAGACGCCGCGGTTGTTCCACACCTGCGAGTCGGTCGGCTGCATCTCCGCCGTGTGGCGGAAGCAGTCCTCGGCCTCGCTGTACTGCTCCTGGCCGAACAGCACCATGCCGAGGTTGAACCAGGCTTCGGCGTTGTTGCCGTCGCTGGCCAGCACGGTGTTGAACGCGTTGATCGCGCCGACGTCGTCGCCGGTCACGTAGCGCACGAAGCCGAGCTGCATCTGGTACTCGGTCTCGCCGGCGGCGAACGTCGCCGCGGCCTCGAGGTGCGGCAGCGCCTCGCTGTAGGCCGACTGCGACAGATAGGCCTCGGCGGCCGTGCGGTGGATCTCGGCCAGCTTGGTGCCGAGCTCGGCGAGGCTCTGGCGGACCAGCGCCTTGTCCTGCTCCGCCATCGGCTGCACGACCAACGGCGGCACCTGCGTGTCCCGAACGTCGCGGATGCGCGTCGGAATCGTCTGGAAGCCACCGCGGGGGGAACTCGCCGGCGTGGTGATCGTCGGCGCCTGGTTCTTCGTCATCGTGGTCATCGTCTGTCTCCTGTCTCCGGGGGAAGTTCTGCGGCCGTCACATGGCGGCCAGGATCTGGGTCATCGCCGCGGCTTCGTGGTCGAGGGCACGCGCCTCGAGCAGCTGCACGGCATGGCGCCCCATCCGCTTCGCCGCGGCCGTCTGGCCCAGGCGCTGCAGGATGAGGGTGGTCTGTTGGCAGGCACCCGGCGAGTCCGGGTGCGCAGCGAGGAACGTCGTCAGCACCTGCAGGGCGCGCGACAGGTCGCCGCGCTGCAGCCACAGCCGCGACAACGCGAGGTGCGCGACCTCGTAGGCGGGTTCGAGCGCGATCGCCTGTTCGAGCAATCGCTGCGCGCGGTCGAGTTCGCCGCGCAGCTGGAACGCCTGCGCGATGCCGGCGAGCGACACGTGGCCGGTGATGCCGTCCTGGATCGGCACCACCAGCGTCTGCCCGCGGTAGGCGAGGCAGCGGCGGAAGTGCAGGATCGCGTCGTCGGCGCGCTGGTCGGCGAGCGCCAGGCTCGCGGCCAGGTAGTGCAGGTTCGGCGTCGGCACGAAGCGCCGCAGCGCCACGTCGAGAACTTCGCGCGCGCGCTGGGTGTCGCCGACGCGCGCCGCTTCGAGCGCGCACAGCGCCGCGACTTCGCCCGCGTAGGGCAGTTCGCGCGGCAGCGTCGGCGGCCCGGCGAGGATCAGTTCGAGGCAACGATCGAGCAGCCGCCGCGCATCGGCCGAACGGCCGGGCAGGCGGCGCAGGAAGTCGCCGTACTTGTAGTGGCCGTAGACGTCGTCGGGCGCCTGCGCCAGCTGCTTCAGGAACAGGCGCTCGTTGCGCTCGTTCTTGCCGCGCTGGTCCATGACCTCGTCGGTGTAGCCGTGGTGGTCGACCACGACTTCGCCACTGAGCAACGCGAGGCCGAGCGGCGCACCGAGGCGCTGCAGGCTCGGCGTCACCTGCTCGTGGATGACGTTCTGGTAGGCGATGCCCGGCAGGTTGCGGAACAGCCGCACCATCATCACGCCGAGCGTCTTGCCGGCGCCGTAGACGTTGACGAAGTGAAGGTGGTAGCCGAGCGCCCGCGGGTTCTGCACCAGCTGGCGGATGCGTTCGCCGCCGCCTTCTTGCACGAACTCGTCGGCGTCGAGCACCAGGATCCAGTCGCCGGTCGCGGCCTGCAGGCCGTGGTTGCGCGGCGCCGAGAAGTCGTCGCACCAGGGGAAGTGCAGCACCTTGGCGCCGAACGACTCGGCGATGGCGACGGTGCGATCGGTCGAGCCGGTGTCGACGAGCACGATCTCGTCGACGGCATCGCGCACTCGCGCGAGGCACTCGGGCAGGAAGCGCTCTTCGTTGCGCGCGATCATGCACAGCGAGATGCGCGGCGCGCGGCCCTGCCACGGCACCGTCGGTGCGGCGGGCGCAGCGACCGCGCTCTCGATGTTCGCCATCGGCGTCGGCTCCTGCACCGGCGACCAGCGGCGGACGAGTTCTTCGGCTTCGGCGGCGAACGTCGACGGCGACTCCACCACCGGCGTCGGCGCCGCGAACGCACATTCGGTCGCCTGCGCGGCCGGCAGCTTGCTGTCGAGCCGCATCGCATACTCTTCGAGTGCGACCGGTGTGTTGTCCCACGTCTCGGCCAACGGGCCGACCAGCAGCACGTCGAGGCGCGGCAGCATCAGGCCGACGACGTCGCCCGGGTGCATGCGTTCGCCGTTCTGCGCCGGCGCGACCGGGCCGACGACGGCTTCAGCGCACAAGGCGCGGAAGCACGCTTCGCTCGGCTCGCAGCCGCCGCGCACGAACCACACGACCTCGCCGCGGGCCGCGGCGATGGCGCGATTCCAGCCGGCGACTTCGCGCGGCGCGTCGCCGACGACGATCTCCCAGTCCGCGGGCAAGAACGTCTGCAGCGAAGCACGCGTGCGCGCTTGCGCCGCCGGCGTGCCGCCAGCGACCAGCACCGAACCGGACCGCAACGCCGCGCGCTGGCAGACGAGCCAGAAGCGCGTCGCCGGCACCGAGCCGAGCCAGTCGAGCGGCAGCAGGCCATGCTGGAACAGCGTCGCCGGCAGCCCGGCGCCGAACTCTTCGGCCCCGGAGGGCACGCGCAGCACGTCCTGCACCCACAGGCCCGCCATCGCCGTCGCCGCGAGCACGCGGCGCAGCGGCAGGAACTGCGAGGGATCGTCGGTGCTGCCGGCGGGATCGCACGGACCCGGTCGGCCTTCGACGACCATGCGCAGCATGCGCGGGCTCTGCACCGAGTCGACGTCGAGCAGCAGCACACCGCCGGGTGCCAAGCGTTCGGCGAGCCGCGCGAACGCCGGCTCGATGCGACCGAGCGATTCGGTCACGGCCTGCACTTCGATGCAGTCGAACGTCGCCGCCGCCGCGTCGAGACGCGCGCGCTCGCGGGGCAGCGTGACACGCTCCCCGTTCGGCACGAGGCCCGCCCAACCCTTCACAGGGCCGAGAAAGCCGGTCGGCAGCGATTCGCCAGTTCGAGTCATTCCTTTGCCTGCGTGGACCACACCGTCCAACTGCTCCACACCATCGGCAGAACTGGACCCTCGACTTCAGTCGGCCATGATGCCGGGCCTTCCGCCCCCGCCCGTCCATGCTCGCCGTCCCTCAGATCGAGACACTGCTCGCCCAGCGCACACGCTTCCGCCGGCTCCACCACGTGGCGTCGTGCCCTTCGACACAAGACTTGGCCGCTGCCGAACCTCGGGACGGTGACGCGATCTTCTGGGCGGACCACCAGACGGCCGGGCGCGGCCGGCAGCAGCGCGTCTGGGACGACCAGCCGGGTGCCGATCTGGCGATCACCGCGCGCACGACGATTTCGCTGCCGCAGCCGCTGGCCCTTCCTGCCGCACT
Source organism: Planctomycetota bacterium (assembly GCA_044351865.1). GTDB lineage: Bacteria > Planctomycetota > UBA1135 > UBA1135 > UBA2386 > UBA2386. Next base: position 12,629 of record JBILEY010000040.1, on the reverse strand, counting down.
GCCGGTCGCGGTGCTGCAGGCGATCGAACCGCTGGCCGGCCGCCGGCTGCGCGTGAAGTGGCCGAACGACCTGTTCCTCGACGGCCGCAAGCTGTGCGGCGTGCTGATCGACGTCGGCCCCGCCGGCCCCGACACCTACCTGATCGGCATCGGCGTCAACTGCAACCGTGTGCGCTTCCCGCCCGACCTCGAGGCGATCGCGACGTCGCTGGCGGTGGCGACCGGCCACGAAGTCGACCGCGGCGCTTTGCTCGTCGCGATCGCCGAACGCGTCGATGCGATGCTGGGCTGTCTGCAGCAGCGCCAGCATGCGGCGCTGGAGGAACTGTTCCGCGACCGCCTCGGCCTGCTGGGACGTCCGGTGGTCGTCGGCACGACCGGCGAAGAGAGCGGGGTGCTGACGGGCTTGGACTTCACCGAGCTGGTGCTCGACGGCGAACGGCGGCGGCCGCTGGCGTTCGTGCGCAGCATTCGGGCGGGGTGAGCTCGGGCAGGGCGACACGCGTTCGCACGTGTGCGCCCCGACGGAATCCAGATTACCTACCGTTCTTCCGATTGGTAGGTATCTTGGATCCACCATGACCCGACGCAACGCCAGCGATGCCGAAGCCTTGGCCCTGCGCCAGCTGCGCGCTGCCAAGGGCGTGTTCCGGACCAGCCAGGCTCGGCAGCTGGGCATCCCGACCAAGACGCTGCAGCACCTCCAGGACCGCGGGCACGTCGAACAGCTGAGCCGTGGCGTCTACCGCCTCGCCAGCCTGCCGGCCCCCGCCGACCCGGACCTGCTCGTCGTGGCGGCCCGCCTGCCGAAGGCGGTGCTGTGCCTGATCTCCGCGCTCGCATTCCACGATCTGACCGACGAGATCCCGCACGTCGTGCACGTCGCCCTGCCGCGCGGCGCCGAGCAACCGCGCCTCGACCATCCCCCGCTGCACGTCGTGCGCCTGCGGCCCGAACCGTTCCTGGCCGGCATCGAGGTCCACCGCCGGGACGGGGTCGACCTGCGCGTCTACTCGCCCGCCAAGACCGTGGCCGATTGCTTCCGGTTCCGCAGCCTGGTAGGGCTGGAGACAGCGATGAAGGCGATGAAGGACCTGCGCAAGCGGCGGGGGTTCGATCCGGAGGAGCTGCTGCGCTTCGCTCGGATCGACCGTGTCGAGCGCATCGTGCGCCCCTACCTGGAGGCCATCCTGTGACGAAGCCGGTCCGCAACCTCGCCGCTTCGATCCGGCAGCGGCTCGCCAACGCAGCCAAGGAACGCCATCGTCCCGCCGCCGAGTTGCTCCAGTACTTCGCGATGGAGCGGTTCCTCTACCGACTGTCCCAGTCGGCGCACCGAGACCGCTTCGTGCTGAAAGGGGCGATGATGTTGGTGGCATGGCGAGCCCCGACGACCCGTCCGACGATGGACATCGACTTGCTGGGTCGCGGCCGCAACCACACCGCCGACCTCGAGGCGATGGTGCGCGAGCTGTGCCATCTCGAAGTGGAGCCGCCAGACGGTCTGCTGTTCGAAGCGGACTCCGTGGTCGGCGAGCAGATCACCGTCGAGTCCGAGTATGTCGGCGTCCGTGTGACCTTCCTCGCGACCCTCGGCACCTCGCGCGTCCGCATGCAGATCGACGTCGGCTTCGGCGATGCCCTGGTCGATGCCGAGACGGCGATCGAGCTGCCGACGATCCTGGACTTCCCACCTCCGCGACTGACCGGCTACAGCAGGGAAACGGCGATCGCGGAGAAGCTGAACGCCATGTTCCAGCACGGGCGCCTCAACAGTCGCATGAAGGACTACTTCGACATCGGCCTGCTCGCGCAGCACTTCGAGTTCACGGGCGAGAAGCTGTCCCGCGCGATCCGCGCCACGTTCGCGCGGCGCGGCACTGAACTGAGTGCGACACCGATCGGTCTCGACGACGCCTTCGCCGAGGAACCGGGCAAGCAGGTCCAGTGGACGGCGTTCCTGCGGAAGATCCAGGCGCAGACCACGACGACCAACCTGCTCGAACAAGTGCGCGCGGTTCGCCAGTTCCTTGCCCCCGTGCTGGTCGCGACGGTCGAAGCCGTCCCCTTCACGAGGCGTTGGGTACCAGGCGGGCCGTGGAGCCAGGACGCGGAGAGACCTTCGGCGTAGGAGGAACGAATCTCCCACGGCAGCCGCGGCACGCTTCGCGAGTGCACGTCACGGCCATCGAGCGCACTTGTTCCGAAACGTCGGACGAACGGCGTTTCGTAGTACGTTTCGGAACACGGAGCGCGCCACGCACACCTTGGTCTTCGCCCTAATCCAGGTGGAGCACCTGCTCGCGCACCTCATGCCGGGAGCATGTCCTTCACCTACTTGGGATCGGGCACGGACTTCTCGCGAGGATCGACGATTGGGGTGCTCCGTCGCTTGACGCTCACTACTTCCAAGCCTTCGGAGACCCGAAGACAGGCGACGAGAAGCCCCGGCCCTCGCGGAGCCACACCGCCAACCGTCGCTTTGAAGTGATGCTCGGCAGACAGGCTCCAAGATCCGGTATTTGCCCGAGTCCAGATCGCAATGGAGGTGTGCCCCCATGTCACGAACTCATGCTCCTGCAACCAGGCTGCCCCATGGCAGTAGCCGCATTCGGAACTTTCCCTCTTCCATTTCCCTTCATGGAAAGTGTGCACTGCCCAGCCAGGGCCCACGGTCAGGACTCTACCGCCTTCCCATGCCACGTCGCCGACGATGGCAGAGGGCGTCTGAATCGACTGTTCGATGACCTGCCGCTTTCCGTCGTTCAGACACTCCAAAGCGACGAACGAGTCCCGACCGCCCACGATCGCAGTGGTCACAAACCACCGCCCACGACCGGATCCAACTGCATTGCAGTCCAATCCTCGCAAGGCGACCCCTTGCCAATGTGCATCCTTCGTATCGATCGCCCCCATCACGAGCGAGCCCGCGGACATCAGAAGCCAGCCTTCATCGCTCCGGGCTGCTGCACGAACGACGAATCGGTTGGGGGCTCGACGAAGCAAGTCCGCCATCGGGAAGCCATCGACCGTCGCTCGATACAGGCCGTCACTGCATGCAATGTCCAAAGCGCCTTCCTGCCCGGCGAAGACTTGCACCAGACCTTTGAAGTCACCCGAGGAAACGGACCTGGTGACCATGTCCACCAAGCACACACGATCACCGAGCCACGCGACCACGCACTCCTTCTCCCCAGACCTTGCCACGAGGCACCCAGTCGACCGCCCGTCCCCCAGCGCACTGGAAGCCGGGTCGACCTCGACCGGCGGAACAGTCAACTTGACGGACCACTCGACGATCATTCCATCCGCCACGGCGGGCCGGTCACCAGCCCGTGCTCGCGGCGCGTCCTGCGCGACCCCGTCGACACCGAGCAAGGGCAACACGAGAACGCACAGGATGCGGGAGGCCCAAGGGTGCTGACGGATGCTCATCGTTCTCCCACTCCATCGACGACAGGCGGAATGAAGCCGTCCGTGGCTCAGCCGACTACGGCAGCCGCAGCACGCGCAGCTGGTGCACGTCGCCGGCATTCGGCGCGCGCAGCTCGGCCGTGAGCCCCGGCGCGAGCGGCGGCGGCACCGGCAGCGGCACGAACGGCACCGGCGGCAGCAGCCCGCCACTCGGCGGGGCCAGGTAGGTCGAGCCGAGCACCAGGTCTTCGTTGTCCGCGGTCACTTCGTCGACGACGAGCACGAGGCCCGCACGATCGCGCGCGACGGCGAAGCCGCGCTCGGCGACCTGGCGCGTCGTCAGCACGTTGCCGAGCCCGGGCGTGTTGCTGTAGACGACGCCCGGCAGCGGCGCGGCGAGCACCGGGTCCTGCCACGCGCACGCGGCGTCGACCACGACCGACAGCTCGGGCCCTGCGGCCGGCCAGTCGCTCCACGCCGCGCGGTGCAGTTCGCGGCCAGAGGCGCGCGGCGCCAGCCACAGCAGGTCGAGCCGGCGCGCCCCGTCGGACTCGTTGCCGGCGAGTCGCGGGTCCCGATCGCCAGCGAGGCCGAACGTGCCCGCCAAAGCGAAGCCCGCCTCGTCGCCGGTGAGCATTCGCACGCCGCCCGGTGCGTCGTGGGCGACGACGAAGCGCAGGTCGAGGCCGGTGCCGAACGCCGCCACGTCGATGCCGGAGCCGAGCCCGTCGAACGTCGCCAGGTCGCGCACGACGAGGCCGCGGCCGAGCCGCTGCACGGCGCAGCGCCAGGACGTGCGCGGCTGCCAGATCTGCGTCGCCGCGAACTGCAGCGTGCCGAAGGCGACCGCGAGGTCGCCGTTCGCCGACAGCGCGCAGCGCGTCGCCAGCGGCCGATGCCCGGCTGGGGCGGTCGCCAAGACGCGCACGGGCGTGAACGCGTACGAACGTGGCTCGCCGTCTTCGAACGTCGCCGGCACACCTTCGATCGCCACCAGCTCGAGCCCAGGGCCGGTAGCTGCCAGCCGCCAGCCAGCGACGACGAGCGTGCCGTCGGCGCCGATCTTCAGGTCCGGCCGCGCCGTGGCCGGCGACGTGCCGAGCAGCAGCGGCCCCGGCACGAACGTCGTGCCGCGATCGAAGCTGAGGGCGATGCGCAGCCCTTCGTTCTCGCCGCGCACTGTCGCCAGCACGTTGCCGCGCACCCCGACCGCGTGCTCGCCGAAGCGCAGCGAGCCCGCGGGCATCGCCACGGCGCCGCCGCGCAGCGTGCCGGCGGCGTCGACTTCGCGCAGGCGCAGCTCGAACAAGTTGGCGTCGGCGGGGCGCCCGTGGTGGCCTTCGTGCACGAGCAGTGCGGGGCGCGCCCGATCGCTCGCGACGGCGGGCGCACCGAAGCGCCACGAGTTGCTCGTGTACGGCGTCGTCACCACGGCCTCGGCGGGCAGCGGCGATGCGGGGTTCGTCGGCGTGTTGGCAGGACCGAGCGCGCCGACCACCAGATCGACGATCGCGACCTTCGCCGAGTCGGTGTAGACGAGCAGCTGCTGGTTCGCGGTGATGCGGCCCTGCAGCGTCATGCGCACGACGCCGAGATCGAGCGCGCCGAGCACCGTGTCGTTGTGCGAGAGCCACGGCCCGCTCGGCGCCAGTCCGGCGGCGAGCAGCGACGCGATGCCGTTCGCCGCGGTGACGCCGTCGCGCAGATGGCGCACGGTGACCTGCGCCGTGCCGACCGCGGTCGGCGCCCATGACAGCAGGTCGAACGCGAACGGTGCGTCCGCCGGCGTCTCGACCACGTAGTGCGCGGCGATCGTCGTCGGATCGACCTGGGTCGGATCGACGTCGGCGGGCGTCGCGACCGGCGTGAGCACCGCGCTGCCGACGGCGAGCACGAGGCGGCCAGGATCGATCGGCGGGCTGACCGGCGGCGGCTCGGGGTTGGTCGGCGCAGCCGCCGAGGAACCGTTCGAACAGCCGGTGCTGAGGAACGAGCACGCGAGCAGCGCGATCGGCACGAAGGGGCGCATCATGGCAGGCCACACAGACTAGCCCGACGCACGGCGGCCGCCCAATCGGCAAACGGCCGCGCGGAACGGCCCGTGGCAGCGTGCTCAGGCCACTTCGCCGAGCGCCGTCAGCATGCGCCCTTCGAACTGCATGACCTTGGTCGGCGGCGGCCCCGACAAGAGCCGCGCCAGCAGCTGCTGGTCGAGGCGATCCGGGTGCAGCAGCGGGAAGCCCTTCGCCTGCAGCCACGTGTTCATGCCGAGCCACGCGACCAGCGTGTTGAAGTCGGGGAACGGCGCGATGCGCGCGAAGCGCCACAGCAGGCGGAAGCCCTGGCGCACCGGGTGCATGCCGTGCCAGACCAACGGCACGTCGCGGTAGCAGCGCGCCGCGTCGAACGTGTCGAGCAGCGACGGCAGCTGCTCGGGCCCCGGATAGGTGAGGTAGAGCAGCGAATCCCAGGGCGGGCCGCGGCGCAGGTCGTTGTTGCGGAAGCGCGGCAGCTCGTGCGTCATCGCGCGGAACAGCTCGACCAGGAACCAACCGTCGGGCGCACGGCCCTCGGCGGCTCGTTCGCGCACCAGCCGCATCGCGTGCTGCAGCCCGCGCAACAGGCGATGCTCCTGCGTGATCGGCGACAGGCGGCCCTGGCCGCCGGCGAACACCGCTTCGGCGTCGTCGTCGAACACGACGAAGCCGCGCAGGCGCAGCAGCCCGGCGGCGAACGAGGCGTCGCTCGGCGTCGGCCGGCGCACGCCGTCGAGCACGCGCTGCGCACGCGCGATCGGCTCGTCGTCGCCATTGGCATGCGCACCGCCGCCATGGCCGACCATGCGCGTCGCCAATGCCAGGTCGATGCGCTCGAGCATCGACAGCTGCTGGGTGTCTCCGTTCCTCACTCTCGGAGGGTTTTCGGCATGATGCAGCCCTCGCATGGACTCGGCCGCCGCATCCCCGACCTCGTCTCCCGTAGCGCCGGTGCCACCGCGACGACGCCGACGGCTGTTCCGCCGCCTGATCTGGTGGCTCGGCGTGCCGGTGGCCCTGGTGCTGCTGGCCCCGCACGTCGTCGCGTTCGACTTCGTGCGCACCAGGATCGAGAGCGAACTGTCGGCGCAGCTCGGCGCGCCGTGCCACATCGGGCGGCTCGGCTTCTCGTGGTTCACCGGCGTCGCCGTGCGCGACCTTCGCATCGACAACCCCGAGGGGTTCTCGCGCGAACGGCCGGCGCTGCAGCTGCGGCGCGCCGCTGGCGACTTCGGCTTGTGGAGTCTGTGGCGCGGCAACTTCGTGCTGACCGGTGAACTCGACGGCTGCGAAGTGTTCGTCGAGCAGCGCGCCGACGGCACGACGAACTTCGAGGCGATCGGTGGTGCGCACGAGGTGCACACCGGCGGCGGCAGCGACGGCGGCGGTCCAGGCGGTCCAGAGTCCGACGACGTGCGCTCGCTGCTCGCCCGCTTGCGCCTCGACCTGCAGGTCCGCGACGCCCGCATCGAGATCCGCCGCGACGGCCAGATGCTCGAGGCGATGCGCGGGCTCACGTGCACGGTGCGCAAGGAACTCGGCGCGTCGCAGCTGCACCTCGACTTCGATGCGCAGCTGGCGCCGCTGCAGTCGGGTGGCGCCGACGGCCGCCTCGGCACCAAGCTGCAGTGCGACCTCGACACGAAGACCGTCGACGGCGTGCTGACCGCCAGCGGCGTCGTGCTGCAGCGCTACGCCCCGCTGCTGCAGAGCCTGGCCCCGGGCCAGCTGACGCAGTGCGAAGGCACGGTGAACGGCACCGTGCGCATCCGTGGCGGTGCTGCCGGCGTGCAGCTCGGCGGCGAACTGGTCGTCGCAGCGCCGCGCTTCGCCGGCCCCGCCCTCCGCGGCATGACCATCCACGGCGAACGCTGGTCGCTGACGCCGGAGCTGTCGGCGCAGTTCGCCGGCGACCGCACGGACTGCGACCTGAGCCGCTGTGCACTCGACCTCGGCTGGCTGCGGCTGCGCGGCGCACCGTCGCCGGCGGGTGCGCCAGCGGGCACGATGCGCTTGCACGGCGAACTCGACGTCGCGGCGATGGCAGCGTTCGGCGGGCCGATGCCGACGTGGCTGCGCGACGGTGGCAGCAAGCTGGCCCTCGACGTCGACGTGCCGGCGGCGGTGCTGCGTGGCGAGTTCGACCTGCAGGCGCTGCTCGGCCAGCTGGCAGCGACCGCGCGCTTCGACGCCAGCGAGCTGCGCGCCCACGGCTTCACCGCGCGCGGGCTCGCGTTGACCGGTTCGCTGCGCGATGGGGCCCTGGCGCTGCAGCTCGGCGACGGCGCATCGCTCGACGGCGGCGCCTTGTCGCTGTCGTTGGCCGCCCCGCTGACCCGCGAGGCGCCGGCCCAGCTGCAGCTGCGCTGGCGGAACGGCGAAGTGCGCGGGCCGGTGACCGCGGGGCTGCGCTACGTCGTGCCGCTGTTCGCCGGCCTCGACGCCGACACGGCGGCGCTGCAGGGCCGCCTCGACTTCGGCGCCTCGCTGCAAGGCCCGCTGCGACCGCGTGCGAACGAGACGTGGCTGCAGTGGCTCGATCGCTGGGCCGGCGACGGCGACATAGCGCTGCGGCAGGTCGCGTTCGCACCCGCATCGCAGTTGCGCACACTGCTGCAGCCGGTCGGCGCCGCCTTCGGCCCCGCGGCGACACTCGGCCGCACGACGAACGGCAAGCCGCTGCTGGCGATCGACGAGCTGAAGACGCCGTTCCGCTTCGCCGCCGGCGCGATCACGCTGCAGGCGACGCAGTGGCTGGCGCAGGGCAAACGCATCGGCCTGTCCGGTTCGACGCGGCTCGACGGCACGCTCGACTTCGGCTTCGACGTCAGCGACCTGCTGCGCGGCCACCGCGACGGCGATCGGGTGCTGAAGGCACTCGGCGGTTCGCTGCCGCCGGCGTCGCTGCGCGGCACGGTGAACGCTCCAGCGCTGGCGCTGCCGGATCTGCAGGGCGTGCTCGAACGCGTGCTGAAGAACGAAGTGCTCGAGCAGGGTGCTGGGCTGCTGCAGCGCGAGCTCGAGAAGCTGCTGCGCAAGCAGCCGAAGTGAGCGCCCAGCCGCCGCGCGGCGACGGCTCGCTCAGCTCTCGCGCCAGCGATGCATCACCGGCATGCGGCGCCCGCTCCAGCAGCGATCGCTGACACGCAGCGTCGGCGGATACTGGTAGCGCTTCCACTCGGCGGCGTGCACCTTCGCCAGCAGCTGCGCCACGCGTTCGCGCGCCATGCCGGTGCGCTGCGCCGTCGCTTCGACCGTCAGCTCTTCTTCGACGAGGCAGCGCAGCACCGGATCGAGCTCCGGGTACGGCGGCAGGCTGTCGGTGTCGAGCTGGCCGGGGCGCAGTTCGGCCGACGGCGGCTTCTCGATCGAGTTCACCGGAATGCGCACGCCGTCGCGGTTGAGCCAACGCGACAGCGCCCACACCTCGGTCTTCCACAGGTCGGCGATCGGCGCGATGGCTCCGTTGGTGTCGCCGTAGATCGTGCAGTACCCGACCGCGCACTCGCTCTTGTTGCCGGTGGTCAGCACCAGGTGGCCGTGCTTGTTGGCGAACGCCATCAACAGCGTGCCGCGCATGCGCGCCTGCAGGTTCTCCTCGGCGAGACCTGGCTGGGTGCCGGCGAACACCGGCTGCAGCACGTCGGCGAACGTCTGCTGCAGCGGCGCGATCGGCAGCACGTGGAACGCGATGCCGAGGTTGTGCGCCAGCTGTCGCGCGTCGGCGACGCTGTGGTCGCTGCTGTAGAGGCTCGGCATGGCGATGCCGGCGACGTTCGCGGCACCGAGTGCATCGACGGCGAGCGTCGCCACCAGCGCCGAGTCGATGCCGCCCGACAGGCCGAGCACGACCTTCTGGAAGCCGAACTTGCGCACGTAGTCGCGAATGCCCTGCACGATCGCGGCGTGCTGCATCTGCTCGACCGCGACCGGTGCTGGCGTCTCGGTCCACGGGGCGTCGGTGTCGACCAGCACCAGCGCTTCGCGGAACGCGATCGGCTGCGCCGCGACGCCGCTCGGCTTCACCGCCAGCGAGCCGCCGTCGAACTGCAGCTCGACGTCGCCGCCGACCATGTTGACGTAGAGCATCGGCACGCGATGCCGCGCCGACGCGGCGGCGACCATGCGATGGCGGAACGCTTCCTTGCCGCGCGACCACGGGCTCGCGCTGAGGTTGACGACGAACTCGGCACCGGCGCGCACGACGCGTTCGACCGGGTCGACCGCGTAACTGCGCTTGTCGAAGAAGTGCTCGTCGTTCCAGCCGTCCTCGCAGACGACGATGCCGACGCGGCGACCGCGCAGCACGACGACGTTCTGTTCGGGCGCGCGGCACGGCTCGAAGTAGCGCGACTCGTCGAACACGTCGTAGGTCGGCAGCAGCGTCTTGCGCGCGACGAGGCGCGCGGTGCCGCCCTGCAGCAGCGCCACGGCGTTGTGCAGCGCGCGCCCGCCGGCGGTGCCGGCGCTGTCGTTCTTGGCGACGCAGCCGACCAGCACGTCGAGGTCTGCAGGAACCTGCTGGGCCGCGCGCTGCAGCGCCGCGTCGTGCGCGGCGAGGAAGCTCGGCCGCAGCAGCAGGTCCTCGGGCGGGTAGCCGCAGATCGCGAGCTCGGGGAACACCACCAGCTCGGCGCCCTGCTGCTTGGCCTCCGCGGCGAACTGCACGATGCGCGCGACGTTGCCGGCGAGGTCACCGACGGTGGTGTCGATCTGCCCCAGCGCCACGCGCATGGGTCAGCGCACCTCGAGCGGCAGGCTGAACTCGATCGTCTCCGGGATGCCATCGACCTCTTCGACCGAAGTGGCGCCGAGCGCACGCAACCGCTCCACCACCGCGGCGACGCTGCCTTCCGGCGTGCTGGCGCCCGACGTGATGCCGATCGACTGCTTGCCGACGAGCCACGAGGGATCGATCTCCTCGGCGCCGAGCACCAGGTAGGCGGGCACGCCCGAATCGGCGCCGAGTTCGCGCAGCCGGTTGCTGTTGCTGCTCATGCGGTCGCCGATGACGAGCCACATGTCGACGCGGCCGCGCAGACCCTTCACCGCCATCTGCCGGTTCGTGGTCGCGTAGCAGATGTCCTCCTTGCGCGGCGTGTGCAGCGCCGGGAAGCGGCGCTTCAGCACGTTCATCACCGCCATCGCCTCGTCGATGCTGAGCGTCGTCTGCGTCAGCACCGCGACCTTGCTCGGATCCGGAACGGTCACCCGCTCGGCCTCGGCGGCGGTGGCGACGACGATCGTGCGATCCGGCGCTTCGCCGACGACGCCTTCGACCTCGACGTGGTCGGCGTGGCCGATGAGCAGGATCGTCATGCCGCGCGCGGCGAAGCGCTTGGACTCGACGTGCACCTTGGTCACCAGCGGACAGGTCGCGTCGATCGCGTGCAGCTGGTAGCCCTGGGCTTGCCGGAACACGTCCGGGGCGACGCCGTGCGCACTGAAGATCACGTGGCTGCCGGAAGGCACGCCGGCGAGATCGTCGACGAAGATCGCGCCCTTCTGCTCGAGGTCGCGCACGACCACCTTGTTGTGGACGATCTCATGGCGGACGTAGACGGGCCGCCCGAACTTGGCGAGAGCGCGTTCGACGGTTTCGATGGCGCGCTCGACGCCAGCACAGAAGCCGCGCGGGCGGCAGAGGAAGACCTTCATGCGGGGCGAAGAGTGTCGGCCCCGCCCGCTCCGTAGGCAAGGCCGGCAAGGCCTCGCCGACGCCCTTCACTGCACTTCGAACACCATGCAGACGCCGGCCTGGACCGAGCCGGAGGTCGGCACCGGCGGTGGCACCAGCGTGTTGTTGTAGAAGGCGAAGTTGCGGGCGACGCCGAGCGGCCCGCAGATCGTGGCGCCGTAACCCTGCGTGGTGATGAAGCGCAGCGGATTGGCGGTCGGCGCCAGGATCAGGGCCTGCGCGTAGAAGGTCGTGCCGACGTTCTGGCGCCCGGCCGGCAACACGGCCGACGCCGTGCCGACCCCGCCGGCGTCGCTGATGCCGGACAGGAACACCGGCATGTTCATGTTCAGGTAGCAGTCGGGCGCCGGGTAGACCAGCGCCGCCAGCGCCGGCGACGGCAGCGTCGGGTTCGCCGGATCGAACATCGGATACGGCAACGGCCACGCCGGGTTGTCGAGCAGGAATCCCCCACCGACGAGATTGAGCCCGATCAGGAACGGCATGCTCGGCGGCGCGCCTTGGACCCGCCACGTGTAGCTGCTGCCGGCGACCATCGACTGGTGGGCCGAGCAATTGCCGACGTTGTCGATGCGGTAGATGCCCGCCGGCTGCGAGTGGATGTGGATCTCGACCAGCAGGTTGCGCGGCGGTGGCATGCCCTGCACGACCGGCGTCAGGCCGAAGACCCACGGCACGGTGAAGACGAGCGGGATGTTCGCCGGCATCGGCCCACTGGCCTGCGGCGGCTGTGCTGGCAGCATCACGAGCTGCCGGTTGATCACCAGCGTCGCGTCGGTGCCGTAGTTCTCCGCGAACACCGGACTCATGTTGGTGATGTCGCGATCGGTCGTCGACATCAGCACCGAGATCTCGAGGAAGCCCTTCTGCGGCACGGGCTGTGGGCTGGTGTTGAGGTCCGGCCGGAGACGGAGGCCGGTGATCACGCGCGGCCCGCTCCACGGCAGTTCGATCGCCTCGTACAGGCACTGGTAGCGACAGGCCAGGTTGGAGCCGAACGGAATGCTGGTGCCGCCGCCGCCTTCGACGCCCTGCAGCAAGGCAGGCACCGTGGTGTTCTGCGCCAGCGCGGCGGTCAGCGAGACGACGAAGGCGGCGACGACGCGGAGCGGACGTTCCAGTGCCATGGTGGGATCCTCGCCGCTCGCATCGACGCGAAGACCCCGGCGACTTGATTCGCGACTGCGGTGGAGCGCCCGGTCCCACGCCGAGACACGGCGGTCAAGGGTGTCGCGGAACGCGCCGATGCACGGACTGCCGCAGTGTCCGACAACCGGACGACAACCAAGGAGCAGAACGTGCAACTCGAGAGTCATGCCACACCCGCGATGGAGACGCCGCAGCAGCGGTCAGCCAACCTCCATCGCGCCATCGAGCGCGGCCTCGATTCCGACGAGGTCTGGAAGGAACTGGCCGACGTCAGCCTGCGCCTCGGCCACGGCGACGAAGCCGTTCGCTGCATGCGCCGCATGCAGAACGAG
>JBILEY010000286.1:0-6927 GCA_044351865.1 Planctomycetota bacterium | reverse complement strand
AAGCTTGTTCGCGGCCAGCGTGCGGCGGGCCAGCGCTCCGCTGGGGAACGTGCCACCCCGCTGCTGCCGTTCCGCTCCGGGCGCGGCGGCGCTCGCGCGGGTGCTGGTCGCAAGCCGAAGATCTCCGGCCGGCCCGGTGTCGACCACCGCGAGCGGGCACCGCTGGCGAAGCGCTTCCCCGTGCACGTGACGCTCAAGCTGCGCAGCGGCCTGCCGCGCTTGCGCAGCAAGCGCGAATACGAAGCACTTCGCGCGGCGTTCGCGGCTGGCTGCGCCCGCAACCTCGCCGGCACCTTCCGCCTCTGCCACTACGCAGTCCTCAACGACCACCTGCACCTGCTCTGCGAAGCGGAATCCCGCGCCGCGCTCTCCCGCGGCCTGCAAGGCCTGCTGATCCGCATCGCCAAGACACTCAACAAGCTCTGGTCACGCCGCGGCCGCGTGTTCGCCGATCGCTACCACGACCACATCCTGAAGTCGCCGCGCGAGGTGCGGAACGCGCTGCGCTACCTGTTCGGCAACGCCAAGAAGCACGCGACCGAAGGCCGCGAGGTCCAGGTGACCCAAGCCCTCGACACGTTCACCTCGGCGCCGTGGTTCACCGGCTTCCGCGAACGCATCACGGTCCTCGGCCTCGAGGCGGTCGTGCGGCCGGTGGCCGATGCGCGCACGTGGTTGCTGACCGAAGGCTGGCTGCGGCATGGGCGGCTCAGCGTGCACGAGGTGCCCAGCACCGCCTGAGAGGGCGAGAGGACATCCGCAGGGGCGCTCAGAGCCTTCGAGAGATTCTCTCTCGGGCTCCGAGCGGGCGGGGCGCCGACTGGGGTGTTGACCAGGCTGTCGCATGGTGCTTCGGCGATCGGCGTCACTCGCCGCCGGCCGTGTTGGCGCGCGCGAACGCTGCGGTTGCCGTGGTCAGGTCCACGTCGACGTCGCCGTCGCGACCGGTTGCGTCCGCCAGCGCGCACAGCACGCTGCGCAGTTCGCGGCTCGGCCCGGGCTGGCCTTTGGCGAGCACGCTGGCGGCACCGAGGCCGCGCCAGAACGCCGCTTCGTCGCGCGGGGCGGTGCCCGTTCCGCGCAGCGCCGCCGCACACGCGGCGTCGTCGCTGCTGGCGAGGGCGCGGCATGGCAACGGCCTGCTGTCGTAGGCCGAGCAGCGGCCATCGGTCAGCAGCGGGCACGGGCGGCCGACCAGCTCGCGCCAGGGCCGCTCGGCGTCGGCGCGAGCGTTCGCCAGCACCGCGGCGTGAAGCCCTGGCTCGGCGGCGAGCGTCCGGTGCAGCAGCAGCGCCTCGGCGAACGTGACCCCGACCGGGAAGTGGCAGCAGTGCGCACAGCCCGCACGGCACGCGCGCGGCGGGCTGTCCGGCCCGGCCGCCAGCAGCGGCCGCAGTGCGTCGTGCACGGCACGGGCGGCCGCGACCGGCGAGGTGCCGGCGGCGGCAGCGGCAGCGGCTTCGGCACCGCGGTAGAACTCGGCGTGGCTCGTCGCCATGCGGCGATGCTAGACGGCCAGCGGGTGCCGTTCTCGCGGTCGTCGCCGGGTTCGTCGTCGTGGTCGTCACCGCGGGCGAAAGGAACCAACACGACCCGGCGATGCGCAGTATGTTCGTCCCGCTCATGGTGCTCCTCCGCGGTTCGTCGTCCGCCTTGTCGTGGCTCGTGCTGGCCGCCGTCGCCGTCGCCCAGGATCCGGCCGATCCGGACGACCTGCCCGGGTTGCTGAAGGAAGCGCAACAGAAGCTGCAGCGCGGCGAGTTCACGGCCGCCACCGGCAAGTTCGAGGAACTGCTCGATGCACTTGCCGAAGAAGCGAAGTCCTCGGCCAACGACGAACTCGGCGTGCAGGCGCAGATCGGGCTGTGGACGTTGGCGCGGCGCCGCGGCAAGTACGAAGAGGTGCGCGATGGCATCGCCACCGCCGACCTGGTGGTGCGCAACCGGCGCGAGGTCGTGCTGATGCGGGCCGAGGTGCTGCGGCGACTCGGCGGCTACGACGAGGCGCTGGCGCTGCTGCAGGGCCTTGTCGACAAGGACGCCGCCGACCTCGAGGCGCGGCACGAACTCGGCGAGGTGGCGTGGGCCGCGGGCCAGCGCCAGCGTGCGCGTTCGCTGTGGCAGCAGAACGTCGACGCCGAGGCGCCGAAGGAAGCGCGCAGCCTGGCGTTCCGCGGGCGTTCGCAGTTCCGCCTCGGCGGCCGCGCGAACCTCGAAGCGGCGAGCCGTTCGCTGGTCGACAGCCTCGAACTCGACAAGGCGCAGCGGACCGCCCGCATCACGCTCGGCCAGGTCAAGCTGGCGGCCTATGGCGAAGCGGCCGGCTTCCCGAGCGGCGAGAAGGACCTGAAGCTGGTGCTCGAGACCTTCGTCGACGACGAAGAGGCGCTGCTGGCGATGTACCGGCTGCGCAGCGCCAACGGCGGGCTCGACGGCGGCAAGACCGAGGGCTTCCTCGACCGCCTGATCGAACGCAACGAACGCTCGGTCGACGCCATCGTCGCGCGCGCTGCCAACGTGCTCGGCGACCGCCGCTACCGCGACGCCGCGCGCATGCTCGACGCCGCGCTGGCGATCGACCCCAACGACCGCATCACGCTGTGCCACCGCGCCGCCGCGGCGTGGCTGCTGCACGACACCGACGAGTACGCGGCGTTCCGCGCGCGCGCCCTGGCAGGGGATCCTGGCTTTGCCGACTGCGATCGCATCCTCGCCGAGCACCTGTGCACGCTGTACCGCTTCGCCGACGCGATGCCGTTCTTCCAGGCGGCACTGCAGCAAGCACCCGACGACGTGCCGACGCTGCAGGGCATGGCGAAGGCGGCGATCTACACCGGCGAGGCTGCGCAGGCGCGCGAACTGCTCGATCGCTGCAAGCAGCTGGCCGCGGGCCTGAACGACCCGTGGCGCAACAACGCCTCGATGCTGCAGAAGAAGCTCGACGAGCAGTACACGACGGTCGGCAACGAGGCGTTCCAGGTGCAGATGCACCGCGACGACGTCGAGGTGCTGCAGCACTACCTGCTGCCGATCCAGCTCGAGGCGGCGCAGGTGCTCGGCGCCAAGTACGCGTGGAAGCCCGACCGGCCGACCAAGGTCGAGGTGCTGCACACCTGGGACGACTTCTCGGTGCGCACGATCGGCTTCCGCGGCTTCACCGCGCTCGGCGCCTGCTTCGGCCGGCTGATCACGTTGGTGTCGCCGGTCGACGTCGACCTGCGGCAGCAGGACTTCATGTGGGAGGCGACGGCGTGGCACGAGTACACGCACGTGCTGACGCTCGGCGTCAGCAACCACCGCGTGCCGCGCTGGCTGACCGAGGGCTTCTCGGTCTACGAGGAGAAGGTGCGCGACCCGTCGTGGGAGCGCGGCATGGACCGCGAGCTGTTCGACGCGTTCGCCAACCAGGACATCCCGCCGGTGCACCTGCTGAACCGGCTGTTCCGCGGGCCGCGCATCCTGTTCGGCTACTACCAGGGCGGCCTGATCGTCGAACTGCTGGCGCGCGAGCACGGCTTCGACAAGGCGCTCGCGCTGCTGCGCGCGTTCGGCGAGGACCTCGACACCGAGGAGGCGTTCCAGAAGGCGCTCGGCCAGAGCTCGCGCGCGTTCGACCGGCAGTTCCTCGACTTCGTGCAGAAGGAGAAGCTGCGCGGCATGCGGCTCGTGCCGCACCTCGACGACGCCGGCATGGAGCGCGCGATGGCGCGTGCGCAGCAGGACAAGACGAACCTGCAGGCGCGCATCGACCTGGCGTGGGCGTGCGTGCACCGCAACAACCCGGTCGACGCCGGGCGCTGGCTCGCCGACGTAATGCGCGCCGATCCGGAGAACGGCCAGGGCCTGCTGCTGCGCGCCGAACTGCTGCGCGGCCGCAAGGATCTCGAAGGCGCGGTCGACCACTGGCGGCGCGGCTTCGCCGCCGGCGCCGACGACTTCGACTCGCGCATCGCCTGTGGCAGAGCGCTGCTCGAACTCGGTGACGAACAGGGCGCGATCGACATGTGGCTGCGCGCGAAGGCGTGCTGGCCCGGTTGCACCGAGGTGCAGAACGCGCCGGAGCTGCTGCTGGCGAAGCTCTACAAGCAGCGCGGCGACACCGACCAGGCCCGCATGGAGACGAAGGCTTACTGCCGGCGCTCGGCGCGCGCGTTCGCCCCGCGCTACCAGCTCGCCGAGTTCGAGCGCGACGCCGGCCAGCGGCAGGAGGAGCTGCGGCTGCTGCTCGAGTGCAACCGCATCGACCCGTTCCATCGCGAACTGCATCTGCGCATGGCCAAGGCCTGCGAAGCGCTCGGCAAGAAGGTCGAGGCGGCGCGCGAGTACGAGGTCGCGGCGGCGGTGCAGCCGAAGCTCGACCGCCAGTGGCTGCGCGGCGGCGAGGACGCGATGCAGGACGGCAGCCCGGAGGACCTGGCCCAGCGCGGCGACTGCTGGCTCGCGGCGGCGAAGCTGCGGCACGAACTCGGCGACACCGAACGGGCGCTGAACCTGCTCGATCGCATCCGCCGCGAGGCGGGAGACAGCAGTGCGGCGAAGGACGCGGAGACGTTGCGCGAACAGTGGCGAGGCAAGTGAACGGTTGCTAGCGTTTGCCCCCCGGCCCGCGCCGGTGTCCCACGCCCCGCCACCGTCATGCTGCCCGTGCTCGAGGAATCCTGGTCGCGCCTGCAGGCGCCCCTGCGCGAGCGCGCCGGTGCAGCCGCCTACGACGCGTGGCTCGCCGACCTGCGGCCGGTGCTGATGGAGCGCGGCACCGTCTACCTCGAAGCCAAGAGCCGCCTCGGCGCCGACCGCGTGCGTTCGTTGTTCCGGCCGCTGCTGGAGGAACTGCTGTCGGCCGAGATCGGCACCCGGCTGGTCGTCGAACTGCAGGCGAACGAGCCGGCGCGCTTCGACGCGCTGGAGGTGTCGCCGCAGCAGCCGATCGTCGACGACGGCAATCGCACCGCGTGGCTCGTGCTGAAGAACCTCGGCGGCGGCCGACCGCTGCCGTCGAGCCTGTTCCTGTTCCACGGCCCGAGCGGCGTCGGCAAGACGTTCCTGCTGCGCTGGTGGCGCGAGAACCTGGTCGAGCGTCCGAGAACCGACAAGGCGATGTGGTTCGACCTGCCGTCGTTGCTGAAGGCGTTCCAGGCTGCACACCAGGAGAAGCGCGTCGACGGCCTGCGCGACGA
This sequence comes from Planctomycetota bacterium, assembly GCA_044351865.1. GTDB lineage: Bacteria > Planctomycetota > UBA1135 > UBA1135 > UBA2386 > UBA2386. The sequence continues at coordinate 1,750 of JBILEY010000286.1, read as the reverse complement.
GCTGTGCCAGGACCGGCCGCTGGTGCTCGACGAACTGCACCGCATCGCCGGCAAGGAGAAGCTGCAGCAGTTCGTGCTGAAGGTGCTGCGCGCGCGCGAGACCCTGCGCTCGCCGACGGTGCTGGCCTCGCGCTGGCATCCGACCGAGATCCGCGACCTCGACCCGGCCCTCGCGTCGTCGTTGTGCGCTGGCTTCGTCGCCGCCATCGAGCGCCCGGGGCCGCTCGGCCGCCTGCGCTACCTGCGCGCGCTCGAAGGCGCGCCGTCGCGCAACGGCCGCGCCACTGCGGTCGAGTCGCTGGCGCAGCAGGTCAACGGCTCGTTCCCCGAACTGCGCGCCGCGTGGGCGCAGTCGCGCGGTGCCTCGTTGCCGCCGAAGTACCTCGAGCTGATCGACCCGAGCCGCGTGTTCGCGCGCCTGCGCGATCGCGTCGCCGAACAGTGCGGCCTGCCGGCGCAGGAACTGGCTGGCAAGCGCCAGGGCCGCGCCATCAGCCGGGCGCGCAAGATCCTCGCCTACCTGTGCCTGCAGCAAGGTCTGTCCGGCAGCGAAGTCGGGCGCTTCCTCGGCGGCCGCACGCGCGCCGCCGTCAGCTACATGGCCCTGTCGCTGCAGGAGGAACTGGCGAAGTCGGCGGAACTGCGGCAGCAGGTCGAGGCGCTGTCGTGAGCTGCTACGTCGCGCTCGACGGCCCCGATGGCTGCGGCAAAAGTTCGCAAGCGGCGGCGCTGGTGGCGTGGCTCGGCGAACGCGGTCACCGCGCGCTGCACGTGCGCGAGCCCGGTTCGACGCCGGTCGGCGAGGCGCTGCGCGCGCTGCTGCTGTCGCCGGCGACCGGCGAACTGCAGCCGATCAGCGAAGCGCTGCTGTTCTCCGCCGCGCGCGCCGAGCTGATGGCGAACGTCGTAGCACCTGCACTCGCGCGCGGCGACGTCGTCGTCGCCGAGCGCTGCTACCTGTCCACCGTCGTCTACCAAGGTTTGGCCACGGCCGCGGCCGTGGGCAACGGCATGAGCGTCGACTGGTTGTTCGACCTGACGCGGCGCGTGCACGGGGCCTGCCTGCCGGACGCGGTGTTCGTGCTCGACGTGCCGGTCGCCGTGTCGCTGGCGCGCCGCTCGGCGCGCACTGCCGATCGCTTCGAAGCGCGCGGCGACGACTACCACGAACGCGTGCGCCAGGGCTATCTGCGCGCCTGCCAGCTCGACGGCCGCGCGCGCCTCGTCGACGCGGCGCGCGGCTTCGACGTCGTGCAACACGACCTGCGGGCTTCGCTGGCGGAGTTGCTGCGGTGAGCGGCTGGGTCAAGGAAGGCCGCGGCCGCGGTGCTGGCAGTGGCGGTGGTGGTGGCGACGAGTCCGGCGGCGACGGCATCGGCCACGCGCGGTTGCAGATGCCGCTCGGCCAGGGCGAAGCGTTCGCGCGCTGGCTCGGTCAGGCGCGCGCGCTGCGACTGCCGCACGGGTTCCTGGTCGAAGGTGCGCGCGGCAGCGGCAAGTCGACGGTGATCGACTGGCTGGCGGCGGCGCTGCTGTGTCCGTCGGAGCTCGACCGCGACGGCCCGTGCGGCGTCTGCCGCACCTGCACGCGCATCGCCAACCGCCAGCATCCCGACGTGCACGTGCTCGACCTCGCGCAGGACGAAGCCGAACGCAAGGAGCTGAAGAAGAGCTTCTACGAGATCACCGTCGGCCAGGTGCGGCAGGCGCAGGAACTGCTCGCGCGCCACGCGGTCGAAGGCCGCGCGCG
>JBILEY010000285.1:0-6929 GCA_044351865.1 Planctomycetota bacterium | reverse complement strand
CTGCGCACCGCGCAGATCGCCCTTCTGCCGTAGCACCCGCGCGGCGACGCGTTCGGTGCGTTCGACGAACGCACCCGTCTGGTAGCGCGCGCGGTAGCGATCGGCGGCGACCAGCGCGGCGTCGGCCTCGCCGGCCTCGAAGCGGCTCAGCGCCTCCATCGCCAGCGCCTCTTCGGCATGCGCCGCGTCCTGGGTGGCGTCCTTGGCACCGGCGATCGCTGCGAAGCGCATCGCAGCGTCCTTCTTGTCGCCGCGCAGGTAGCGGCACCACGCCAGCTTCCACGCCGCGGTCGCGGCATGCGGCCCCTTCGCCAGCGCCGTGTAGTCGGCCTCGGCCGCTTCGTACTGCTGCAGCGCGAAGCGGTTCTCCGCCGCCGCGAGCCGCGCCTCTTCGGCGAGGCGATGCGGCGGCGTCATCGCCAATACCTGCGACGCCAGCTGCAGCGACGCGTCGTGCTGGCCGAGCGCGTGCAGCGCGAAGCAGGCGCCGTACATCGCGTCGCCGCGCAGCGCCGCCGGCGCCGTCGCCGGCACCTGCTGGTAGGTAGCGACCGCTTCCTGCCAGCGCTGCAGGTTGGCGAGCGCTTCGCCGAGCGCGTAGCACAGCCGCGGCTTGTCGTCGTCCTTCGCCTGCAAGAGCGCCTGCTGCAGCGCCGCCACCGCCTTGTCGCCGGCCCCGGTCGCGAGCGCGCACAAGCCGAGCAGTTCCTGCGCCTGCTGCTGCAGCCCGGCATCGATGCCTGCCGCCAGCAGCGGCTGCAGCGCCGTCTCCGCCCCCGCCGCCTGGCCGTTCTGGTAGAGCGCGCGGCCGAGCTCGAGACGCGCTTCGGTAGCGCGCGGCGACTCGGCGTACTTCTGCAGCACCGCCTCGAACGCAGCGATCGCCGCCTTGCGATCGTCGCGACCGACCGCCACCCAGCCGAGCCCCACCGCCGCGTCGTCGGCAAAGTCGCCGCCGAGCTTCTGGCTGCGCGCAAACGCCTTCTGCGCGGCGTCGTACTCGCGCAGGCGCAGCAGCGCGTCGCCACTCAGGTAGTGGCACTCGCCCTTCGCCGCGTCGTCGGGCGCCGCTCCCGCCGCTGCGGTGAACGTCGCCGCCGCGGCCGGCAGCTGCTGGCAACGCAGCTGCGTGAAGCCGAGTTGGTAGAGCGCGGCGAAGCGGTAGCTGGCGCGTTCGCCGGTGGCCGCCTCGGCCGCCGCCGCGAACGCCACCAGCGCCCGCTCGTCGTCCTTGCCGTCGCGGCGCGCTTCGCCAGCGCCGAACCACGCCGCCGCAAGCAGGTAGTGGTCCTTCGCCACCGAGCCCGCCAGCGCCTCGAACTGCGCAGCCGCCCCAGCATGGTCCCCCTTCTGCGCCAGCAAGCCACCGAGGCGGTAACGGCACTCGGCAAGCAGGGCGAACTTCGGGCCACCCTTCGCCTCCGCCTGCAGCAGCGCCGCGATCGCCTCGTCGACACGTTTGCCCTCGACGTGGCACAAGCCGAGCCGGTAGAGCGCCTCGGCAACCAGCGGATGCTGCGGCTGCTGGCTCGTGAAGGCGGCGAACTTCTCCGCCGCTTCGTCGAACAGCCCGCGCTGCTGCAAACCGACCGCAAGTTGGAATGCTTCGGGTGGACGTTCGCTCTGGGCAGCGAGGGTCGCGGTCCACAACGCGAGCACGACGGGGCGGACGAGGGCGGGCATCTTGGCGAGTGCGGCAGGCGCGGCGAACTATTCGTCGCGGGCCGGGCAACGTAGCTGTTGCTCGAGTCGATCGCACCGGGCTCACACCGACGAGGCGCTCCGCTCGCTAGGCACCGCCGGCCACGCGCTACCGGTCCTGTTCGCGTCGCACAGGAACTTGGCCCGGAACGCCAACACGCAGCCATCGCCGGCGAGCGTTCCCCCGCGCGCTTCCGTGCGCATGCGAAGTCGGCATGATACCGGCCGTTCCGCGCCACCCGCCGCTCGCTCGTCCGCGCCATCCGCCCATGCATCGCTACCCGCTGCTGCTCGTCCTCCTGCTGCTGGCCGCCTGTTCGCTGCGCAGCCCGGCGCAAGACCGCGCGACCAACTCGAGCCAACCACCGGCCATCGCCCGCGAGTTCCGCGGCGCCTGGGTCGCGACCGTCGACAACATCGACTTCCCGAGCAAGCCCGGCCTCTCCGCCGCGGCGATGCGCGCCGAGCTCGACGCGATCGTCGCGCGCGCCGCCGAACTCAACCTGAACGCGCTCGTCTTCCAGGTCCGCCCCGCCGGCGACGCGTTCTACCAGTCGTCGCTCGAGCCTTGGTCCGAGTGGCTGACCGGCACGCAGGGCAAAGCACCCGACGGCGGCTTCGATCCGCTCGCCTACATGATCACGCAATGCCACGCGCGCGGCATCCAGCTGCACGCCTGGTTCAACCCGTTCCGCGCCTGGCACCCGGCCGGCAAGAGCAAGCCGCACAGTTCGCACGTGACGCAGAAGGCGCCGCAGCTGGTCGTCGAGCACGGCAAGTTCCAGTGGATGGACCCGAGCCTGCCCGCTGCGCAGAAGTGGTCGCTCGCCACGGTGCAGGACGTGCTGCGCAAGTACGACGTCGATGGCGTGCACATCGACGACTACTTCTATCCGTATCCGGAGGGCAAGCAGTTCGCCGACGACGCCAGCTACGCGAAGTACAGCAAGGGCGGCGGCAAGCTCTCTCGCACGGCGTGGCGGCGCATGCACGTCGACGACTACGTGCAGAAGCTCTACGAGCTCGTGCACAGCGAGAAGCCGCACGTCGCCGTCGGCATCAGCCCGTTCGGCATCGCGCGCCCCGGCGTGCCAGCCGGCACTTCCGCCGGCGTCGACCAGTACGAACAGCTCGCTGCCGACGTGGTCACGTGGATGGAGAAGGGCTGGCTCGACTACCTCTCGCCGCAGCTCTATTGGCCGATCGACCGCAAGGCGCAGAGCTTCCCGGTGCTGCTCGACTACTGGCGCGCGCAGAACAAGAAGAAGCGCATGCTGTGGCCGGGCCTCGGCACCTACCGAATGGCAGGCAAGGAGAAGGACTACCGCGCGACCGAGATGCGCGACGTGGTCACGATGACGCGCACCGGAGACGCGTCGCCGGGGCACGTACACTACAGCTTCAAACACTTGCGCGACGACTCGCCGAACGTGGTCGGCGCGCTGCGCGCGCTGTACCGCGAGCCGGCGCTGGTGCCGGCGATGCCGTGGCTCGGCGGCAAGAAGCCGGCGGCGGCGACGAGCAAGGTCGAGGACGGCGAAGGTGGGAAGGTCGTGACGTGGCAGGCGGGCGAAGACGCGATGTTCGTCGTCGTGCAGACGTTCGATGGCTCGGCGTGGCGGACGTGGCGGATCGTCGACGCGAAGCTCGAGGTGTGTGCGCTGCCGGCCGGGGTCACGCGGGCGGTGGTCACGACGGTCGGGAGAACGGGGCTGCTGTCGCGCTGATTGGTTCGCTCGTGCGTTACCGGAGGCTCCTAAGGCGGGCCTTTGCCTGAGAACACTCGGGACAGCGCAGCACCCAGCTGCTGGAACGCCGCGTCGTCACATTGGAACCGCACGACGAAGGCGTTCGGAAGCTCGAGGCGACTGGCCAACGATTCCTCGAGTTCGAGTTCGAGCTGGCAGAGGGTGAGCGTCCACCTGGAGACCCTGCCGTAGCCCGAAGACTCCTGCCCATCGCGCTCGAAATAGACTTCGTCGTCCGTTGGCGGCTTCGCGCGTTGAAGCATGAAGTAGGCGGTCGACTCGAACGGGTCGTCGGCAAAGCCGACGATCAGACTCCGTCGGTCTCGGTCACTGCGACGAAGTCGAGTTGGAGTGCCGGGATCACAGGTCCTTCCAACGTATCGGGCTTCCCGCCGCGAGCGCAGGCTGCGCGATGCTGGTTCCTTGGTCTCGTCAGCCAGCGATCCTGCGGAGCCGCGACGCCACTGGCTCACCCACGGCGATCAGGTAGTCGTGATGGTTCTCCCCGACCAGCCAACTCAGATCCTTCGGGACGACGAAGAACTCGAACAGGGGACACTCTGCGAAGACCGCGGCGATGGCTGCAGGCGTCGAGGCAAACACCTCAGGAGGAACCCCCCAGAAAGTCACCACCCACACCGGCAAGTTCGCGTCCGGGACGATCTGCAGCAGGTATTCGAGGGATCGACCGTCGCGCACTTGGAAGGACTCGTGTGGAAGCACGAGTTGCTCCCACCAGAAGCCAGGTTGCACCCGGCCAGTGAACCGCGTGAGGATCCGAGGCAGCAGGTCTTCCGACTCGGCAGGACCGACGAGGGCACATGCCTCCTGAGGCAGTCCCAACCGTCCAACCACCTCACGGATCAGGGGTGCAAGGCAGATCGAAGACATCAGCAAGCCCCCATCGTCTCTGGCATGGCGCCAGGATCGTAGGCAACCGGCGAGTCGAGGATCCACTTCTGGCTGCGAGAGCATTCGACCGACTCGAGGCAGAGCGGTCGTCATGGTCACGACTGTTCCTCCGCGCCTCATCCGACTTCACCGATCGAGAGCGAAAGCCGAGTCTTCTGGTCAAGGACGACGCCCGGCGAAGGCTCGGTGCACCATTCGCGCGCTGCTACAGCACGTTGGCCTTGTGCTCGACCCCGCGATCGTCGGTCGCCACGACGTCGCAATAGAGCCCGAGCAAGTCGACGCACAGGACGATGCGGGCCTCGCGCACGGCGTTTGCATCGACCCCTTCCTTCGCGAGGTGCGCGGCGAACTGGCCCGCGAAGCGAGCGACCGAGGCACAGAACGGCGCTGGATAGTCACCCGCCGGCGTGAACGTGCCACCGGGGAAGTGGATCTCGAGCCGCGCCCCGGGCAGCGGGGCCACGATATCGCCCAGGATGTCGGCGATGCAGACGTCGCCGGCGTAGTTCGTGATGCTGGTGAACGAGTGCGCGAAGTTGCGCAAGGCGCCGGCGATCCGCTTGTACTTCACGGCTGGTCCGCCAGCCCGAGGAAGTCGGACGGGTGCTCCAGGGCATACAAGAAGGCACGGGTGAAGATCTCGTCTCCGCACGCGGAGAACCGACTCAAGAGGGCATCGAGGCGTTCGTTGAGCTCGTCCGAGATCGCGGCTCCTCGCCCCTCCCCCGTCGGCGCCGGCCCGGAGTCACCGAACGCTCGATCGGCCTCGCGCAGAACCTGAGCCGCGCTCGAAGCACCCATGGCTTCGTAGACCCGAATGCGATCGGCGAACTGACGGTCGTCGAAAGCGAAGTAGCAAGCCCGCAGCCCAGAGTTGCAGATCCAGTTGTAGGAGTAGCCGGCGATCCACGCGAACCACTGCGGCTCCGTCAGCTGGCGATCCGACTCGTTGAACAGCTTGTTGGCAGTGTTCAGCGGGTCCCCGAGTCCCGCGAGCTGGCAGAAAGCCGCGGCCGCATTCGCGGAAGCCATGGTCGGGCGACCACGAGCTACGGTGTCGCAAGCCGCACGCAGATCGTCGTTCGAAGCCTCGGGGCAAGCGTGGCGCACGGCAGCCAAGAGCTCCGCCCCGTCGATGTGGCTTTTGTCCCATCGCTCGACGAACGCACGAGCGGCGCGCTGGGGATCGGATTCCATGTCAGCACCCAAAGAAGTCCCTCGGCTCGCAAGGCCCAGCCGCCTTGGCGGCACGCACCCACTTCTCGTCCTTCATGCGGGCGATCAGCGCCTCGGCGAACTCACGATCGGACTCGCGAATCATCGCCAGGGAATCAACGAGCGCCTGGGAGATGCGGAAGTAGCTGTCGACCCGCTGGAAGTCGGCGATCTCTTCGACCAGCGACCTCCGCACAGCGACCCCAAGGTGCCAAGCCCCGTGCAGCAGTGCAGCGTGCGCGACCCGATCCTGGCCACGCCCCACCTGCTGCTGACCGACTCGAGCATTGCTGACGACGGCGCCAAGGCGCGGCGTGCTCAGCCACGGACTCTCGGCCTTTGGCGCAGACTCCTAGAAGGCGCCGATCGTCAGGGTAAGGGCGTTGCTACTGGTGTTCTCGAGGAAGACCAGGCTCTGGTCGACCTCGAGCAGCACGAGTTGCTGGTGTAGCTGGAGGCCGGCGAGGGCCGCGCTGTTGGGGATGGCCAGCTGCGTATCGAGGGTGCCGGCGTTGGAGACGGTCCACTCGTAGATGTCCGGCGTGACCAGCAGGTTGCACGCGGGTGGACTCAGCGGCAGCAGGTTGGCCAGCGGGATGCTGGTCAGGCTGAAGCCGGTGGCGACGACGACGAATGCGAACGACGGGATGGTCGTGCTGCGGGCCCGGAAGGTCGTGCCGATCCAGGGCAGGTTGGTGGCGGTGTAGGTGTTGGGGCCGCCGGAGCCGGGGCAGGCGGTGCCGGTGGGGACGGCCGTGGCGGGGCAGGTTGATACGTAGCGGGCGAAGTAGGCGGAGACGGATCCGCCGGCGGTGAGGAAGTTGCCGCCGACAGCGAGTTGGCCGTTCGGCAGGACGGCGAGGGCATTGACCGTGTTGTTCATGCCGCTGCCGAGCGCCGACCACGTGCTGCCATTCCAGCGCGCGATGTTGTTCGCGGCGGTGCCGCCGGCGGTCGAGAAGAAGCCGCCCGCCACGAGGTCGCCGTTCGGCAGCACGGTCAGGGCAAGGACCGAGCCGTCCATGCCGCTGCCGAGCGCCGACCACGTGCTGCCATTCCAGCGCGCAATGCGGCTCGCGGCGACGCCGCCGGCGGTCGAGAAGTTGCCGCCCGCCACCAGGTCACCGTTCGGAAGCACGGTCAGGGCACGGACAAAGCCGTTCATGCCGCTGCCGAGCGCCGACCAGGTGCTGCCATTCCAGCGCGCGATGGAGTTCGCGGCTGTGCCGCCGGCGGTCGAGAAGTTGCCGCCCGCCACCAGGTCACCGTTCGGAAGCACGGTCAGGGCAAAGACAGAATTGTTCATGCCGCTGCCGAGCGCCGACCACGTGCTGCCATTCCAGCGCGCAA
>JBILEY010000039.1:0-20995 GCA_044351865.1 Planctomycetota bacterium | reverse complement strand
GTTCGCGATGGTCAGCCTCGGCCTGCTCGGCAAGGAGTTCCTGAAGTGGACGAAGGACGGCCGGCGCACGCACGTGTTCAACCCGTCGGGCTTCGGCCTCGCCTGCGCGGCGACGGTGTTGATCGCCACCGGCAGCAGCGACCTGACGTGGGTCAAGGAACTGGCGACGACGATCGAGGTGCCGGGCATCTACCTGTTCTTGTTCGGCCTCGGCATGGTCGTGCAGTGGTTCTTCCGCGTGACGCTGATGACGTTCGCGGCGGCGCTGGCGATGGTCGCCGTCAACCTGATCTATACGGGGTGGACCGGCGTCTACCTGTTCGGCGCGACCAACCTGCCGGCGGCGGCGTTCCTCGGCCTGCACCTGCTGATGACCGATCCGTCGACGTCGCCGCGCAGCAACGTCGGCCGCACGCTGTTCGGCGTCGGCTACGGGCTCGGCTACATCGTCGTCTACGAAGTGCTCGGCTGGCTCGGCGCGCCCGAGCTCTACGCCAAGCTGTATCCGGTGCCGATCCTGAACTGCTGCGTGCAGTGGCTCGATCGCATCGCGCGCAGCGGCGCGCTCGGCCGGCTGAACGCGCGCTGGGAAGCGGGCTCGCCGGTGCGCACCAACCTCGTGCACATGGCGGCGTGGGCGGCGACGTTCGCCGTGCTGCTGGCGACGGGCTACGTCTACGGGGTCGAGAAGACGCCGCACCCGGGCGACTCGATCGCCTTCTGGAAGCAGGCGCAGGCGGAAGGCCGCCACGACGCGGCGCGCATGCTGGCCATGGTCGCCGGCTCGCAGGCAGCGGTCGGTCACAGTGGCGATGCCTACAACGAACTCGGCATCCTCAGCATGGTCGGCGAGGTCGACGCCGCCGACGAGAAGACGCGCATCAAGTCGGCAGCCGACTGGTTCGGGCGCGGCATGGCGCGCGGCAGCGAGGCCGCGCACGAGAACATGCTGATGCTGGGGCTCTATCGCGGCAGCCGGCGTTCCGACGACGAGTACGGCGCGGCGCTGCAGAACGCGGTGGCGCGCGCCCAGCGTGGCGGCCGCGCCGCGCAGCTGTGCGGGCTCGTGTTCGAGACCGGCGGCGGCAAGCCGGTCGACGCGGGCCTGGCACTGGAGGCCTACCGCTTGGCGAAGGACGACCCGTGGGCCGTTCGCGGCATCGTGCGCCTCGGCCTCGCCAGTGGTGCCGTGATCGACCTCGCTCCGTACGCGTCGTCGATGCGCACCGCCGCCGAGGCAGGTGACGGCGAGTGCTGCTACTACCTCGCGTGCATGCTGCAGCTCGGCCGCGGCGTCGCGAAGGACGAGGGCGAAGCGAAGCGCTGGTTCCTGCGCGCGATCGAACTCGGCTACGCGCCGGCGGTGGCCGTCCACGAGAAGGACGGCAAGACCGGCGTGGTGCGCTACCAGGCACCGCCGCGCAAGCAGATCGGCGCACCGCCGTGGTCGACGGCGTTCCCGGTGGCTGCGCCCGCTGGCGCGTCCCGCGGCGGTTCCTGACGCGAGCGCTGGCGCCGCGCCGCGGCCGCCGCGTCACGGCAGCAGCGAACGCGCCGGACGCACGCCGATGCCGTTGTCGCGCCAGTCGGGCGGCCGCCAGTCGCGCGCCGTCGCCCGCGTGCTGCGTTCGCCGCTCATCCACGAGCCGCCGCGCACGACGCGTTCGCGTGGCCCGTCGTCCAGGGGCGTCGCCGAACCGCGTTCGCGCTCGCGCGGCTCGCGCAGGCCGTCGTGCGCGCGCGGCCGCGATTCGCGGTAGGGGAGCCATTCGTCGAGGCACCACTCGGCGACGTTGCCGTGCAGGTCGAACAGCCCGTAGCCGTTCGGCCGCTTCTGGCCCGGGTACATCGGGCCTTCGTGCAGCCAGCCGAACGGCTCGCCGTCCGCCGGCTGCTGGCCGCCGCACCACGCGGTGCCGGTGCCGCCGCGGCACGCGTACTCCCACTGCGCCTCGGTCGGCAGTGTCATGCCGAAGCGCACGAGCCACTGCTGGGCCGTCGTGTGGTCGACGTCGGTCACCGGCAGGCCTGGATCGTCGGCGGGCTTCTGGTCGGTGAGCCGCGCCCACTGGCCGTGCGTCATCTCGGTGCGCGCCAGCAGGAACGGCGCCAGCGTCAGGCCGCCGCCATCGAGTTCGCCGTCGATCGCGTACTCGTCGTTGCGGAAGCTACCGGGGTCGCCGCGGCGGGCACCGAGCTGCACGAGGTTCGGCGGCACCAGCACGAACACGATGCCGCAGTCGGCGTCGATCGGGCCGAGCGTCGGGCCGTCGCCGTGCACCGGCAGCGGCGCGCCAGGGCGATGCGTCGCCAGGTCGAGGAACAGCAGCAGACCGCTCGCCGGATCGGGGCCGAGCGGCACCAGGCCCGGTTGCGGTCGCAGACGCAGGTTGCGGTAGCGGCGGCGATGGGGCTCGCTGCGCAGGGCTTCGTTGCATTGCCGCCACGCTTCCTGCGTGTGCAGCGGATCGGTGTCGGCGAACTGCGCCTGCAGCATCGCCAGCCGGCGGCGCACGCGTGCGCGGCAGCCGTTCGGCCCGAGTTCCTGCTGCAGGTGGCTCTGCAAGCGTTGCAGTGCCTGGTGCAGATAGCGCGACGTGGCCACCGCCTGGGCTGCCTCGGCATCGTCGATCGGCGACGTCGCGAGCCGCTGTCGCGTCGCCAGGTCCTTCGCCACCTCGTCGGCGCGGCGCTGCATCGGCCCTTCGTAGTCGCGCAGCCACTGCACGTAGAGCGCTTCGTGCTGTGGCCATGGCGGCGGCAGCGCGCACTCGGCAGCCAGTGCGCGGTCGACGAGGTCCTCGCCGGCGAGCAGGTTGAAGCCGGCGTCGGCGCGCTTCTCGGCGGCGATGCGCATGCGTTCGGCTTCGTCCGCGGCGCGCTGGGCTTCGTCGCGCGCGGCCATGATCGCGGTGAACGCGGCGACGACGCCCGCCGCCAGCAGCAGGCCGGCGACGGTCTGCGCGCGGTTGCGGCGCACGAACTTCGCGAGCCGCGCCCAGCGCGAGGGGCTCGACACCCGCACCGGCTGGTCGGCGAGGAACGCGCGCAGGTCGGCGGCGAACTCGGCGACGCTGCCGTAGCGCTCGTCCGGCGCCTTCGCGATCGCCTTCAGCACGATGGCGTCGAGGTCGCCGCGCAGCATCGCCCGCCGTTCGGCCGGCGCCACCTGGCTCGGTGGTGCCGGCACGTAGCTGCGCACGACGTTGGCGATGCCGGCGAGGCCCTGGGCGCGCAGCACGACGCCGGGGATCGGCAGCTGGTCGGCGAGCAGTTCGTACAGCTGCACGCCGAGCGCGTAGACGTCGGCGCGGGTGTCGAGGTCGTCGACGTTGCCGGCGGCCTGCTCGGGGCTCATGAACTCCGGCGTGCCCATCAGCGTGCCGGCGAACGTCATCGCGCCGCCCTGCAGCAGCGGGCTGCTCAGCGACTTGGCGATGCCGAAGTCGATGACCTTCGGCTGCAGCTTGCCGTCGATCTCGGCGACCAGCACGTTGTTGGAGCTGAGGTCGCGGTGCACGACGGCCTTCTGGTGCGCGTGCTGCATCGCGTCGAGCACCAGCAGGAACAGCTGCACGCGGCTGCGCAGCGGCACGCGCCGATGGCGGCAGTGGGTCGCCAGCGGCGGGCCGGCGACCAGCTCCATGACGAAGTACGGGCGGCCCTTCGGCGTCGAGCCGGCATCGAGCAGGCGGGCGATGCCGGGGTGGTCCATGCGATTGAGCGCTTCGCGCTCGGCGGCGAAGCGGGCCAGGACCTCGCGCGAGTCCATGCCCGGGTTCAGCACCTTGACCGCGACCTGCCGGCGGATGGGTTCCTGCTGCTCGGCGCGGTAGACGGTGCCGAAGCCGCCGCGGCCGAGCTTGTGCGTCAGCAGGTAGTGGCCCAGGCGCAGCGGCAGCGACTCGCCGCTGTCGTCGATGCCGTTGCCGTTGCCGGTGCCGCCGCTGGTGCTGATCACCGTCTCGTTCCGCTCGACGCCGGCCGCCGCCAGCCACGAACGCACGGTGCGGCTGTGCTGCGGGTGGCGCGCCAGCAGTTCGCGCAGCGCCAGGTCGCGCTGCTCGTCGCTGCCCTCGAGGATGCGCAGCACCTCGTCTTCGAGCTCGTCGGGCAGGCTGCCGGGCTTCGGTCGCTCCTCGCTCATCGCGGCGGCATCATGGCGAAGGGAGCTCGCGCCGGCCACCGCGTGTTCGTGGTCGTCTGGCGCGCGCCGGCCATCGCCTCGATCGCCACCGCGTCATTCACCGGCGGGCACTTCGATCCAGAACCAGCCGCGCGTCTGCCCCGGCGCGAAGCCGGTCGCTGCGTCGTGCGGGTAGCGCTGCGCCAGTGCCGCGGCAACGCCGGGCGCCAGCTGCTCGGTGGGGCCGTGGCACTGCACGCACAGCGGCATGGTCGGGATCGGCAGCAGCACGCCGAGTTCGCGGCGCGGACCGGCGAACTGGCCGGCCAGCGTGTCGGCGGCCAGCGCCGGCAGCCAGGCGGGCGGCGCATTGTCCTGGTTGCGGCGGCGCAGGGCGGTGCGGCCGATGCGCAGGCCGTGCTGCTCCGACACCGCCTGGGCCATGCCGGGGGCCTGCTCGCTGCAGACGGCGATCGCCGCCGGGGCCCCGTTCGCCAGCGCCTGCTGCAGCGCGCCGAGCAGGCGCTTGCCGAGTTCGTCGCGCGCGGCGAGGGCCTTGCCGAACTGCGTCTGCTGCGCCGGCGTCAGTGCGTCGGCGGCGACGGCGGGCCACGGCGCGGGTGGGGTCGTGGTCGCGCAGGCGACGAGCAGGGCGGCCGGGATCAGCAACGACGGTGGGTGGCAACGCATGCCGGTAGGGAAGCGCCGAGCCGGTGCCGGCGACAGTCGCCGAGGGGCCACCCGCGGATTTCTTCGCTGAGCGCGTGCGTTCGGCCGGCGTCGGTCCTTCCAGGGCAGAGACACCAACCACCCTACCGAGAACCGAACATGAACCGCCGCGTCCTCCCCGTCCTGCTGCTCGCCGCCACCGCCGCTGCGCAGGGTCCCGACATGATGGTCACCTACTCGCAGCAGGAGCAGACGCTGTCGCTGAGCGGCGGCACCGTGCTGCAGCGCCTGCTGCCGAACGAGATCGCCTACCTCGAATGGAGCAACGGCCCGTGCGCCAACCCGTCGGCCGAGAAGTGGGCGCCGCGCACGGCGTTCGACACGATGGCCGGCGACGAGAACGGCGACGGCACGCTGTTCGCGCCCTTCCTGTTCGGCCGCATCGACGCGCTGTGCGTCGGCTTCGGCTCGACCACGGCGGTCGGCGGCACCAACCTGCGCGAAGTGTTCTGGTCGCCCGAGGTCGGCATGGGCCCGGTGGTCGCCGGGGCGCCGAGCCTGCGGCCGGGCGACGTCGGCCGCATCGTGCGCCAGGGCTTGCTCGACGGCCAGGTCGAGTACTTCATGCGCCAGGAACAGTTCAACCAGGCGCTCGGCCTGCCGCTGAACACGCCGATCGACATCGACGCGATCACCTTCCAGCCGGGCTTCGGCGTCTACTTCTCGCTCGACCAGGACATCGGGGCGAACACGTTCTGCGGCCCGACCTTCGTGCGCGACGGCGACGTGCTGGTCGTGCCCGACTGGGCGATCACCTGGACGCCCGACTTCCGCGTCGGCGCCGTGCTGCCGAACAGCGCCGCCGTCGTCTACACCGAAGCCCAGATCCAGGCGATGGTGATCAACGCCGGTGTCGCCAACCACCTCGGCAACTGCGTCAACGTCGCCATCGACCTCGAGTCGCTCGAGTTCGACTGGAACGGTGCGGTCGGCGTCACCTTCCCGTGCCCGGGCACGACCGTGCAGGCGCCGCACTTCGTGTTCTCGGTCGAGACCACGACCGGTGCTGGCCTGCTGACGACGGCCGGCGGCGGCCAGATCTACAACCACCTCTGTGGCCCGGCGGCGATGCCGTGCGGCGGCATCACGATGGGTCCGCAGATGGGCATCCGGCCGGCGACGGCCGCCATGGGCTCGCCGAGCTTCATCAACGCGCTGGCCTTCGGCCGCGCCTTCACCCACGTGCTCGAGCCGCAGCAGCACGTGATGAACGTGCCGTTGGGTGCGCCGGCCGGCTTCAACCGCGTCGACTACAACTCGCCGTTCGCCGCCAACTTCGTGTTCGTCGAACTGGTCGGCATGCCGGTGCCGCAGTCGCTGCCGGCCTTCCCGTTCTCGCTGCTGTGCTTCCCGGACATCTACACCATCAACCTGATCCCCTACGGCCCGGTGTTCGGCCAGTTCGGTAGCTTCCCGGTGATGGCGATCCCGCCGGCGCTGCCGCCGACCAAGCTGCTGTTCCAGAGCGTCGGCATCGGTGGCAGCGGCTTCGAGCTGAGCACGCCGGCGGTCATCGACATCAACTGAGCCCGCGACGTCTGCCGCAGTTCGCTCCGGACGGCCGCTCCCACGCAGGTGGGGGTGGCCGTTCGCCGTTTCCGGAGGGGGCTTCGGGGCGCGGTGGGCGCCGGTCGGTTGCGGTCCGGCGGCGGCCTCGAGATTTTTCGCGCCGAACGCGTGCGCGGCGGCGGGAACGGTCCTTCCAGGGCAAGCAAGTCACCCAAAGCACCCCCCAAGGACACCATGACCTCCCGCTCCCTTTCCCTTCTCTCCGCGAGCCTGCTGGCCGCGTCCCTCACCGCACAGGGCCCGGACCTGCTGCTGACCTTCTCGAGCACCGAGTCGACGCTGTCCGGCAGCGGCGGCACCGTGCTGCAGACCCTGCGGCCGAACGAGATGGCGAGCGTGAAGTACTCGCTCGGCGCGTGCCCGACCTCGGCCGAGAAGTGGACGCCGCGCACGGCCTACCACACGATGGCCGGCGACGAGAACGCCGACGGCCTCTACTGGAACCCGACGCTGTTCGGCCCGATCGACGCCATCCTGGCGCCGCTGGCCACGGTCACGGCTGCCGGCGGCCACGACCAGCGCGACGTGTTCTGGTCGGTGACGGCGCCGATCGGCAACAACGTCAGCGCGACGCCGTTCCGCCCCGGTGACGTCGCCCGCATCGTGCGCAACGGCCTCGGCGACGGCCAGGTCGAGCACTTCATGCGCCAGGAGCAGTTCGCCATCGCGCTGGGCCTGCCGCCGGCGACGCCGCTCGACGTCGACGCGATCGCGTTCGGCCCGAACTTCGGCGTCTACTTCTCGCTCGACGCCGACATCTTCTGCCCGCTGCTGTGCGGCGGCACGCTGGTGCGCGACGGTGACATCGTCTGCGTGCCGCCGGGCTTCCTGGCCTTCACGCCCGACCTGCGCATCGCCAACGCGCTGCCGGCGAGCGCCGTCGTCGTCTACACCGAAGCCCAGGTCGACGCGATGGTCGTCGCCGCTGGCGTGAGCAACCGCTTCGGTGGCTGTGTGCCGAACGCCGTCGACCTCGAAGCGCTCGAGATCGACCTGACGGCGCCGGTGGTCACGATCCCGACCTGCACCGGCGTCGCGCTCGTGGTGCCGACGCTGATCTTCGCCACCGAGACGATGACCGGTGCCAGCCTGCTGACGACGCTCGGCGGCGGCAACATCTGGAACACGCTGTGCGGCCCGACCGGCACGCCGTGCGGCGGCGGCCCGACGTTCGGCCCGCAGCTCGGCATCCGGCCGACCTCGACCGCGGTCGGCGCCCCGAGCTGGATCAACGGCCTGGCACTGGCGCGCCCGCACCGCCACGTGCTCGAGCCGCAGCAGCACGTGATGAACGTGTTCCCGTTCGGCGCCCCGTTCGGCTCGAACCAGATCGACTACGGCTCGGAATGGCCGGTCGGCATCGTGTTCATCGAACTGGTGCCGCCGGTCGTGCCCGGCTCGTTCCCGGCGGCCCCGTTCTCGCTGCTGTGCTTCCCCGACCTCTACGTGCCGAGCCTGATCAGCTGGGGCCCGATCTTCGGCCCGTGGGGCTCGTTCCCGACGATGGCGATCCCGCCGATGTGGACCGGCAAGGTGCTGTTCCAGGCCGTCGGCCTCGGTGGCAGCGGCTTCGAGCTGAGCACGCCGACGGTGATCGACGTGCAGTGAGCGAACGATCGGCCGCGGCGCCATGACCGAACGGCGTGGCGCAGCTTGACGAAGCGAGGGGCGGGCGCGTGCGATGGCACGATGACCGCCCCTCGCTTCGTGCCGTACGTCGATCGCCACGTGCCGGTGCCCGATGGCGCGACCGCGGTGGCGGCGTTCGAGCAGGCGCTGCAGCGGCGGCGCAGCGTGCGGCAGTTCAGCGATCGCCCGGTGGATCGCGCGCTGCTCGAAGCGCTGGTGCGCTGCGCGCACAGTGCGCCGAGCGGGGCGAACAAGCAGCCGTGGCGCTTCGTCTGCGTGCAGGATCCGGCGATCAAGGCGCGCATCCGCACCGCTGCCGAAGCCGAGGAGCGCGAGTTCTACGGACGCCGCGCCAACGACGAATGGCGCCGCGACCTCGAGCCGCTCGGCACCGACGAGCACAAGGAGTTCCTGACGGTGGCGCCGTGGCTCGTCGTCGTCTTCCAGCTGACGAAGACCGACGACGGTGGGCAGGTCTACTACCTGAAGGAGTCGGTCGGGCTCGCGTGCGGCATGTTCCTGGCCGCGGCCCAGCTCGCGGGCTTGGCGACGCTGACGCACACGCCGAGCCCGATGGCGTTCCTCGGCGAGATCCTCGGCCGGCCGGCGCACGAGCGGCCGTTCCTGCTGATCCCGGTCGGCTACGCCGCCGACGCGTGCGAAGTGCCGGTGGCGGCGATGCAGCGGCGGCCGCTGTCCGAAGTGATGGTCGTGGTGTAGCCGCCGCTACACCTGCACCGTCTTCCACGTGCCGCGGCGGAACAGCAGCATCGCCAGCACCGCGAACACCGACTCGCCGATCGGGATCGACCAGAACACGCCGTGCGGGCCGAAGCCGAGCCAGAACGCGGCGATGCCGGCGAGGCCGAGTTCGAGCACCCAGAAGCACCAGAACGTGATCCACGTCGGCGTCCTGGTGTCGCCGGCCCCGTTGAACGCCTGCATGCCGACCATGCCCCAGCCGTAGAACACGTAGCCCGACGCCAGGATGCGCAGCGTCGCGACCGCGTGGCGCTGCACGTCCGGATCGCTGGTGAACTCGCCGACGATCGGCCACGGCAGCAGTTCCATGACCAGCGTGACGATGGCGAGGAACCCCGTGGTGTAGATGCCGGTCAGCCACACCGCGCGTTCGGCGCGGTCCGGTTGCTTGGCGCCGAGGTTCTGGCCGACCAGCGTCGCCGCCGCGTTGCTGATGCCCCACGCCGGCAGCAGCGCGAACATCAAGATGCGGATGCCGGTGGTGTAGCCGGCGGCGACCGCGGCTTCGAACTGGCCGACCATCCACATCAGCGCGACCCAGCTCGTGGTGCCGATCAGGAACTGGCCGATGGTGCCGAGCGACAGCGACAGGATCTGGCGGATCGGCGCCGCATCGAAGCGCACCAGGCGATCGAGCCGGATGCGGCCGCGGCCGCGGCGCAAGAGCCAGAACTGGTAGACGACCGCGATGCTGCGGCCGATGCAGGTGGCGACGCCGGCCCCGGTGACGCCGAGTTCGGGGAACGGACCGAGGCCGAAGATCAGGCACGGGTCGAGCACCAGGTTGACGCCGTTCGCCACCGCCAGCGTCTTCAGCGCCAGCATCGGATCGCCGGCCCCGCGGAAGATCGCGTTCTGCAGGAACAGCAGCGTGACGATGACGTTGCCGCCGAGCACCCAGCGCGCGTAGCCGCTGCCGACGGCGACGACGTCCTGCTTGCCCTCGGTCATGAACGACAGCAGCTCGGGGGCCCAGATCAGCGCCGGCAGGCCGAGCACGGCGCCGACGACGAGGCCGAGCCCGATCGCCTGGCCGCCGACGAGCGACGCGCCGTGC
Organism: Planctomycetota bacterium; assembly: GCA_044351865.1. Taxonomy (GTDB): domain Bacteria; phylum Planctomycetota; class UBA1135; order UBA1135; family UBA2386; genus UBA2386. Next base: position 11,123 of record JBILEY010000039.1, on the reverse strand, counting down.
AGGTCGTTCTCGCCGACGCGGCGCGCGACCAGCGCCGTCACCGACATCGCGAGGCCCATCGCCACCGCGAAGACGATCGACAGCATCGCTTCGGTGGCGCCGACCGCGGCGACCGCCGCACCATGGGTCGGCGTCGCGCCGAACCAGCCGTCGTCGATCTTGTTGACCCACCAGATGTCGACCAGAGCGAACGTCGACTCGAGCGCCATCTCGAGCACCATCGGCACCGCCAGCAGCAGGATCGCCGTGTGCAGGCTGCCCTTGGTGAAGTCGTGCTGCTCGCCGCGCAGGCTGCTGACGACGTGCTGCCAGAAGCCGCGCGGGCTCGGTGCCGTGGCGTTGGTCGGCGGTGGCAGCGGCGCGTTCACTTCGCCACCCAGCGGTTGTCGTCGCGGTCGACGTCGAGCGTGCGCAGCTCGGGATCGATCGTCACTTCGACCACGGGCTTGCCGAACGTCAGCGTCGCCGTCGTCGCACCCGCCAGCCACGTGCCGACCGGCACCTCGGCGTCCTGCGTGGTGCCGTCGCGAAAGCGCACGCGCACGAACGCCGGGTGCGGCGCGCGGCCCTCGTCGCGGATCACGACGGTGGCGCCCTGTTCACCGTTGGTGACCTCGCCGACGGCGTGGTCGAGCGTCCACGTCGTCGTCCACCACGTGCTCCAGTACCAGTCGAGGTCCTGGCCGAGCGAACGGTTCATGCTGGCGAAGAAGTCCTCGGGCGTTGGATGCGCGAAGCGCCAGGCTTGCGCGTAGTCGCGCAGGGCAGCGGTGACCTTGTCTTCGCCGAGCCAGCGCGCCAGCTGCTGCAGCACCGCGGCCGGCTTCGTGTAGCACAGGAAGCCGTAGCTCTCGCGAAACTGCAGGTGGTCGGCGTGGCGCAGCATCGGCTCGCGGTCGAGGCCCGCCGCCGCGTAGAACCCGTACTGCTGCATCGACGACGGCGCCTTCTTCGTGCGGTCGCGCCGCCAGTAGTCGCTCTCGAGCAGCTCGGTGTAGAAGTCGACGAGCCCTTCGTCCTGCCAGCCGAACGCCGTCTCGTCGTTGCCGACCAGCATCGGGAACCACATGTGGGCCAGTTCGTGCGCGATCAGGCTCTGCTGGCCGATGGCCACGCGCTGGTCGCCGCACAAGGTCAGCATCGGATACTCCATGCCGCCGCCGAGGATGCCCTCGACGACGGTGGCGTGCGGCCACGGATACGGGGTCAACCACTGCGACAGGTGCTCGATCGTGTGCTGCGCGAACTTGCACGACGGGCGCCAGGCTGCCGTCGGCCGGCGGTAGAACGTGTGCACGAGACAGCGATCGGGCGCGCCGTCGCCGTCGCGATCGCCGACCAAAGCACTGCTGGCGTCCCAGCGCCACGTGGGGCACGCGCCGAACGCGAAGTCGCGCACGTTCTTCGCCTGGAAGCGCCACACCAGCTTGCCGTCGGTGCCCGCGCGCGTCGCTTCGCCGCGTTCGAGCGCGCGCTTGCCGACGATCGGCACCGTCTCGCTCGCCGTCGCCGCCTTCGCCAGCGCCTCGCGGCTGGCGTCCGTGAGCACGTCCGCCGGGTTCTGCAGCGTGCCGGTGGCGGCGCAAAGCCAGCCTTGCGGCAGCGTGACCGCGACCTCGTAGTCGGCGTACGGCATGTAGAACTCGCTCTCGCCGAGGTACGGCTCCGCGACCCAGCCGCGCACGCAATCGCGCACCGCGAACTGCGGGTACCAGTAGCCGACGAAGAACAGCTCGTTGCCTTCGCGGCCCATGCGCGGTGCTTCGCCTTCGGGCACCACGAACGAGAACTCGAGCGCCAGTTCGACCTTGCCGTCCGGCGGCAGCACGGTCGGCAGCGACACCAGCATGCGCGTGCCGTCGATGCTGGCGTCGACCGGTTGGCCGGCGACGACGACGCGATCGACGGCGATGCCGGCGGTGATCTGCACCGGCACGTTGCGCACGGCGGTGGCGGTGTAGAGGTTCTGGCGCAGGTGCAGCAGCAGTTCGCGCAGCGGCTCCGGCGAGCGGTTGTGGTAGGTCGCGCGCAGGCGGCCGATCACCTCGGCGCTGCCCGGCACCAGTTCGACGTCGATCTGGTAGCTGGCGAAGTCGGTCCAGTGCTGCGGGCCCGGCTTGCCGTCTTCGGTGTGCGTGCCGGCGGTGACCGCGGCCTGCCAGTCGCGCGAACGATCGAGCGGGTGCGGCAACGGGCGTTGCGCGGTGGTCGGCAGCGACAGCAGCGTGCAGGCGAGCAGCGCGAACGCGGCGGGACGGCGGGCGAGTGGGGCCATGCGGGGCGCGGAGCATAGCGAGCCCGCCGCCGCCGCCAGCCGTCGTCAGGCGGGCACGTGGCCCGTGCTCATGGCGACCGCCTGGCGCTGGCGTTCGCGCAGCCAGGCGACCAGCAGGCCGATCGCGAACAGGGCGAGCCACACCAGCACGGCGACGCGGCGGTCCGCGGTCGCCTCGACCGGAGCCGGTGGCGGCGGTGGCACGTCGCGTGGCAGTGCGTCGAGGTCGAGCGCGCGCAGCGGCATCACCGCGCACTGGCGCAGCGCCTGTCGCGTGCGTTGGCGCGTGCCCGGCGAGGCGTGCAGCCACAACGTGCGCACGGCATCGGCGGCGGCGAGCGAGGCCATCGGCATGTCCTCGTCGGCGGCGGCGACGACGTTCGGCAGTTCTTCGGCGGCACCGCGGCGCACCAGCGCGTCGATCGCGGCGAGGCGCGTCGGATCGTCGGCGTGCAGCAGCGCGCGCAGGGCCGAGGTGTCCCGGTCGTTCACGACGCCGAGCTGGCGCGTCGCTTCGGTGCGTTCGTGGTCGCGCGCGGCGAACGCGCGTAGCGCCAGCGGGTCGTCGCGATGGTGGCCGTCGTCGGCGAGCAGCAGCAGCAGGGCGGGCAGCAGCAGGCCCCCTTCGGAGCGGCCGCGCACGTGCAGGCCGCCGTCGGCGGTGGGCATGGCGCGCCAGGTGACATCGCTGCACAGGCTGCTGCCCAGGCGCACGATCTCGGCGCGCGGATCGCCTTCGGCGAGGCCGCCGGCGAGGTGGCCGGCGAGTACGCTGAGCGCCAGCGTGCGCGGGTGGTCGAGTTCGTCGGCGTCGAGCGCACGCAGCCGTTCGCGCACGCTCGCGGGCAGCACGAAGTCGGCGGGGACGAGCCAGTCCTCGGTGCCGTCGCTGCGGCACTGGAAGCGCAGCGACGGGCCGTCGCCGAACTGGCACGCACCGGCGGCGGCGACGTCGGCGCCGAGGCGGATCGCGGTGCGGCGCACGCGCAGGCCCTGTTCGCTCCACGCGACCGCGTAGGCGTGCTGGGGTTCGAGCGTGCTCGGCCACTCCTCGCGCGTCGGCAGCAGCTCCTCGCAGAGCCACACCAGCGCCGGCAAGGCGCCGCGCACAGCGGCTGGGCCGAACGCAGCGTGCACGGTGAACGCGAGCCGCGGGGCGGTGGTGGGCGCGAGCACCGGCGGCTGCTGGGCCGGCAGGGTCGCCAGCACCAGCGCGGTCGCCGCGATGCCACGCCAGCCGTTCGCTGCGCTCGGCGTCACGAGATCAGCGGCCGGATCGCGCCGGCTCCTCCGCGTCTTCGGTCGGTTCGCCGTCGACGGCGTCGACGAACGTTTCGTCGCCGGTCGTCTCGTCGTTGGTCGTCTCGTCTGGCGCGGCGTCTTGCTGCGCAACTTCCTCGGCGGCGGCCACCAGTTCGGCGGCTTCGGCCGCGATCTGCTCGGCGTACTCCTCGGACGGCGCGACCATCGCCGCCATCGCCGCGGCGTCGGCGGCCGCGGCCTTGGCGCGGCGGCGGCGGCCGAGCAGCCACGCGACCAGCAGCAGCGCCACCGGTGTGCCGGCAGCGATGCCCTGTTCGGTCGGCGACGCCGCCATCCACCAGGCGGTCGCCTTGTGCCACAGCTTCTTCGCGTTGTCCTTGGCCCGCGCCAGCTCGTCGGTCGGCTGCTGCAGTGGGTCGTGCCGCAGCTGCAGCAGCGCCGCTTCGAGCATCGGCCGCAGTGCATCGTTCTCGACGCCGAGTCGCTTCTCGAGCGCGGCCGAAGCACTGCGCTCGCCGAGCTCGGCAAGGCGGCCGATCGCGAAGCGCCGCACCAGTTGCTCGCGGTGGCCGAGCACCGCCAGCAGCAAGGTCAGCTCGTCGTTGCGCGGCAGGCCGTGCGAACGTTCCTGCAGCAAGAAGGCCAGCGCTTCGCCAGCACCTTCGGCCTTGCCGTCGTGCACCGCAGTGGCGGCGCGCAGCAGCTTGTCGGCGGCGCCCAGATCGTGCAGCGCCAGCAGGGCGGCCTGGACGTCGGTGGCGGTTCCGGGCGGTGCGTCGGTGCGCGTGCGGTCGAGCACCGCCAGCAGTGGCTCGACGGCCGCCGGGCGGCGCAGCTTGCCGAGGGTCTCGGCCGCGAACGTGCGCACGCGGCGGTCGGTGTCGCCGAGCGCTTCGATCGCCGTCGACGTGATGCCGACCTCCGGTGCCTTGGCCAGCGCCTGTATCGCCAGCGCGCGCGTCGTTGCGTGCTTGCCGTTGGCGACGACCTGCTGCAAGAACGGCGAGCCGGCGCCCTTCTTCGCCTTGGCCAGCACCGCGACGGCGCGGTTGGCGAGCGCCTCGTCGTCGCCGTGGGTGACGCGCACCAGCGCGTCGCCGTCGAACGAGTCCCCGGCCTGTTCGGCCTTGGCGACCACCGCGGCGGGATCCTGCGTGGGGGCTGGCGTCGGCTCTCCGGCCGGCGGCTCCGTTGCCGTTGGCGTGCTTGTCACCACCGGCGTCGCTGTCGCCGTTGGCGTGGAGACCTCGGCGGTGCCGCTCGGCGTCCCTGGTCCGGTCGGCTGGGCTGGCGCGACCACCGTCGGGGCTTCTTGGCCCGTGGGAGCCGGGATCGGGTCCTGGGGCGACAGCGCAGTCAGCAGACAGAGTTCGAGCAGGCGCATGCAGTTCCTCCGAGTCGGCTTCATCGGCTGCCGCCCGGCAGGGGCTACAGCAGCGCTCCAGGATCAAGGGCGTGCGCCCAGCCGTTCGATAGCGCCGGCAATGCGCCGCCCAGTCGCAACCAACGCCGAGATCGAACCGCTGCCGCGGCTCGCGTTGGACCGTCGACGGCTGGTGCTGCGCGTCGTCGCCGTCGGCCTGGTGGCGTTCACCATCGGGCTCGCGTTCGCGTTGCCGCCGCCGGTCGCCGCACTGATGGTAAGCGCGAGCCTGCTGGCGATGGCGATCGAGCGGCTCGCGGTGCGAGCCGAAGCGGCGGAGAAGGTGCACGTCGTTGCGCGCGCCGCGCGCAGCGAAGGCCAGCGCGACGCGGTGGCGCAGGTGATGTCGCTCGAGCTCGCGCACGAACGTTCGCGCTCGGTGCTCGAAGCGCTGCGCGAAGGCGTGTTGGTCGTCGACACCGCGGGCGAGATCGTGCTCGCCAATCCGGCGGCGCGACGCGCCATGCGCATGCCGATGCAGGACCCGCAAGGACGGCTCTTGTGGGAGGCCCTGATGCCGGAACTCGGCCAGCGCGCGCGCGAGGCGTGGCAAGCGCTGCGCGAACAGCCGCAGCTCGCCGACGAGCTGCCGCAGATCCGTTACTCGGCGATCCCGTGTCGCGACGCGGTCTACGACCTGACCGCAGTCGAGGCGACGTCGCAGCGCACCGGCCAGGACTTCGGCAGCGTGTTCCTGCTGGTCGACAGCACGCGCGCGCACGAGCTGCAGCGGCTGAAGGACAGCTTCTTGTCCAGCGTCTCGCACGAGCTGCGCACGCCGTTGACCAACATCTGCGCCTACGCCGAGATCTTGCGCAACATGGTGCCGGGCGAGTCGGCGGAATGGCCCGAGTTCGTGCGCGTGATCCACGAGGAAGGCCTGCAACTCAGCCACCTCGTCGACGCGATGTTCGACTACCTGCAGCTCGAGAGCGGCGAAGCGAAGTTCGCCAACGACACCGTCGACGGTGCGAGCATCGTGCGCGACTGCGTGCAAGGCATGCAGCCTGCCGCCGGCAAGCGCGGCATCGACCTGCAGCTCGAGCTGCACGGCGAGGCACCGCCGCTGCTCGGCGATGCACGGCGCTTGCAGCAGGTCGTCACCAGCCTGCTCGACAACGCGGTGAAGTTCACCCCGGCCGGCGGCCAGGTGCGCGTCGGCCTCGGTCTGCGCGACGAAGGATGGGAGCTGCGCATCGAGGACTCGGGCCCCGGCGTGCCGCCGGACGATCGCCGCGCGGTGTTCGAGAAGTTCCACCAGCTGCGCGACCACTTGACCGACAAGCCGCAGGGCACCGGGCTCGGCCTCGCCACCAGCCGCGCCATCGTAGCGCGCCTCGGCGGCCTGATCTGGTGCGAGGACTCGCCGCTCGGCGGTGCGGGCTTCGTCGTGCTGCTGCCGGGCTTCGGCCAGCCGCGGCTCGCCGCGATCGGCGCTGGCACCGGTGCTGGCGGCGGCTTCTGACGGCGCCAACGAAGCGGGCAGCCGCAGGCTCGACGAGGCCTGGGCGGCGTGCTTCGCTTCCGCGCTGCCACACCATGCAGAGCTTGCCCACTCCCACGTCTCCCGTCGGTCTGCTCGTCCGTGAATCCCCCGGCCGCGGCCGCGGCGTCTTCGCCGAACGCGCCTTCGCCCCCGGCGAAGTGCTCGAACGCGCGCCGGTGCTGGTCGTACCGCGCAGCCAGGTCGAGTCGCTGCGCGGCACGCTGCTCGACGACTACTTCTTCTGGTGGGACTACGCGCACAACGCCTGCGCGCTCGGCTGGGCGTCGCTCTACAACCACGCGTGCCCGGCGAACGCCGCGTTCCGCATCGAGCCGGCGGCGCGCCTGCTGGTGATCTCCTGCGTGCGGCCGATCGCGCCCGGCGACGAGGTCACGATCAACTACCACGGCGATCCGGACGATCCGCGGCCGGTGTGGTTCCCGGCGGTGTGAGCGGGGCCGCCAGCTTCGGCTGGGGACCGACCTTGCAGATGCAAGGTTCCGCACCGTAGAACCACGGCATGGTCTCCTACCGCCTCGGCCACGCCGCGCGCATCCTCGGCGTCAGCGTCGACACCGTCCGTCGCCTCGCCGACAGCGGCAAGCTGCGCACGACGCGCACGCGCGGTGGCCAGCGCATGGTCGACGGGGCCCGCCTGGCACAGCTCGCCGAGCGCATCGACGAGGATCCCGAGTTCGCCTCGGTGTCGTCGGCGCGCAACCACCTGCTCGGCATCGTGACCCGCGTCGTGCGCGACAAGGTCGCGGCGCAGGTCGAGCTGCGCTGCGGACCGTTCCGCCTGGTGGCGCTGGTCACGCGCGAGTCGGTCGACAACCTCAAACTGCAGCCGGGCGTCATGGCCTACGCCGTCGTCAAGGCGACGAACGTCGTCGTCGAGCTCGCCACGGAGGCGGTTGCGGCGCTCGAGGCCGACGAAGCGGGCGAGGCGGCGGTGGCTGCGAACGCGCGCTCTGCAGGGTCGCGGCGGGCCGCGACGAAGGCCGGTGGAGGCACTGCCGCGCGCACCGCCCGCAGGGTGAAGACGTCATGACGAAGCGCCGCAGCCCGACCTTCGCCGCGCGGTTCGTCGCAGCACTCGCCGGCGCCGTCGTTGTCGCCACCGCCGCGTGCAGCCGCGGCTCCGAAGCCGTGGCCGCCAGCGCGCCGATCCGCGTCTTCGCCGCCGCATCGCTGACCGCGAGCTTCCAGGCGATCGCCGCCGCCTACGAGCAGCAGCACGCTGGGCAGAAGGTCGAACTGCACTTCGCCGGCTCGCCGCAGCTGGCGCTGCAGCTGCGCGAAGGGGCCGCGGCCGATGTGTTCGCGTCCGCCGACCAACCGAACATGCAGAAGGTCGTCGACGGCGGGGTGACGGCTGGAGCGCCGGTCGAGTTCGCGCGCAACGAGCTGGCGATCGCCGTGCCGGCCGGCAATCCGAAGGGCCTGAAGGGTCTCGCCGACCTCGCGCGGCCCGAGTTGAAGGTCGCGTTGTGTGCGCCGGACGTGCCGGCCGGCAAATACGCACGCCAGGCCCTGGCGGCGCAGCAGCTGACCGTGCGTTCGGTCTCCGACGAGCCGAGCGTCAAGGCGGTGGTCGGCAAGGTGCAGCTCGGCGAGATCGACGCCGGCCTCGTCTACGCCACCGACACCAAGGTGAACGGCGTCGAGGGCGTGCCGATCCCGACCGCGCAGAACGTCGTCGCCAGCTACCCGATCGCCGTGCTCGCGCGCGGGGCGAACCGCGCCGGCGGCGAAGCGTTCGTCGCCTTCGTCCGCAGCGACGCCGGCCGCGCCCTGCTGCGCCAACACGGCTTCGTGCTGCCGTGATCGGCCGTAGCCAGGTTGCCCGCACCGGGCTGGCTGCGGTGGCGCTGCTCGCGGCGCTGCTGTTCGCCTTGCCGTTGCTCGGCCTGCTCGTGCGCACGCCGTGGGGCGAGCTGCCGACGCTGCTGCAACAACCGGCGGTGCTGCGCGCGGTGGGGCTGTCGCTGGTCAGTTCGGGCTCGGCGCTGCTGCTGGCGATTGGGTTCGGCCTGCCGCTGGCGGTCTGGCTGGCATCGGGGCGCTCGTCACTGCGCACCGTCGTGCGCATCGTCGTCACGCTGCCGATCGTGCTGCCGCCGATCACGGCCGGCATCGCGCTCCTGCTGGCCTTCGGGCGGAACGGCCTCGTCGGCGCGTGGCTCGATCGCTGGTTCGGCATCGGCCTGCCGTTCACCACGTTCGCCACCGTCGTCGCCGCCGCCTACATGGGCATGCCGTTCTTCGTGCTCAGCGTCGAGGCCGGGCTGCGCGCGTTCGATCGCCGCTACCTCGACGTCGCCAGCACGCTCGGCGCCTCGCCGCTGCGGCGCTTCCTCACGGTGACGCTGCCGATGGTGCTGCCGTCGCTGCGCACCGGGGCGTTGCTGTGCTGGGCGCGCGGGCTCGGCGAGTACTGCGCCACGCAGATGTTCGCCGGCAACCTCGACGGCACGACGCGCACGATGCCGCTGGCCTGCGGCATGGCGATGGAGAGCGAGCCGAACGTCGCCATCGCGCTCAGCGTGATCCTGGTCGCGGTCTCGGTCGGCGTGCTGTTCGTGCTGCGCCACGGCTTCCCCGGGCAGGAGCGGCGATGACGCTGTCGTTGCACGGCACGCTGCAGCGCGGTGCGTTCGCCGCCACCTTGCAGCTCGAGGTGCGCGCCGGGGAGACGCTGGCGCTGGTCGGGCCGAACGGGGCCGGCAAGTCGAGCTGCGTGCAGGCGATGGCCGGGCTGCTGCCGCTGGCCGCGGGCGAACTGCGTCTCGGCGTCGACGTGCTCGACGCTCCGGCGGCCGGACGATTCGTGGTGCCGGAGCAGCGCCTCGTCGGCTACCTGCCGCAGGAGCCGCTGCTGTTCCCGCACTTGTCGGTGCGCGACAACGTGGCCTTCGGTCTGCGGGCGCGGGGCGCCGCGGCAGCGCCGTCGCGCGCCGCGGCGGATGGCTGGCTCGCGCGCGTCGGCATCGCCGAGCTCGGCGATCGCAAGCCGCGCGAACTCTCCGGCGGCCAGGCGCAGCGCGCGGCCCTGGCGCGCGCGCTCGCCACCGCGCCGCGCTACCTGCTGCTCGACGAACCGCTGGCCGCGGTCGATGCGTCGGCGCGACTGCAGCTGCGGCAGTTGTTGCAGCAGCATCTCTCGGCGTTCGCCGGCCCACGCGTCGTCGTCACCCACGATCCGGTCGACGCGTTCGTGCTCGCCGATCGCATCGCCGTGCTCGAGCACGGGGCCGTCGTGCAGGTCGGCACCGCCGCCGAACTCGGCCGCGCCCCGCGCACGCAGTATGTCGCCGACCTCGTCGGGCTGAACTTCCTGCGCGGCACCGTGCACGACAGCGTGTTCACGGTGGCGAGCGGCCCGCAGGTCGTCGTCGCCACGACCATCGAAGGACCGGCGATCGCGACCGTGCACCCGCGCGCGCTGTCGCTGTTCCGCGAACGGCCGAGCGGTTCGCCGCGCAACGTCTGGCAAGCCACGGTGGCCGGCATCGAAGCGACGCCGAACGGGCGGCGCGTACGGCTCGGGGCGCCGCTGTCGCTGTGCGCGGAGGTCACCGCGGCGGCCGTCGCCGAGCTGGCGTTGGCACCGGGGGCCGTGGTGTGGGTCGCGCTGAAGGCGACCGAGGTGCAGGTGGCGCCGGCGTAGCGGGCGTGCGGCCGGCGGGTTCAGTCGAAGAAGACGTCCTGCAAGCTGGCGGCCGTCGCCAGGCGTTCGCCCATCGCTTGCAGTTCCTCGGCATCCGCTGCAAGGAGGCGGCGCTGGTGGTCGGGACTCGGCTCGCCGAAGCGCGCGCGTAGTTGCCGCAGCAGCAGGCCGCGCAAGAGATCCACTCCCTCCTTCAGTCCCCGTTCGTGGCCCATGTCGAGCAACAGATCCAGCGCGCTTCGCATCGGTGGGTTCTCCTCGTCGATCTTGTTCATGACGGTGCGCAGGGTCTCGCGGCGGTCGGGAACTCCGGCCAGATACCACGAGAATAGCGCGGTGACGACGTCGCGTCCGCGGGGGTGTTCGAGCAGCTCGGCGACGAGGTGCGTCCAACCGGCGATCAGACCTGCGGACTGTGCAGGATCGCTGCGCCGCAGGAACTGCAGGAAGCGCAGCGTCAGCGCGCCGACGGCGGACAGGCGCATGGCGTCGATCGCGGCTTCGTCCATCGCGGCGACGTCGACCAGCAGGAAGCCGCTGCGCAGCAGATACGGATGCAGGAACGTGCGCAGCGACGATCGCGCCGGCCCATCCCGTCCCTGCAGATCGTGCAGGTCCGCGAGGTTGCGCGGCGACGCCCACGGACGTTCGCCGTGGTGCACGACGACGGCGAGCACCGGCGGCAGCCACTTGGCCCCGTCGTGGTTGGCGAGCCAGCGGTCGAGGATGCGCACCGTGTAGCGCACCAGCTGCAAGGCGGTGAAGCGCTCGTCGTCCGACTTGTGGTCGCTCAGTACGTGCAGCAGCGCTGGCCGACCGTGCAGGTCGACTTCGAACAGAAGGTCGGAACGCCGCTCTTGCAGCACTTCGTCGACGAACTCGCGGTCGGCCGGGCGCAGGCTCGCCCAGTCGATCGCCGCCGCGACCTCGTCGGACAGCTGCGCACGCAGCAGCTCGGCCAAGGTCTCGGCATCGCCGAACACGAAGCGGAACAGCGCGTCGTGCG
>JBILEY010000284.1:0-6947 GCA_044351865.1 Planctomycetota bacterium | reverse complement strand
GGTGCTCGGTGTCGTGCGCAGCGACGACGGCGTCGCGCTCGCGCGCCAGAACGGTTGCCACCAGGTGTTCGTCGACGGCCAGGACGTGGTCGCCGACGCGGTGGCCGCGACCACGCAACAGCGCGGTGTCGACGTCGTGTTCGACGGCGTCGGGGGCGATGCGGCCGCCCTGGTGCTCGCATGCCTGCGCCGCCGCGGCCACTGGCTCGCGTTCGGTGCGAGTGCCTCACCGCGCCCACCGCTGGCGATGGCGGCGCTGCAGCGCGGGTCGTGGCAGGTGGCGGCCCCGCAGCTCGAGGACTACGTGCGCACCCGCGACGAACTGCTGCGCGCCGCCAGCGCCGTGTTCACGGCGATGCGCGCCTGTGTGCTGCGGGCCCGCATCGCTGCCGGCATCCCGTTCGCCGAGGTGCCGGAGGCGCTGGCGCGAGCTCTCGCGAACGGGCCCCGCGGCAGCTGCGTGCTGCTGGCGTGAGGGTGCTAGGCGCCGCTCGCCGCGCCCACGGCAGCCGGCGCAGGCCCTAGCTGGTGGCGTCGTCGTCGCCTTCGCGGTCGGCGAGGCCGAGCGTGCGCAGGCGCTTGCGCAGCGTCGCGCGGTTGACGTTCAAGGCGCGCGCCAGGTAGGTCGGCTTGTGGTCGTAGCGCGGCAGCAACAGCGACAGCAGGCGGGCTTCGCACTCGGCGAGCAGGGCGTCGTAGTCCTTGCCCGCGGCGATGCGGTGGTCGAGCCAGTCGCGCAGGGCTTCGTCGAGATGCGTCGTCGGATCGGCGCCGGCGGCCGCCTGGCCGCTGGGCCCACGCGTCAGCTCCGGCGGCAGGTGCGTCGGCAGGATCACCGGACCGGTGCAGACCGCCGCCGCGCGTTCGAGCACGTTGCGCAGTTCGCGCACGTTGCCCGGCCAGTCGTACTGCTGCAGCTGGTGCACCGTTTCGGCCGCGAGCCCCAGTTGGCGATCGCGCGCCAGGTTGGCGAGCAGGTAGGCGGCGAGTGCGGGAATGTCCGAGCGGCGCGCGCACAGCGGCGGCAGCGGCACCTCGAGCACTCGCAGACGATAGAGCAGGTCCTCGCGGAATCGCTTCTCGGCGACGGCCTGCGTCAGGTCGCGGTTGGTCGCGGCGATGATGCGCAGGTCGACGTGCACGTCCTCGCGGCCACCGATGCGGGTGAAGACCTTGTCCTCGACCACGCGCAGCAGCTTGACCTGCAGCGCTGGCGACAGTTCGCCGATCTCGTCGAGGAACAGGGTGCCGCCGGCGGCGCGGTCGAGGTGGCCAACGCGAGTCTGCTGGGCGCCGGTGAACGAGCCCTTCTCGTGGCCGAACAGTTCCGCCTCGAGCAGGCTCTCCGGCAGGCTGGCGCACGACAGCGTGATGAACGGCCCCTGCTGGCGGGCACTGTGCAGGTGGACGACCTGCGCGGTCAGCGACTTGCCGATGCCGGTCGGGCCGGTGATCAGCACCGGCGCATCGGAGGCGCAGGCGTGGGCGATCGCGGTGAACGCCGGCTGCATCGCCGCCGACGAGCCGATCAGCAACGGCGCGCCCGCCCCGGCGTGCGTCGCGGGCGGCGGCGGCAGGGCGACGGTCGCCACGCTCGTCTGCAGCAGGGAGCGCACGGTGCGTTCGAGTTCGCCGAGGTCGAGCGGCTTGACCAGGTAGGCGGACGCACCGCCCTTTCTCGCCTGCACGGCGTTCTGCAGGTTGCCGTGCGCCGTCACCATCAGCACCGGGATCGTCGGATCGTGGGCGCGGATCTCGTCGAGTGCTTTGAGGCCGCTCTTGTCCGGCAGGCCGATGTCGAGCACGACCAGGTCGGGCCGCTGGGCGGCGAGCCGTTGCAGGCCGAGCGTCGCCGACGCCGCGGTGGTCGCGGTGTGGCCCAGGCGCTGCATCAGGATCGACAGCGCCGAAGCCAGCGCGGCTTCGTCTTCGATGATCAGGACGTGGCTCATGCAGCGGGCGGCGTGGTGGGCAGGTCGACGGTGACGAGGGCGCCGCCGTCGGGCCGGTTCGCGGCCGTCAGGCTACCGCCGTGCGCCTTCAGGATCTCGGCGGCGACGCTGAGCCCGATGCCCATGCCCCCTTCCTTCTCGCTGAAGAAGAACTCGGTGAAGTGCTGCAGGGCCTTCGGCGAGAAGCCTCTGCCGCGGTCGGCGAACGTCACCTGCACGCGACTCCCGGCGCCGCCGCCGCCGTCGATCGGCGTGGCCGCGATCGCCAGCACGCCGCCGCTGGGCATCGCCTGGATCGCGTTGTCGATCAGGTTGCGGAACACGTGCTGCAGCCGCTTGCCGTCGCCGCGCACCGGCAGCGTCGGCGGCACCTGCAGGTCGAGGCGCACCGCGGCGTGCTCGGCGCGCGGCCGCTGTGCGGTCACCAGCGTGCGCAACTGCGCTGCGAGGTCGAGATCGCCGAGGGCCGGCGGCTCGGGGCGCGTCAGGAACAGCCACTGGTTCAGCAGTTCCTCGATGCGGATCGCCTCCTGCTCGATCGTCGTCGCTTCGTCGTCGTGGCCGCTGCCGCGCAGCAACTGCGCGTGCATGCGGATCGCCGCCACCGGGTTCTGCACCTCGTGGGCGAGCGCTGCGGTCATGCGGCCGAGCACCGCCAGCTTCTCGATGCGCTGCCGGTTCTCGCGTTCCTGCTGCAGCGCTTGCCGCGTGCGCACGAACGCGCGCGCGACGTCGCCGATCTCGTCGCGGCGTCCCGTGGCGTCGAGCGCGAGTGGCCCGTCGGCGTCGATGTGGGGCAGTTGGGTCGCCAGTTCGCGAAGGGGGCGACCGAGCCGACGTACGACGATCCAGGTGATGACGCCCGCCAGCAGCCAGATCGCGCCCAGCACCTGCCATACGCGCGGATCGGCCAGTGGTTCGGTGATCCGGCGGCGGAGCAGGATCTGGCCTTTGCCGAACGTGGGCGCGGCGACGAACTCGGCGTCGCCGTGGCGCTGCACGCGGCCGTTGTCGGGCAGTTGTTCGAGGATGGCGCGCAGCTCGGGCGGGCAGTCGGCGTCGTGGATGTGGCCGCCGTCGCGGAGGTAGACCTCGAAGCCGGTCAGCCGGGAGAGGTCGTTGGCGAGACCGCGCTTGGGGTCGAAGTTGATGTTCTCGACGAACGACGCCATGCGGCGCGCGGCATCCTCGAACCGTTCGTCCTGTTCGCTGCCGATGGTGCGCAGCAGGAACAGCACGATCGCGACCGTCTCGACGAGCACGAGCAGCAGGATCGGCGCGCCGATGCGCCAGGAGAGGCGGGATAACACCATCAGGGATGAGACCGCCAGTGTGGGGCGGAGCGCCGCCATTGCAATCCGCTGGCCCGGACCGCGCCCGGACCCCGCGCCCGGCGGTGGAGGCCGCGTGCCGCGGCTGCGATGGTCAGGGTTTGTCCACGCCGCCGCGGCGGATGGGCAGCGGCTGTCCGTGTCGGTGGCGCCCGGACCCCTGCGGCCGGCGGAATCGGCGGGGCACAGGCCTTGCACAGGCCGCGGCGCCGGGAGCCTCCCGGCAGCCCCTCGCGCGATCGCCTGCAACCTTCCGCATCGACCCCATGACTCCTTCCCCTCGCCTCGCCTCGGCGCGCGGCTTCACGCTCGTCGAACTGATCGTCGTCCTCGTCATCATCGCGGCCGTCTCCGGCCTCGTGATCCCCGCCGTCGCCGCGCTCGGCCGCAGCACCGACATGGCGGCCTCGGCCAAGACCCAGCAGGATCTGGCCAACAACCTGCAGCAGTTCTTCGTGCTGCAGAAGCGCTTCCCGCAGGGCTGCGACTCGCTGCTGGTCGACACCAGCACGCTCGGCAACTCGACCAACCCGAACTCGACCCCGGCCGCGCCCGGCACCGCCGACGGCACGCCGGACGGCCTCTATGCGCCGAAGTACGACGCGAGCGGCCTGCAGGTCAGCGGCATGACGACCAGCAACCCGGCGCTGGTCAACTCGCTGACCGTCGGCACGCTGACCAGCAGCCAGCGCGCGTCGTTCGGCCGCGGCGGCTTCGAGTACGTCTTCGACCACGAGGTCTACGACTGGACGACGAACACCGGCGTCGCCAACAGCAACAACAGCGGCACGCTGCGTCGCAACCTGCCGACCAGCGGCACGCTCGTCGCCGCCGTCGTCAACCAGACGGCCGGTGCCGGCATCACCACCGGCCTCGGTGTGAACTCGGGCAAGTACCTGCTGCTGCGCGGCCTCGTTCCGGCCGAACTGGTGCCCGGCGCCACCGCCAACACCTGGGACTGGATCCCCGAGACCGGCACGCAGATCGTCGCGGTCGGCATCGGCCAGGGCTGCCGCCTGGTGCCGACGACGATGCTGAGCGCGCCGGTCTACCCGGGGGACGAAGGCGGCTACTACGGCCGCTACGTCGCGTTCTTCAAGGTCTACGAGAGCGGCGAGCGCCCGACGCTGCTCGGCGTCAGCGACTGCTACGGCCGCACGTCGGACTACACGATCCAGCAGTTCAACCAGTCGCTGCCGAACGGCGCGCGCCAGGGCTGAGCCAGGATCACGATGCCCCAACTCGGCCCGTCGCCGAAGCGGACGCCCGCCATGCCCTCGTCGCCGAGGCAGCGAGCGTTCACGTTGGTGGAGCTGGCCACCGTCGTCGTCGTGTTGGTCGTGCTCGCCGGCGTCGCCGTTTCGGCCGCCGGCGACGCGACCACGCAAGCCGTGCGCGCGGCGACGCTGACCAGCATGACGGCCGCACGCGACGCCATCGTCGGCGTCGGCCACTCGCGCAGCGACCTGACCGGCCGCTGCTTCCTGCGGGATCTCGGCCGCTTGCCGACCGCCGTGCACGAACTGCTCGACGGTCGCTCGCTGCCGACCTACGACCCGGCGACCGGGCGCGGTTGGCGCGGTCCCTACCTGGTTGCGCCGGGAGCCACCTTCGGCGATCTCGACGTCACGCTGCCGGTGCCCGTGGCGAGGCGCCCGATGTGGTCGCGCTACGGTCAGCCCACCGATGCCGCGCTGTTCGACGGCCACGGCCGCCCGTTGCTGTTGCAGATCCCCGATGCCGACGGCGATGGCACCTCGACCGACGACGATCGGCGCCACGCGCGCCTCGTCTCGGCCGGCGCCGATGGGTTGATCGACACGCCGCGCGATGTCTACTACCCGACCCTCACGGTCTGCGCCGACGACCTGGTGCTCTACCTGCGCGTCGCCGACCTGCGAACGCCCTGACATGAACGCGGCCTGCTCGATGCGAGGCTTGACCTTGGTCGAGCTGCTGGTGGTCGTGTTCATCCTGGCCCTGCTGGCCCAGGCGGCCGTCTACGCCGGCGAAGGGGCCTTGGAGTCTGCGCAGCGCGAGACCACGGCGTCGTCGCTGCAGCAGCTGGAAGTTGCGCTGCTCGGCCAGCCGGGCCGCGTCGATTCGCAAGGTCGTCCGCACGTCGGCGGTTTCGTCGCCGACCTCGGCAGCCTGCCGGTGCACGCACAGGGCGATGCCGAGCAGGTGCTGCGCGAACTGTGGGAACGGCCGCTCGGCCCGCCGGCCCCGCGCGTACTGCCCGCGTTCGCCTTGGCGCTGGCCCCCGGCGATCCCGACGTGCAGCTCGGCTGTGGTTGGCGCGGGCCCTACCTGCGGCTCGGCTTTGGCGCCGCGGCGTTGCGCGATGGTTGGGGCCAACCGTTCACGACGCGCGATGCGGCGGGGCAGGCGACGACGATCGGTGCTTCGATCGCGGCGATCGTCTCGCTCGGCGCCGACCAGCTCGACGGCGGCGCCGGTTTCGCCGCCGATCTGCCGATCGTCGTGCAGCGCACCGCCGCGCCGCTGGTGGCGCCGCGCCATCTCGGCACCGTGCCGGTGCAGGTGCAGACCTCGCCCGGTGGCGGGGCGGTGCTGGTCGTGCGCGCCTACGGGCCGCGCGACGGCGCGCCGGCGACGCTGCAGCAGGTCGTGCTGACGGCGTTCGCCCCCGGCAGCACCGTGACCACCAACCTCGTCGACGTGCCGATCGGCCCGCGCATCGTGCGCGCCTACCAGGTCGCGCAGGCACCGGCCACGCCGGACACGCCGCTCGCCGCCGTGTCGAAGAGCCGCGTGCAGCCGGTCGCCGTCGAACCGTTCGCCACGCCGATCGTCGAACTCCTGGTCCAGCCCTGACCGATGCGCCCGACCACGCTGTTCCTGTTCGTCGATGCCTTCGTCGCCCGCGCCGAGTTGCGCTGGCGCGGCCGGCAGCCGGAAGTGGTCGCGTGCCGCCGCCAGGAACGCGGTGCTGGCGGCGTCGCCGATCGCCTCGACGCGCTGCTGGCCGAGGAGCCCTGCCGCGGCACGGCCGTGGTGTTCAGCGACGACGTGTTCCTGCAGACGCTCGAACTGCCGCAGCGCGCCATCGCCGGTCTGTCCGCGCGCGATCTGCAACAAGCGCTGGCCCTCGAGGCGCAGGCGCAATCGGGGCTCAGCGGCGACGTCGCCACGACGTGCCATCGGCCGCGCGACGACCGCGCCTTCCTGGTCGCGCAGTGCGCCCGCGGCGATCTGGCGGCTTGCGCCGAGAACCTCGCGCGCAGCGGCGGTCGTCTGCTGGCGGTTCGGCACCCCGCGGCGCTGCCGCTGTCGCTCGCCGCGGCACCGGGTGGGCGCTGGGTGCGCCACGAAGAATGGGGCGGGTTGCGCGCCGTTCTGCGCGGCCGCGGCCAGCACTGCGAACGGGTGCGCGTCGGCGGATTCGCCGCCAGCGACGTCGGCGACGAGCCGAGCGAACGGCTGGTGCTGCGCAGCGGCGGGCCGGGCGAGGGCACGTTCGATCTCGGCAGCGACGAGGCCCTGCGGCACTGGTTCGCCCGCTGGGCAGAGGCGCTGGCTCGCGACGCCGATCCGCTGCTGCTGGCACCGCCGGAAGCCGCGGCGGTGCGCCACCGCCGCTGGCTGGTCGCCGCTGCCTTGCTGCTGGCCGCCGGCGTCGCCGCCCTGCTCGAGCGCAGCC